>NZ_JBMOUD010000011.1:0-139052 GCF_049319665.1 Rouxiella sp. Mn2063 | reverse complement strand
GGCGACTTGTCAGTCGTTGTTCCCGGTCAGTGGAGGCGCATTATAGGGAGTTTCAGAAAGCCTGCAACCCCCTTTTGATAAATAATCGCAAATAATTATCTGACCGTTGAATCTTTAGTCAAATTGGCTTTAAATCGGCAATTCTTGGATGGTTTTCAACCCATATGCTTGCAAAACAGGCAGCAAACTTTGTGCTTGTGAATCGAGTGCCATGCAATAAGCCAGACTTTCTATCTCTACATCCGGTTTTACTGCTGGCATATCAGGATAGGCGGTTGCAATTAACCATTGTGCACGGCGTGCAATCGCCGAACCTGAGTCAATCATTCGCGTACCGTCGGGTAAGACTTGTGAAAGCTCCTCACTTAATAGAGGGAAGTGAGTGCAACCCAATACCACTGTGTCTGGTGGTTCACGCAACCGCAGCCAAGGTTGCAGAATTTTCTTCAGCACCGCCAGGTCGATTGGCTGGCCATGCAACTTAGCTTCTGCCATCTCCACCAGCTCCGCAGAACCTAACATCAGGATTTTGCAATCTGTCGCAAAGCGTTCAATGAGGTCATGCGTATAAGGACGCTGTACGGTCGCTCGTGTCGCCAATAGTCCAACCAAACCATTACGCGTCAGTTTAGCCGCAGGCTTAATAGCAGGAACAACACCAACCACGGGACAATCAAAGCGGGCGCGTAAAGCAGGGAGAGAAACGGTACTTGCGGTATTACAGGCGATGATGATGATGGAGATTGGATGACGCCGTGCCACCGCACTGACTATCTCCACCACGCGCTCAACAATAAACTCTTCGGACTTCTCGCCGTAAGGGAAGGCGACATTATCGAAAGCATAGATATAGTGAAGATCCGGCAGCATCTGCCGGACTTCATGATATACCGACAACCCACCAACGCCGGAATCAAACACCAGCGCCGTTGGGCGAGCGGGAGTTAAACCGCTATCAGAAGGTATAAGTTCCAGAGAGGAAGTATTCGCGCCCTGGGTTTTGGTAGCCATAAGCCGTCTCGTAATCTTTATCAAAGAGGTTGGCAATTCTACCATGAACCGTCAGCTGTTTTGTAACCGGATAAGAAACCGCCGCATCCCATAAACTCACCCCGCCCAACTTCACGGTTTGCGCCGGATACGTGTTGTAGTCAGTATCATAACGCTGGCCCAAATAGTGGTAGGTCAACGCCCAACCAAAGTCTGCGACATTGCCATCAAGCTCATACTTCACCTGTTGCTTAGCACGACGAGCCAACACCGCATTGGTATCAGTATCGCGTGCATCAACATAGTCATAAGAGATATGGTGACTGACATTCCACGTATCGAAAGATGCCGTCGCTTCAACACCTTTAATATTCGCTGCACCGATATTGTAATAACGGAAGGTATTAGGATCGCTTTGAATAAGATTGGTTATCTCATTTTTATAACCACTGACACGCCAGGTCACTGGGCCAGTTAAACCTTCAAAACCACTTTCCCATTGCTTACTTTCTTCAGGGCGAAGATTGCTATTGCCGTAGAAGTCGCTGTATAGCTGACCGAGGTTTGGTGCTTTATAGGCCGTGCCATAAGACGCGAAGACGCTATAACCGTCAATAAACTCCCAGGATGCACTGCTCTGCCACGTTGCATGCTGGCCAAACTGAGAATTATGATCGCTTCGAACCGCACCTTCTAACGTCACCGGCCCAACCAGCTGTCGTCCTGTTGCATAGACACCGGTATTACGCTGCTCATAACCATAGGATAAATAGTTGGTGCCTGGTGCCGTGGTTTGCTTCTGCCAATCTACCCCGCCGCTAATGGCTCCATTACCCACCTCAAAGGTATTTCCCCACTGCGCATTATATTGTTGGATATCATCCAATGTGGCAGACGCATCATATTGGCCATAACGCGGATCGTAGTTATAGGTTTTAGTATGGCTGTAGCTGCCAACAAGCTGGGTGGAATAAATGCCTTGCTGATAATTCAGCCCGGTATCCCAAGTTTGACTATAAAGCTGTTGAGTATCGAGCAACGCATATCCATTAGCGAGGTAAGTGGCATCGTATGCCGTGCGGTTATCGAAACCATAGCCACGGATAAAACCACTCAACTGCTCGTTAAACTGGTGCTGTAATGAGCCGTAAAGTGTTTTACTCATAAATCCATCGCGCTGTGAATCAAGCGGATTAGATTCACTACTCATCACTTTATAGCCCTTGGTATAGGTATAGTTGCCGGCAAAGGTCCCAACAGTATGATCACCGAGCTGCTGCTGAGTTGATGCATCATAAGATTGATAACCATTAGACCCGATTCCCACTGAAAGCGTTGAACCATTTTGTGGCCGGGTAGTGATAATGTTGATCACACCGCCAATCGCATCAGAGCCATAAACCGCCGAGCGCGGACCACGGATATACTCAATCTTTTGAACCAGCGAGATAGGAATTTGGCTAAGATCGGATGATCCCGTCACTCCCGCCTGATTTAAGCGGATACCGTTGATAAGAATTAAAGCATGGTTAGAGTTGGTTCCCCGGATGAACACAGAGCTGAGCTGGCCCATCCCACCATATTGCGCAATATCCACGCCCGGCAAACGTCGCATAACGTCTATTAGCGTTTTTGACTGCCAGCGGTCAATGTCTTCGCGCGTCACCACCGTCGTCGCGGCTAATACGCTAGAAACAGGCTGCGGGAAGCGGTTGGCCGTTACCACCATGGTGTTACTATCATCTTTACTATCTATTGGTGTTGCTGTGGCATTATCTTGCGCCCACCCTGAAAAGGCTGTAACAGATAAAACTGTCAGCATTACTGGTTTTATTATTGTCATTGAGAAAGTATCTAAATATAAGCTCAGGCTTAATGAGTGATACCGCAGAACATCACCTTCATGTTGATACGACAATGGTGAATATTGCGGCGTAATTATCCGTAGGTTTCAGATACCGGACACGAACCCTACGATTTACACATAAGTAATTCTAGATGCCCATCCAACGTTATAGAAAGTAAATACAACAAAACTGGACATAATGAGTGCAATCCCTACAATCCCCCGCAAAGTTTGCTCATTTCCCCCGTAAGACGAGAATAAGATGACACCTGAAAACCTGCCCATTGAACAATACGACGACCAACTGGCGGAAAAGACCGCCCGTCTCACGGCGCTTATGTCGCCATTTAATGCGCCGGCAGTTGAAGTCTTTCGTTCCCCGGTAAAACATTATCGGATGCGTGCCGAATTTCGCGTATGGCATGACGAAGGCGATCTATACCACATTATGTTTGATCAGCAGACCAAAGCACGGATCCGTGTCGATAGCTTCCCTGTTGCCAGCGAGTTGATTAACCGACTGATGAAAGTGCTGATTGAGGAGATCAAACAGCACCAGGTTCTGCGCCATAAAATTTTCCAGATTGATTACCTCTCGACACGCAGCGGCAAGATTATTGCCTCTCTGCTTTACCACCGGAAGCTAGATGATGAATGGCAGCAGGCGGCAATTGCACTGCGAGACAAGCTGCGTGCTGATGGTTTTGATCTGCAGTTGATTGGTCGGGCGACAAAAACCAAGATAATGCTCGACAACGATTACATCGATGAAGTCTTGCCGGTTGCCGGTCAGGATATGATTTACCGCCAGGTAGAGAACAGCTTTACTCAACCTAACGCTGAAATGAACATTCAAATGTTGGAATGGGCAATCAACGCGACTAAAGGCTCACGCGGCGATTTACTGGAGCTGTATTGCGGTAACGGCAACTTCTCGCTGGCGCTGGCACGCAATTTTAATCGTGTACTGGCCACAGAAATTGCTAAGCCATCGGTTGCCGCCGCGCAGTTTAATATTGCCGCCAATCATATCGATAACGTGCAGATTATTCGCATGGCCGCTGAAGACTTTACTCAGGCGATGAACGGCGTACGCACCTTTAACCGTCTTGAAGGCATTGATTTAACCAGTTACCAGTGCGAAACCATTTTCGTCGACCCGCCGCGCAGTGGGCTTGATGAAGATACTGTCAAATTAGTACAAGGCTATCCGCGCATCATGTACATCTCATGTAACCCAGATACGCTGTGCGATAACCTGCAAACTTTGAGTAAGACGCACCGTATTACCCGTTTGGCGCTGTTTGACCAGTTCCCTTATACGCACCATATGGAATGTGGCGTGCTATTGGAAAGAGTCGCTGACTAATAGAATCCACTAGTCTGAAACATAAAAAAGGGCGGCTGTTTATCAGGCCGCCCTTTTGCATCTTTCATGCATACAATGTTAGTTCTCTTGCAGCTTCAGCTTCTTCAAGCGATAACCAATCCAGAACACCAACACCACACAAATCACCGCAGGTAGGAAATTCGAACCTAATTGCGGGTATTGAGCACGGATTAGCGCACTGTAAAGCAGTAGACCCAACATAAAACTCGCCGCGGCTAAAATCGGAATACCGGCAGGCATTTCACATTTTTGATAACGCAAGTGCAAACAATACACAGAAAGCACTAGCGCTATTATCGGGAAAACTGAAAATGCCACGACAGAGCTAAACAATGCTTCGAAGGTACCGTTAATCGACAGGCCAGCAATCAACGCCAGCAGCAAAGTACTTTTCTCCTGACGCAGCGGTTTATTATGATGTAACTGTTCTTCCATCATCATCTCCAATCACTTCAACATTCGTTGGTGTTACCGCCGTTCTTTCTTGCTGGCGGCGATACCAGTAATAAGCACCCTTGGATATCATACGCAGCTGTAACACCAGCCGTTCTTCCAACTGACGTCTCTGGGCAAGATCTACATCCAGCGCCTCCGCACCGGCGTTAAAAACAATAATCACCATCGCTTCTGCCTGCGCTTCGGTAAAACTGCGTGGCATATGATTTTCGAGTTGCAAGTAGTCCGCAAGTTCCGCAATGAAATGTTGAATCTCACGGGCGACAGCAGCACGAAAGGCGGAAGATGTTCCCGACCTTTCACGCAGTAATAAACGAAATGCGTTGGGATTATTGCCAATGAACTCCATAAACGTCGATACCGATGTTCGGATCACACTGCCGCCCTTGGCGATACGTTGACGCGCCTGACGCATCAGTTGACGCAGCATCAGGCCGCTCTCATCAACCATGGTCAAACCCAGCTCATCGACATCACGAAAATGACGATAGAAAGAGGTCGGTGCGATACCCGCTTCACGGGAAACCTCACGTAAACTTAGACTAGCGAAGCTGCGCTCTGCGCTTAGTTGGCTAAAGGCCGCCTCAATCAGAGAACGACGCGTACGTTCTTTTTGTTGTGCTCTTACGCCCATAACCTTCATCCAGATAGTTTTCTTTTATGCTGACTAGACTATTATGGATCGCACTATATCAAATTTTTCAGCAGCGGCGGTTATAGAAACTGCAGCATAAAGTTCGTCTGAATGTTGCGGTCCTTTTCCCACAAATAGACAACGTCTCCTGACGCAAACAGCGCTATTATGTTACTTCCACGTTGTCATTTTGTATAAAACAGGTTTCTCACCCATGCAACAAAACGAACATTTTGATGCCATTATCATTGGCTCGGGCCCAGGCGGTGAAGGTGCTGCGATGGGGCTGGTTAAACAAGGCGCTAGAGTTGCAGTCATCGAGCGTTACAACAACGTTGGCGGCGGCTGTACTCACTGGGGCACTATCCCTTCCAAAGCACTCCGCCACGCAGTTAGCAGAATCATTGAGTTCAACCAGAACCCTCTTTACAGCGATAACTCCCGTACTCTAAGTTCAAGCTTCCCTGAAATTCTGCGTCATGCCGATACCGTTATTAACCAACAAACCCGCATGCGTCAGGGATTTTATGAGCGTAATCAGTGCCGTTTAATCGCCGGTGATGCCAGTTTTGTCGATGCCAACACAGTGAGTGTACGTTATGCCGACGGTACTCATGAAGAGTTACGTGGTGATAACATTATTATCGCCTGTGGCTCTCGTCCTTATCGTCCGCACAACGTAGATTTTAACCATCCACGCGTTTATGACAGCGATTTGATTCTTGAATTAAGCCACGAACCTCGCCACGTCATCATCTACGGTGCAGGGGTGATTGGCTGTGAGTACGCCTCAATCTTCCGTGGATTGAACGTCAAAGTTGACTTGATCAATACCCGCGACCGCCTGCTTTCCTTCTTGGATCAGGAAATGTCAGACGCCCTGTCTTATCATTTCTGGAATAACGGCGTCGTTATCCGCCACAACGAAGAGTTCGAGAAAATCGAAGGCGTTGATGATGGTGTGATCATGCACCTCAAATCAGGTAAGAAGTTGAAAGCCGACGCGCTGCTGTATGCCAACGGACGTACCGGTAATACTGACAGCTTGGGTCTGGAAAATATTGGCCTGGAATCAGATAGCCGTGGCTTGTTAAAAGTAAACAGCATGTACCAAACGGCGTTATCGCATATTTATGCGGTAGGTGACGTAATTGGTTACCCAAGCCTAGCTTCTGCCGCTTATGATCAGGGCCGCATCGCAGCACAAGCTATCATGCAAGGCGAAACCAAGGTTAACCTGATCGACAATATTCCAAGTGGTATCTATACCATTCCAGAAATCAGCTCTGTAGGTAAAACCGAACAAGAGCTGACGGCAATGAAAGTACCTTATGAAGTAGGCCGTGCGCAGTTCAAACACTTAGCGCGGGCACAAATCGCCGGGATGAACGTGGGTAGCCTCAAGTTATTGTTCCATCGTGACACCAAAGAAATTCTCGGTATTCATTGCTTTGGCGAGCGTGCTGCCGAGATTATTCACATCGGACAAGCGATCATGGAGCAAAAAGGCGAAGGTAATACTATCGAGTATTTCGTTAATACCACCTTCAACTACCCAACCATGGCAGAAGCTTATCGCGTTGCAGCACTCAATGGCTTAAATCGCCTTTTTTAACGCTGAAGCGCTCATGTAACTCTGCATATGGGTTTTAATCGCCTCCGCTAACTGCTCGTAACGACCGCGCAGCGGTGAGCCGGGGCGATATACCAACGCGATGGTGCGTTTTGGTTCTGGCTTGTCACACGTCAGATACGTCACCCCATCGCGGCTCCGTTCTTTCGGAATAGCCAATGATGGCAGCAACGTGATGCCACTCCCCGCCGCCACCATATTACGTAGCGTCTCCAAACTTGTTGCGCGGAAATGGGTATCTTCGTCCGCTCCGGCTTGGAAACAAAATCCCATCGCCTGATCGCGCAAACAGTGGCCATCTTCCAGCATCAACAGCTTCTCACCCGCCAGTTCAGACATCGGCACGCGATCTAATGACGACCAAGGGTGATCGTTATAAATAGCCAGTTTCATCGGCTCATCAAATAATGGCACTTCAATGAAGGCTTCACTCTCTTTTACCAACGCTAAAATCGCGCAATCGAGTTTACCGCTATCCAACTGGGCCAGCAGTTGCTGCGTCTGCGCTTCATGCAGATACATTTCTAATTTCGGAAAGGTTTGATGCAACGTAGGGATAATCTGCGGCAGTAAATATGGCCCGACCGTTGGGATAAGACCAATGTGCAATGGACCCGACATGGCTTCGCCCTGTTGGCTGGCCATCTCTTTTAACACTTTCACTTCACGCAACACAGTGCGTGCTTGATCCACTAGCAGCAGGCCGGCTTGCGTAAATAGGACTTTACGACTGGTTCTTTCTAACAGCATGACGCCCAATTCGTCTTCTAACTTACGAATTTGGCCACTCAATGTGGGTTGGCTAACGTGGCAAGAATCGGCTGCACGACGAAAATGCCGAAACTCCGACAATGCTACCAGATACTCTAAATCACGAATGTTCATTAATCTTCCCTACCTTGGTTGTTCTGTTCGATAGCCCATGACGATAAATAAGATAGCAATGAACGATTATATCTATCAACCTTATTCGTCAATAATTAGTGCCATAAACGCAAAGCGCGAAAATTCATTTTATATTTTAGAAGATTAAGAGGTTAGTGATGTTTGTAAGTCATGAAGGGAAAGCTGTTCCGCAGGTAACATTCCATACGCGTCAGGGTGACCAATGGGTAGACACAACAACTGACGAATTGTTTAAGAATAAGACCGTTATTCTTTTCTCGCTGCCAGGTGCCTTTACACCAACTTGCTCCTCCAGCCATCTGCCGCGCTACAACGAACTGGCAGGCGTATTTAAAAGCCACGGCGTAGATAGCATCTTATGCGTATCCGTTAACGATACCTTCGTGATGAACGCCTGGAAAGCCGAACAAAACGCCAGCAACATCACCTTCATTCCTGATGGTAATGGCGAATTTACCAAAGGCATGGATATGCTGGTTGAGAAAGCCGATTTAGGTTTTGGCCCGCGCTCATGGCGTTATTCCATGCTGGTACGTAACGGCGTGGTAGAAAAAATGTTTGTTGAGCCAAACAAGCCTGGCGACCCGTTTGAAGTATCTGATGCCGATACCATGCTCAAATATCTCGCACCGGACTTCAAAGTGCAGGAATCCGTTTCCGTCTTTACCAAGCCGGGCTGTCCTTTCTGCGCCAAAGCGAAACAAATGCTGCAAGAACGTGGCATCCAATATGAAGAAATCGTCCTAGGCAAAGATGCCACAACCGTTAGCCTGCGCGCAGTAAGCGGCCGTGCAACTGTACCTCAAGTCTTTATCGGCGGACGTCATATTGGTGGCAGCGACGATCTGGATGTTTATCTGAACGCCTGATTGCCTGAACTTGTTAGCAACGTGAGTGTATAAAAAAGTACTTAGTACTATGGACGTTTGGCGGGCTTGATGCCCGCCTTTTTTACGCTCGTCAAAAACAAGCAGGCTTATTGCAAACGAGCCTTCGCTTCGGCAATCGCATAAGCAACCTGCTGTGGAGAGACGCCGCCTTTCGCACTGCGTTTATCCAGACAAGACTGCAAAGACAGAATCGGATAGACATCATCGCTAATAACCGGGCTAAATTTTTGCAAATCAGCCAGCGATAACGCTTCCAGCGCTTTACCCTGTGCAATTGCTTCAACCACCGCTTCACCCACAATGTGGTGCGCTTCACGGAACGGCACACCTTTGGCGACCAGATAATCTGCAAGCTCGGTAGAGTTAGCGTAACCTTGTTCTGCGGCTTCCTGGCAACGCGGGCGTTTCACCTGAATGCCATCAAGCACCAGCACGGCCATCTGTAGACAATCCATCCAGGTATCGAGCGCATCGAACAACCCTTCTTTGTCTTCCTGCATATCTTTGTTATACGCCAGTGGCAGACCTTTCATGGTCATCATCATGCCGGTCAGTGCACCCTGCACACGGCCACATTTCCCACGGATAAGCTCTAACGCATCCGGGTTTTTCTTCTGTGGCATCAGTGAAGAGCCTGAAGTGACGCGGTCAGATAAATCAACAAACGACGCTTCGCCGCTGTTGAAGAAGATCAAGTCTTCGGCAAAGCGCGACAAGTGGATCATGCTGATCGACGCGTTAGAGAGTAATTCCATCACGTGATCGCGGTCTGACACGCTATCCAGGCTGTTACGGGTCGCAGAAGCAAAGCCTAACCAACCGGCTAATTGCTCGCGATCCATTGGATAGGCAGTACCGGCCAATGCGCCGCTACCCAGCGGGCTAACATCCAAACGTTTTAGCGTGTCTTGCAGACGACTTTCATCACGCGCCAGCATTTCGACATACGCCAGACACCAGTGAGCAAAAGTCACCGGCTGTGCACGCTGTAAGTGGGTATAACCCGGCATTACCGCATCCTGATTAGCTTCTGCCGTTGCCACCAGCGCCTGCTGAAGATGCTTCACGGCCTGTTGCAGTTCAGTCACCTGCAATTTGCACCACAGTTTAATATCAGTGGCTACCTGGTCATTACGGCTACGGCCGGTATGCAGCTTTTTACCCAGCGCCCCGACTTTGTCGATAAGCTTCTGCTCAACCCAGCTATGAATATCTTCCGCATCGCTGGCTAAAATAGCGCGTGGATTAGCCTGCACCTCTTCAAGCAACACATTAAGCGCCCCTTCAAGCTGCAATTGTTCTTCAGCGGTCAGAACATTGACGGTAACCAGCGCTTTTGACCAAGCTACCGAGCCCACGATATCCTGCTCCGCCAGACGATAATCAAACCGCAGTGAATCATTGAGCTCTTTAAAACGCTGATCTGCTGCCTGAGTAAAGCGTCCGCCCCACAATGCCATAACCTGTACCCCTCGAATTTATGCAAAAGGGCACAGCACGCTGCGCCCTTATAGATGTCTTTCAATCTCTAGATGTCTTTTCGCGCGAATTATTTCTTCGAATTCAAAGCACGAATACGTGACGACAGCGAGAACAGACGAATGAAGCCGCCCGCGTGGCTGTGATCATACACTTCATCTTCGCCGAAGGTAGCAAACTCTTCAGAGTACATGCTGTTCGGTGATTTTTTCTGAATGGCTGTCGCGGTGCCTTTGTACAGCTTCACCACCACTTCGCCGTTCACATCTTCCGCCAACGCATCAGCAGCGGCCTGAATAGACTCACGCAGTGGCGCGAACCAACGACCGTCATACACCACGTAAGACATTTCATGGCCCAACTGCTCACGCCATTTAAAGCTGTCACGGTCCAGAACCAGCTGTTCAACGCCGCGCAGCGCAGCCATCATAATGGTGCCGCCAGGGGTTTCATAGCAACCGCGAGATTTAATCCCAACTAAACGGTTCTCAACGATGTCGATACGACCCACGCCGTGCTTCACGCCCAGTTCGTTCAACGCTTCCAGACACTTGAACGGGCTGAGTTCTTTACCGTTAACCGCGACGACTTCACCTTTGGCTACTTTAAGAGTGACCAGTTCAGCTTCGTTTGGCGCATCTTCTGGCGCAACGGTCCAGGCCCAGCAATCTTTGTTTGCCGCATTCCAAGGGCTTTCCAGCACGCCGCCTTCGGTAGAGATGTGCCAGGCGTTTTCATCACGGCTGTAGATTTTTTCCAACGATGCAGTCGTTGGGATATTACGTTCTTTCAAATAGTCGAGCAGCGCTTCACGCGAACGCAAATCCCACTCACGCCAAGGCGCAACCACTTTCAGCTGTGGAGCCAAAGCGGTGTAGGTGGTTTCGAAACGCACTTGGTCATTACCTTTACCAGTTGCGCCGTGGCACAGTGCATCTGCACCGACTTTCAGCGCCAATTCAACCTGTGCTTTGGCGATCAATGGGCGCGCCATTGAGGTACCCAGCAGGTAGCTACCTTCATACAGCGCACCGCTTTTCAACACCGGGTAAACGTAATCTTTGATAAATTCTTCACGCAGGTCGACAACATGGCATTCAGAGGCACCGGTACGCAGCGCTTTTTGTTCGATACCTTCAAGATCTTCACGCTCTTGCCCAATATCGGCGACGAAAGCGACCACTTCGCAGTCACCATAGTTTTCTTTCAGCCACGGAATGATTGCTGAGGTATCCAAGCCACCGGAGTAAGCCAGAACGATTTTCTTGATGCCTTTAGTTGCTGCCATGATGATTTTCCTTAAAAAAGTCTACTGCATGAAAAGGTATGTAACGGGCCACATTGGGCTTACCGTTATGCTTAAACGATGCTCGCTTAAGCCAAAATACGGGTACCGATCGCCTGACCGTTAAACAGTGCAGGCAGTTGCTCGGCATGACGCCAACTGGCGATATCAACCGGACGGCCTAATTCCCGAGCCGCATCAAGTGCGGCATGCACTTTAACGATCATGCCATCGGTGATAATGCCTTGTTCGATCATCTCTTCGGCACGCTGTGCGGTCATTTCCGGCACACGCTGACCTTTGCCATCAAGAATGCCGCTCACATCTGAGAGCAAAATCAAATCAGCACCCAGCGTTGCCGCCAGTGCAGTGGCAGCCTGATCGGCATTAACATTCATCAATTGGCCTTCAGCAGTGATACCAATAGAACTCACGATTGGCAAATAACCTGCTGTCGTCAGCGTATTAATCAACGCTGGAGAACCGGTTTGCGCTTTACCCACACAACCAAGCTCTGCATCGAGTTCCGTCACGCCGACAGAGCCACCGTCAGCGAGTGACAGGCCAACCGCATTAATCTGATGTTTAATCGCCCAAGCCAACAATGTTTTATTGGCACTGCCTGCCAAAGCACCGGTAATAATGTCGATTTGGTCAGCAGGAGTAACGCGCAGACCCGATTTTTTCACCACCGGCAAATTGAGTTTAGCCATCAACTCATCAACCAGATAGCCGCCACCATGAACAATCACTAGCGGGCGCTGATATTGCTGGCGATATGTCACCAGTGCGATAAAGAGACGCTCCAGCGCTTCTTCATTATCTAGTAACACACCACCTAATTTAATCACTAACGGGTTAGTAGCCATTTGCGCCTCAAGCTATTGATTTTAATTAAACTAATTTGAATTTTTCTTTATAAAACAACAAACAAAATCCCAGTATTTACAGCAGTGACTGTGATTCAGGGAAGCCAAAGCGCAGATTAAGACACTGGATCGCCTGAGCCGAGGCGCCTTTCAGCAGGTTATCTTCCGTCGCCACCACAATCAGATGTTCGCCCTGTACGGCGAAACCAATATCGCAGAACGGCAAACCAACTACGTTCTTAAGCGCAGGAACCCCTTTGTCATAAAGGCGAACCATCGGCTTGTCGTGATAAGCATTATGAAACGCTTCCTGCACATCCTCTGCTGTGACGCCTGCTTGCAGGCGGCAGGTAATGGTTGCCAGGATGCCACGTGGGAAATTACCCAGATGCGGAGTGAAAATAACCGGGACACCAAGATGCGAGGCAATTTCTGGTTGATGACGATGATTAAACAAGCCATAAGGCTGCAAGCTCACTTCGCAGAAGCTGGTGCCGATCGAGGCTTTACGCCCGGCTCCACTGACCCCGCTGGTCGCGTTAATCACCGGCCATTGGTCGTTATTAAGCAGTTGACTATCAATCAGCGGTTTTAACGCCAATTGCGCAGCGGTCGGGTAACAACCCGGCACGGCAATCAGTTGAGCCGTTTTAATCTTGTCGCCTTGGAATTCTGCCAGTCCATAGACTGCTGCATCGAGTAAATCGAGATGTTGATGTTCAAAACCGTAATATTGAGTATAGAAGGCAGGATCGTTAACGCGGAAAGCGCCGGACAAATCAAACACCACGCAACCTGCAGCTAAGAACTGCGGGGCTAAGTCGTGGCTGACTTCATGAGCGGTGGCTAAGAACACCACATCAACACCTTTTGCTGCTGCCGCGACATCAGTCATCGGTAAAATCGGTAAATCGACAATACCCTTTAACTGAGGATGCAAATCAGAAAGCAATTTTCCTGCATCTGCACTTTGCGCTGAAACCGTTAAACCGGTTATGTTCATCTGTGGGTGGCGATTGAGGTAAGCCGCGAGTTCAGCACCAGCATAACCACTTGCCCCAACAATCAGCGTATTCAACATTAGGTCTGTTCACCTTCTCAATTTTCTGTATTAGTCTCAATACAGCAACTCTAACTATAGGTAACGGGGCTCACCGCGTTGTTACGCCGTTCACCCGAGCGATTCGGTCGGTTGGCAGGGAGGCTTGATTAGAAAAACAACGTTTTTTTCTGCTTTCGCTCACAACCGGCTTACTGTATTTTTATTCAAAATAAATGCATGAATATTGATACTATCCTAACTAAAGGCTGTCAACAGTGAAGATGAAATTACCTCCATTTATTGAGCTCTACCGGGCTTTAATCGCGATACCGTCGATCAGTGCTACCGATAGTGCGCTGGATCAGAGTAATGAAACCTTAATCAACTTATTGGCTGGCTGGTTCGGCGATTTAGGCTTCAAAATTGAAATTCAGCCGGTTCCTGGCACCCGTAATAAATTCAATATGCTCGCAACGGCAGGAAGTGGCGCAGGCGGCCTGCTATTGGCCGGCCATACCGATACGGTGCCTTTCGACGACGGCCGCTGGACCCGCGACCCTTTTACGCTGCATGAACATGACAACAAGCTCTACGGTTTAGGCACCGCCGATATGAAAGGCTTCTTTGCCTTTATCCTCGATGCGTTGCGCGATGTTGATGTCACAAAACTGAGCAAGCCGCTGTATATTCTGGCAACCGCCGATGAAGAAACCACCATGGCTGGGGCTAGCTACTTCGCCAAAACCTCTACTATTCGCCCAGATTGCGCGATTATCGGTGAGCCAACTTCACTCAAACCAGTGCGAGCGCATAAAGGTCATATTTCTAACGCCATCCGCATTACCGGCCAGTCGGGACACTCCAGCGACCCTGCTCGCGGCGTTAATGCCATCGATCTGATGCATGAATCGATCACGCATTTGATCGGCCTGCGTACTACCTTGAAAGAGCGTTACAACCACAACGGCTTTGTGATCCCTTATCCAACGATGAACTTCGGCCACATTAGCGGTGGCGATGCCGCTAACCGTATTTGTGCCTGCTGTGAGCTGCATATGGATATCCGTCCACTGCCTGGCTTAACGCTGTCGGACCTGGATGCGCTATTAGCCGAAACATTGGAGCCGGTGAGCAAAAAATGGCCGGGCCGCTTGGTCATTGAAGAACTGCATCCACCTATTCCTGGCTATGAATGCCCGCCGGACCATCAGTTGGTTAAGGTGATTGAGAAACTTCTCAATACGCAAACAGAGATCGTCAACTACTGTACTGAAGCACCTTTTATTCAAGAGTTATGCCCAACATTAGTTCTAGGACCGGGTTCTATCGAGCAAGCGCATCAACCGGACGAATATATTGATACCGCCTTTATCAAACCGACCCGCGAGCTGATCGCCCAAGTGGTTCATCACTTCTGCTTCCACTAAAAACCTTCAAGCAGGAACCCGTGATCTTCCCGGTGTTCCTGCATTTCACACTTAATTAGCTAGACTTATAACTAAAGTGTTGTAATTAAATTTCAGCGAATTGAAAAAAAATCCACTTTTTATACTAAATAAACCGGGCTTTTTGCGGTAACTTCCTACAGTAAAGAGTCAAAACATCAGATAACAGCCAAGATGGCAGGTTTTAGCGGCGAGAGTGCCGAACGGGTGAAAGTTACTTACAGAACATAAAAATCAGACAAGAGACGGGTCAGAGCCAATAATGAACGAACAATATTCCGCAATGCGAAGCAATGTCAGCACGTTGGGTAAACTGCTTGGAGAGACGATCAAAGATACGTTGGGAGAACATATCCTTGACCGTGTTGAGAAAATCCGTAAGTTGTCGAAATCCTCACGTGCTGGTAACGATGCCGACCGCCAAGAGTTGTTATCCACGCTGCAAAACTTGTCTAATGACGAGCTATTGCCGGTGGCCCGCGCTTTCAGTCAATTTTTGAACCTGACCAACGTTGCTGAGCAGTACCATAGCATCTCACCTAATGGTGAAGCGGCCAGCAATCCAGAAGTCCTGGCGCAATTGATTACCCGCTTAAAATCTCAAAATCTCAGCGAGCAGCAAATTCGCGATGCGGTAAAAGCGCTGTCTATTGAACTGGTGTTGACCGCGCACCCAACGGAAATTGCCCGCCGTACCCTGATCCACAAACTGATTGAAGTAAACAACTGTCTCAAACAGCTCGATCACAACGATCTGGCGGATTATGAGCGCAAACAAATTATGCGCCGCCTGCGCCAGTTGATTGCACAATCCTGGCACACTGATGAAATCCGCAAAAATCGTCCAACGCCGGTTGATGAAGCCAAATGGGGTTTTGCCGTTGTTGAGAACAGTCTGTGGGAAGGTGTGCCAACCTTCTTGCGCGAACTCAACGAGCAGTTAGAAGAGTCGCTGGATTATAAAATGCCGGTGGAAGATGTGCCGGTACGCTTTACCTCGTGGATGGGCGGCGACCGTGATGGTAATAACAACGTCACCGCTGAAATCACCCGCCACGTCATGCAGCTCAGCCGCTGGAAAGCCACCGACTTGTTCCTGCGCGATGTCGCGATTCTTATCTCCGAGCTATCGATGACCGAGTGCACCCCAGAGCTGCGCGAGTTAGCGGGTGGCGAAGAGGTTGTAGAGCCTTATCGCACGCTGTTAAAAGGTCTGCGTAGCCAGTTGACCTCGACACAAGCTTATCTTGATGCCCGTTTGAAGGGTGTGAAGTTGGTTAAACCGCATGACTTGATTGTGCATAATGACCAGCTATGGGCTCCGCTGTACGCCTGCTACCAGTCGCTGCAAGCCTGCGGCATGGGCATTATCGCCAACGGCCAATTGCTCGACACTTTGCGTCGCGTGCGCTGCTTTGGTGTGCCATTAGTCCGCATCGATATCCGTCAGGAAAGTACGCGTCATACTTTAGCTATCGCTGAGATCACCCGCTATTTGGGCCTTGGTGATTATGAAAGCTGGTCAGAAGCTGATAAACAATCCTTCCTGATCCGCGAATTGAATTCACAGCGCCCGCTGGTGCCACGTAACTGGACACCAAGCGCCGACACCAAAGAAGTGTTAGATACCTGCCAGGTAGTGGCAGAAGCGCCGGAAGGCTCGATTGCCGCTTATGTTATTTCGATGGCTCGCACACCTTCCGACGTGCTGGCCGTACATTTATTGCTTAAAGAAGCCGGTTGCCCGTTTGTTCTGCCGGTAGCGCCGCTGTTTGAAACGCTGGATGACTTAAACAATGCCGACGCGGTCATGACCCAGTTGCTCAACATTGACTGGTACCGCGGCTTTATTCAGGGCAAACAGATGGTGATGATCGGTTACTCCGACTCCGCCAAAGATGCCGGCGTGATGGCTGCGTCTTGGGCACAGTACCGCGCACAAGATGCCTTGATCAAAACCTGTGAAAAAGCGGGCGTAGCATTAACCTTGTTCCACGGACGCGGCGGTTCTATTGGTCGCGGTGGTGCACCGGCTCACGCCGCCCTGCTCTCCCAGCCTCCGGGTAGCCTGAAAGGCGGCCTGCGCGTCACCGAACAAGGCGAGATGATCCGCTTTAAATACGGTCTGCCAGAAGTCACCATCAGCAGCCTGGCGCTGTATACCGGGGCAATTCTGGAAGCCAACCTGCTGCCACCGCCGGAGCCGAAAAAAGCCTGGATCGATATCATGGAGCAGATTTCTGATGTCTCTTGCACCATGTATCGTGGCTACGTGCGTGAAAACAAAGATTTCGTGCCTTATTTCCGTTCTGCCACCCCAGAACAAGAGCTGGCTAAATTGCCATTAGGTTCACGTCCTGCCAAGCGTAAAGCCAACGGCGGCGTTGAAAGCCTGCGCGCCATCCCATGGATTTTTGCCTGGACACAAAACCGCCTGATGCTGCCCGCGTGGTTAGGTGCAGGAGCCGGTCTGCAAGCGGTTGTCGATGCCGGTAAACGTGATGTGCTGGAAGCGATGTGCCACGATTGGCCGTTCTTCTCTACCCGCATCGGCATGTTGGAAATGGTGTTTGCCAAAGCCGACCTGTGGTTAGCAGAATATTATGACCATCGCTTGGTAGATAAAGAGCTTTGGCCGCTAGGCGAGAAACTGCGCGAACAGTTGTCCAACGATATCAAAGTGGTATTGGCAATCTCCAACGACGAGCACTTGATGGCCGATTTACCGTGGATTGCCCAGTCTATCGCCCTGCGTAACGTCTACACCGACCCATTAAACGTGTTACAGGCTGAGCTGCTGCATCGTTCACGCCAGTTGGAACAGCAAGGCGAATTGGACCCACGCGTCGAGCAAGCCTTAATGGTTACTATTGCAGGCGTTGCCGCCGGGATGCGTAATACCGGCTAGGTCTTGATTAAGACGCTAAAACAGAAAAACCGGCTCAAGGGCCGGTTTTTCTGTTTTTGCTTGCTAAACGCAGCGCTAAAAGAGCCAATCAAGCGGGGACAGCGATTTGTGGGCGCACGCCCAGCGTATGACAAATGGCGTAGCTCATCTCGGCACGATTCAAGGTATAGAAGTGGAAATCTTTCACCCCTTCACGGCTGAGGATTTTTACCATGTCCATCGCAATGTTGGCACCGACCATTTTGCGGGTCTCGGCATCGTCATCCAGCCCTTCAAACATTCTGTGCATCCATTGTGGGACGCGAACGTTGGTCATGGTGGCAAAGCGAATCAATTGCTTGAAATTGGAAACCGGCAAGATACCCGGCACTATCTCAACATCAATGCTCGCAGACGCACAGCGGTCGCGGAAACGCAGATAGCTTTCTACATCGAAGAAAAATTGCGTAATGGCGCGATTAGCACCCGCCTCAATTTTGCGCTTCAGGTGAATCAGATCAGACTGTGCGCTTTTCGCTTCTGGATGAACTTCCGGATAAGCCGCAACGGAGATATCAAAATCACCAACACTTTTGAGCAAGCTCACCAAGTCATTAGCGTAAATATCTGGTTTGCCGCCTCCTGTCGGTAAATCACCGCGCAGTGCAACGATGTGGCGGATGCCGCTATTCCAGTAATCTTGCGCAATTTGGCGCAATTCAGCCAGACTGGCATCCACACAAGTCAAATGCGGTGCCGCTTCTAAACCGGTACGCTCTTTAATGCTTTTTATAATGCTGTGAGTACGCTCGCGCTCACCAGAGTTGGCCCCATAGGTAACTGAAACGAATTTAGGTTTCAGGCTGCTGAGGCGATCAATTGAGCTCCACAGCGTATCTTCCATCTCGCTGGTACGCGGCGGGAAGAATTCAAAAGAAACGTTAAACTGCCCATGTAACTCGGCCAGGTTCTGGTTCAGTGCTTCATGTTGATTCGCGTGAAAAAAGCTCATTCGGTCTCTACCTCGTTCATCACTTCGTTTTAATTATCGCTGTGCTGATAAGCGTCTAGACGTCTAAACGTATAGATAGAAAATGACGGAAGTAGGGCAAAGAGTCAACGGCAAATGGACCGAACAACATTGATTAATATTCATACTGCATGAAGGTATTTCATGTTGCGGGGAACGGAGGGGAAACCTTCCGGCGAATACCGGAAGGTTGAGAGAAATTAAAGCAGTTGAGTCAAACGGTTAAGGTCAGATTGGATAGCGCCTGCTGTGACATCGCGCCCCGCACCAGGCCCGCGGATCACCAGCGGGTTATCACGATACCAACGGCTTTCAATGGCGAAGACATTGTCACAAGGTAGCAAAGAAGCCAGAGGATGGTCTTCACGCACCGCTTCAACACCAACACGCGCTTTACCATTGGCATCAAAACGTGCCACGTAACGCAATACCAGACCCATTTCTTGCGCCGCTTCCAGACGCTGTAGCATCTGCTGGTTTAGCGCATCGCCCTCTTCAAAGAAGTGATCGACAGAACCCGTAGCACAACCTTCAGGCACCAACGACTCGACCCGTACCTGATTCGGTTCAATATCATAACCGGCTTCACGCGCCAGAATGACTAGCTTGCGCATCACGTCCTGGCCGGAAAGATCATCACGCGGATCGGGCTCGGTCAGCCCTTGCTGCCAGGCTTGATCCACCAGCTCAGTGAACGGCAGCGTGCCGTCAAATTGCAGGAACAACCAAGACAAGGTACCGGAGAAAATACCGCTGATCGCCAGAATGCTATCACCGCTTTCACGTAAATCGCGCACCGTGTGGTTGATAGGCAGACCTGCCCCAACGGTGGCGTTATAGAGCCAGTGGCTGCCGGTCTTTGCAAAGGCATCGCGAATCTGCCGGTACTTATTGCTGTTCGATGCACCGGCCAGTTTATTGGCGCTGATGACATGGAAACCATAGCTGGCAAAATCGAGATATTGATCTGCCAACTCACTGCTAGCGGTGACATCCAGTACCACTAAATCATCGTAAGGATGAGCACGCATCCACAGGAACAGCGATTCTTCATCGTGCTCGCGTGCTTCATCATCAAAGAAAGCTAATGCGCGACTGGCATCCAATCCATCGTAGTTAAGCAGGCTGCGTTTACTATCAACCACGCCCGCCAGCACAAATTCAAAGCCGCTACGAGCCGAGATGTTTTTCTGCTCGCGTGAGAACAGCTCTAGCCAACGGGAACCGATATTCCCTTTACCCAGTAGCATCAGGCCAATACGCTTCTCGGCGCGAAACAAAGTGTTATGCAAGCCTTGGATCAGGTGGGCAGTTGGCCCCAGGCGCAACACGGCAACCAAACTGATACCATCTTCAGCTTGCCAGATAAATTCGACTGGCTGATCTTTTAGCTCTTGGTAGAACCGATGGCTATGCAACGGGTTTTTACACACCCCCGCCCCCACCAATGCCACCATCGCTAAACCTTCACGTAAGGTTAAACGACCCGGCAAATCGGCCTCTTCCAGCACCTGTAGTGCACTGGTAACGACTTCGCTGGTGTAGCACAACTGCAGCAGGTTTCGGTCAGGATGTACGCCAATAGCCAGCGGCTTAATCTGCGTACGCTTTAGCACATGATCAACATCTTGTTGTGCCAGTGCAAAGTCATGTTCTGGCGCAATCTCTACCTCAATCAGACAAATATCATCGTGACTGGTGACAATTTTTGCGCCGGTACCCGAAGCCAACACCCGCTCAATGCGGGTTGAACCTTGTTCCGGTTGGTAGCTACAACGCAGTTGTAAATCAATGTCGCTGCCAGAAACGGGCTGTAAAGTACGGGTATGTAGAACCGGAGCGGCCAGACGTGCCAACTCCGACGCTTCATCAAGACGTAAAAGCGGCAACAGACACGCATCTTTGACTTTACGCGGGTCAGCACTATAAACCCCGGCAACATCACTCCAAATCGTCACGCGATGCACACCCGCCAACGCACCAATTTGCGTGGCCGAGTAGTCACTGCCGTTACGGCCAAGCAATACGGTCTCACCGGCATCATTACGCGAGATAAACCCGGTGACTACCAGATACTGTTGCGGATGTTGCGCTAATAGTTGTTGCAGCAGCGGATAAGAGCGGCCTTCGTCAACCTGAGGCTGAGCTGCACGCTCAGCACGCAGGAAATCACGGGCATCTAGCCAGGCAGCGGGTAAATCACGAGTGGCCAGTACCGCCGACATCAAACGTGCCGACCACAGTTCACCGTGGCCGACAACCTCAGCGTAAACCGCATCGGTGATGGCGCCATCTAACAGAGTGGCCAAACGCTCAAGATCGACAATAAAGGCAGCAGTCAGCGGCTCAGCCATAGCAGACGGTAACAGGCCAGAAATCAATTCACTTTGATAACGGCGCAGCGATTGCTGCACCTGATGGGCGGCCAGTCGGTCGGTCTGACTGAGCTTGAGCCAACTAATCAATTGGTTAGTTGTACTCCCCGCCGCCGAGACCACCATCAAGTCTCCTGGATGGCCGTACTCTGCCATAATACCGGCAACGCGTTGATAACACTTCGCATCGGCCAAGCTACTACCACCGAATTTATGTAACTGCCGACTTCCCGCCGGCGCTGCAACCGCTATTGCACTCATACTTACCTCGTTGCTGCCACCTGGAACGCCTGCTCCAGATCGGCAATCAAATCTTCGCTATCTTCAAGACCGACTGAAATACGTAGCAGGCTGTCGGAAATTCCCGCGGCTTTACGCGCTTCTGGCGCCATGCCCGCGTGGGTCATGGTAGCCGTATGAGAAATCAGACTTTCTACCCCGCCGAGTGACTCGGCCAGCGTGAAGAGCTTCAACGCGGAGAGGAACGCACGCAGACGCGCTTCATCCCCATTAAATTCGAAACTTAACATGGCCCCAAAACCGCGTTGCTGACGCTTGGCGATTTCATGACCCTGGTTTTCTGGCAGGGAAGGATGATACAGCTTTTTGACTAAAGGTTGCTGCTGTAAATACTCGACAATAGACAACGCATTCGCCTGCTGTTGCTTAACGCGAACAGTCAAGGTACGCAGTCCACGCAACAACAAGTAGCTATCAAAGGCCGCCCCGGTAACACCGATGTTATTCGCCCACCACGCTAACTCGGTCGCATGCTCGGCGGTTTTAGATATTACCGTCCCGGCGACCACATCGGAATGGCCATTAAGATATTTAGTACATGAATGGACCACCAAATCCGCGCCAAGTTGCAACGGTGACTGTAATGCCGGGCTCAGGAAGGTATTATCAACAACGGTCAACGCACCGGCCTGATGCGCCGCGTCACAAATAACCTGGATATCGACGACGCGCAACAATGGGTTGCTTGGCGTTTCTATCAACACCAATTTTGGTTTTTTCGCCAAGGCTTCAGCCAGCGCCTGCGGGTCGCCCTGATCAACAAACAGAACATTATAAGCGCCACGCTTGCTTAAGCTGTCAAACAGGCGATAACTCCCGCCGTAGCAATCATGTGGCGCAACCAATAAATCACCCGGTTTCAGAAACACAGTACACACTAAATGAATGGCAGACATACCACTGCTGGTCATCACCGCACCGGCGCCACCTTCCAGATCGGCTAACGCACGTTGCACGACATCTCGCGTCGGGTTGCCACGACGAGAATAGTCATGTGCTCTTGGCTGATTAAAATCTTCGAAGTTATACGTGCTGGAAAGGGTAATTTGCGGAACAACACTGCCATATTGTTTATCAGTGTTTAATCCGCTGCCAACGGCGATAGTAGCCTGCTTGTGCGTCATAGTTGCTTCTTCCAAACGGGACAATAGAGGATGAGGGGGTCAAGAGTAACTTCCGAAAAGATAGACGTCAATACATCTGGACATCTAAACTTCTTTGCGTGTAGATTGAGCAAACCGAGAATACCCGCTAAAATTATAGCGGTATCGCATGACTGGCAGATAACACGTTTCTTCGCCGAAGATAAATGCAGTCAAGTATGAGCAGAACACTCTATTGCAATCTGTTCTCGGTATGTTGATGAAATAACAAGGCAACGCCATAAATATTGCAATAAGCATGTCCATTACGGACATTTATTTAGTGAGATCCTCGAAAATCGGGCATAATCACTCCGTTTTAAAGATTTTATTCTTTTTTTGATAAATTTAAGGTGTCCCATGGCTGAGTGGAACGGCGAATATGTCAGCCCTTACGCTGAACACGGTAAGAAAAGCGAGCAAGTTAAGAAGATCACGGTATCCATTCCGCTAAAAGTGCTGAAAATTCTCACTGATGAGCGTACTCGCCGTCAGGTGAACAATTTGCGTCATGCCACCAACAGCGAACTGCTGTGTGAAGCATTCCTGCATGCCTTCACAGGCCAGCCTTTACCCAATGATGAAGACCTGCGTAAAGAACGCAGCGATGAAATTCCAGAAGCCGCGAAGGTTTTGATGCGTGAATTGGGCGTAGATCCGGATACTTGGGAATATTGATATCAAACCACTGTCGATGGAATCTGATGGTGAAGCTGGGCGGTGCGGATATAACGGATTGAATGCGCTTGGCTTGAACGATAAAAGCTTGTTTCTAAAGATAACAGCTTGTTTTAGAAAAGAAAAAATAGCAACAAAAAAGGCGCCACTGGCGCCTTTTTTGCTATCGAGCTAAGCTTATTTGCTGCTCGGTACGCTGAAACGCTTGTTGAAGCGGTCAACGCGTCCACCGGTAGCCACTTCACGTTGCTTACCAGTGTAGAACGGGTGGCATTCGCCACATACGTCCAGGTTCAGATCATGGCCCACGGTTGAGTGAGTTTTGATCACGTTACCGCAAGAACAAGTTGCAGTAACAGCTACGTATTTAGGATGGATATCTTTTTTCATGGGAGAACCTCGGTTAGGCCGCGTCGCTATCCAACCTTGTTACCGTCAGACACCACGCGTAATGGAAAATTAAGCTCCGGTGCGAAATGCACCAAAGGCGGCGAATCATACAGAATATAAAATCGCCGTGCAATGATGTTCATACATTTCGACTGCCACAGTGTACACTATCTCGTCATTTTTTTATAGTTTGGACTCTTCATGCCTGTTGCTCACGTTGCGTTGCCCGTTCCTCTGCCCCGGACATTTGACTACCTTTTACCTGCTGGAATGCAGGTAAATAGTGGCTGCCGGGTCAGCGTACCTTTTGGCAAACGCAATGCTATCGGCATTGTGACTGGCATCAGCGACAGCAGTGAGTTTCCACTCGATAAGCTCAAATCCATCAGCGATGTCCTCGATAACGAAAGCCTGTTTAGTCCAGCGCTGTGGCGAATTTTACATTGGGCGGCGGACTATTATCACTTTCCATTAGGCGAGGTGCTATTCCACGCGCTGCCGGTATTATTACGTCAGGGAAAGCCTGCCGAATTAACGCCACTGTGGCAGTGGTTTGCTACCGAGCAAGGCCGCGCCACGCCGCTCGATAGTTTAAAACGTGCTCCCAAGCAGCAACAGGCGATGGCCGCGTTACTTCAGGGAAAAATCTATCGCCATCAGGTCAGTGATCTGGCGTTAGCTGAAACCGCGCTTCAAGCATTGCGTAGCAAAGGCCTGACGGATTTACAGAGCGTAGCGCCTACCGCACAGGATTGGCGCCAGAACTTTAGCGTGATTGGTGAACGGCTGCGGCTCAATACTGAGCAAGCCACCGCTGTAGGTGCGATACGCAGCGAAGACCAGCAATTCTCCGCCTGGCTGCTAGCTGGGGTAACAGGTTCAGGTAAAACAGAAGTCTATCTAAGCGTACTCGAGAATATCCTTGAGCAAGGCCGCCAGGCGCTGGTGATGGTGCCCGAAATCGGATTAACCCCGCAAACCATCGCCCGCTTCCGCGAGCGTTTCAGCGCGCCGGTAGACGTATTACACTCCGGGCTTAACGACAGCGAACGTCTGGCCGTGTGGTTACGTGCACGCAACGGTGAAGCCGGGATTGTCATCGGCACGCGTTCTTCATTGTTTACGCCGTTCGCCCGCCTCGGGGTGATTATCATTGATGAAGAGCACGACGCGTCTTATAAGCAGCAGGAAGGGTGGCGCTATCACGCCCGCGATTTGGCCGTGTTTCGCGCCCATGCGGAAAATATCCCGATTGTTATGGGTTCCGCCACGCCTGCACTAGAAACGCTGCACAATGTCCAACAGGGGAAATATCGCCAGTTAACGCTGACCAAACGTGCCGGCAATGCCAAACCGGCGGCTCAGCATCTCCTGGACCTAAAAGGCCTGCCACTAAAAGTCGGGCTATCGCAAGCGCTGATCCAACGGATGCATCACCATCTAAAAGCCGATAATCAGGTGATGCTGTTCCTCAACCGCCGTGGCTATGCGCCTGCGCTCCTGTGCCACGAATGTGGCTGGATAGCGGAATGCCAGCGCTGTGATCACTATTACACCTTGCACCAAAACCAGCGCCAGTTGCGCTGCCATCACTGTGATAGCCAACGCGCCGTGCCCCACCAGTGTCCACAGTGTGGGTCGACGCAGTTAGTCTCGGTCGGTGTCGGCACTGAACAGTTGGAAAACGAGCTGGCCCCGCTGTTCCCTGATACACCGATTACCCGTATCGACCGTGACACCACCAGCCGTAAAGGTTCGCTCGAGCAACATCTGGCTGAAGTACATCGCGGCGGCGCACGTATTTTGATTGGCACCCAAATGCTGGCTAAAGGCCATCACTTCCCGGATGTTACGCTGGTCTCGCTACTCGATGTCGATGGCGCGCTATTTTCGGCAGATTTCCGTTCTGCCGAGCGCTTTGCCCAACTCTATACTCAGGTTTCCGGACGCGCCGGGCGGGCTGGCAAACAAGGTGAAGTGGTATTACAAACCCATCACCCCGATCACCCTTTACTGCAAGTATTACTGCAGCACGGCTACGATGCGTTCGCCGAACAGACGCTGGCTGAGCGGAAAAGCGTCTTTTTGCCGCCCTTCACCAGCCATATCCTTATCCGCTGCGAAGATCACGATAACCAGCAGGCTCCCCTTTTCTTGCAACAATTGCGAAATTTGCTCGAAGCCAGCCCGCATAAAGATGACGCACTGTGGATACTCGGCCCCGTTCCGGCTTTACACGCCAAACGAGGTGGCCGCTTCCGCTGGCAATTGTTATTGCAACACCCTTCTCGCCGCGCCTTGCAACAGGTGATCAAAACCTCTCAGCCGCTGATCGCCAGTCTGCCACAGGCGAAAAAAGTGAAATGGACGCTAGATGTTGATCCCATCGATAGCTAAGCACTCAGATTACGTATTAGCGAGATAAGGTGTTTTACGTAGCAGATCGAAAAAAGTCACTAAGATCACAATTTTGATGCAAATTAGGTAACAAATCCTAATCACAAACTGTTTAGAATGTGATGTGCTATGCGCTCACCAGCGTAGCGTCCTATTAAGTAAAGAAAAGCTCTTAAAAAAATAAGAGTCTGTATGGACAGGCTACGGGAAAATAACTTTGTCACGCCATGTCGTTGTATCTAAGAGTGCAAGGAGAGATGCGTTGGATCACAAGAGAGAAATGGCCTCTGCAACGATGAAAGATGTTGCCGAAAGCGCGGGGGTATCGACCGCAACGGTATCGCGAGCGTTGATGAGTCCTGAAAAAGTATCGGCGCTTACCAGACAAAAAGTCGAGCAGGCGGTATTGGCCGTAGGTTATTCACCCCATGCACTTTCTCGTAATCTTAAGCGTAACGAGTCACGAACGATTCTGGTCGTTGTTCCTGATATTTGCGATCCCTTCTTTGCCGAAGTGATCCAAGGGATCGAACGTACTGCTGCACAACATGGTTATCTGGTGCTGTTAGGTGACTGCGCGCAACAAAACCAGCAGGAAAAAACCTTTATTAATCTGATTATTACCAAGCAGATTGATGGCATGTTGTTGTTAGGTTCAGATTTGCCTTTCGATGCCAGTAAAGAAGAGCAACACAATTTACCACCAATGGTAATGGCCAATGAGTTTGCACCGGAGCTTGAGCTACCTACCGTACATATTGATAATTTGACCGCCGCCTTCGAAGCCGTGAATTATCTGCTACGTTTAGGGCATAAACATATTGCCTGTATTACCGGCCCGGAAAATATGCCGCTGTGTCAGTACCGTCTGCAAGGCTATATTCAGGCGTTGCGCCGTAGCGGTATTAACGTTGATAGCCACGCCATTATCAGAGGGGATTTCGATTTCGAATCCGGTGCGCAAGCATTAGACCAATTGATGAATTTATCGACACCACCGACCGCCATTTTTTGCCATAACGATATAATGGCGATTGGCGCGATGTACCAAGCAAAGAAAATAGGGCTGCGCATTCCCCAAGATTTGTCTATTGTTGGTTTCGACGATATAAAAATCAGCCAATATTACGATCCGCCGCTGACTACGGTTGCGCAACCAAGATTCCAAATAGGTGAGCAAGCCATGTTATTATTATTAGAACAGCTTAATGGTAATAACGTACAGAGTGGTTCACGTTTGTTAGACAGTGAACTTATTGTGCGCGGCAGTACTGCAGCACCTAAGCGCTAGTCAATGTTTTAGTTTTCCGCTGGCAGGCACGCTATGTGACACGCCAAACTCCGGCCAACGGTCTGTAAAATTTAGGGTTCAGTAAAATGAAGCATTTCTTCCAACATAACGACACAGCGAAACGATAGTGGCACAAAGAGACTATGTGAGCCGTGGACGCTCAGGAGCAAAGCGGAAACCAACCCGCGGTAAGAAAAAAAGTTCTCCGAAAATACCTAAAACCTTGGTGGTCTTGGCCGTCGCGGTATTAGTCGTATTTATTGGTGGTTTGTATTTCATTTCTCACCATAAAGCTGAAGAAGCGCAGATTATGCCGACCCATGCGGTCAGGCCGGGCAATGGCTTACCGCCAAAACCTGAAGAGCGCTGGCGCTACATCAAGGAACTAGAAAATCGCCAATTGAATGTGCAAACGCCGACGGAGCCGACCTCCGGTGGTGATATAACCACTAAGACTCAGTTGACGCCAGAACAACGACAGTTGCTCGATCAGATGCAGGCCGACATGCGCCAGCAGCCGACGCAACTCTCTGAAGTACCTTACAACGACCCAACGCAATCGACTCGAAGTGCCAACACATCGCGTCAGATGAATAATTCATATCAGATGAACAATTCGTCGCAACAGGCGGTGCAGCCACAGGTACATCAGCCGGTCCGTGTTCCACAACAAACGCCACCACGTCAGGTGCAGCCGCGGCAGGAACAAGTTACCCGACAAGAACAGCCCGTGAGACAGGAACAGACGCGAACGGTACAGCCGAAGCCCGTGCAAAAAGCACCGGAAGAACGGCGTCAGCAAATGATCACTCAGGCCAAACCTGAAAGCCGGGTCGAAAAAGAAAAACCGAAACCTCAGGCGTTAGCTGAGAATAGTCCGGAAAAAGAACAACCGAAGCCACAAGAGAAAACGCAGCGTTTCTTAGTGCAATGTGGTTCTTTCCGTGGCGCAGAACAGGCTGAATCGGCTCGTGCCCGATTGGCATTTGAAGGCTTTGAAGGCCGCGTCAGCAGCGGCGGCGGTTGGAATCGCGTCGTTATTGGTCCATTCAATAGCCGTACGAGTGCCAATAATGTACTCGACCGACTAAAACAATCTGGTATTTCTGGCTGCATTCCCCTCGCTACCGGGGGTTGAAAAGTCGTTTTCCTCCCCAATCTATGATCTCAACCTGCCCTAAGCGCTTTGTGCCATAAGATGAGCACCAAGCGCTTAGGGACTTTTTCCGTCTGCAACGAGGAACCGCTCGTGACAACAATTGTAAGTGTACGCCGTAATGGCCAAGTAGTGATCGGGGGCGATGGCCAGGCCACGCTAGGTAATACCGTGATGAAAGGTAACGTCAAAAAAGTACGCCGCCTTTATAACGATAAAGTAATTGCCGGTTTTGCGGGCGGAACAGCTGATGCATTTACCCTTTTTGAGTTATTCGAGCGTAAACTGGAAATGCACCAAGGCCACCTGGTAAAAGCCGCTGTCGAACTGGCAAAAGATTGGCGAACCGATCGCATGCTACGTCGTCTGGAAGCACTGTTAGCGGTTGCAGATGAAAATGCATCCCTGATTATCAGCGGTAATGGTGACGTTATTCAGCCTGAAAATGACCTGATCGCTATTGGCTCTGGTGGCCCTTATGCACAGGCTGCAGCGACTGCCCTGCTGGAAAACAGCGACTTAAGCGCGCGTGAAATTGTAGAAAAATCCCTGAATATCGCTGGCGATATCTGCATTTACACCAACCACAATCAAACATTCCTGGAATTATCCAGCAATCCTAAAGCGTAAGGATCGAGAATATGTCTGAAATGACTCCACGCGAGATTGTCAGCGAATTAGACAGTTACATCATTGGCCAGGATAAAGCGAAACGCGCCGTGGCCATTGCCTTGCGTAACCGCTGGCGCCGGATGCAACTTGATGAAGCATTGCGCCACGAAGTAACGCCAAAGAACATTTTGATGATCGGCCCAACCGGCGTCGGTAAAACCGAGATCGCCCGTCGCCTGGCTAAACTGGCAAATGCGCCGTTTATCAAAGTAGAAGCGACTAAGTTCACCGAAGTCGGTTATGTCGGTAAAGAAGTCGACTCAATTATTCGTGACCTGACTGATTCTGCGGTGCAACTGGTACGCATGCAGTCTATCGAGAAAAACCGTCACCGCGCCGAAGAAATGGCTGAAGACCGTATTCTCGATGTGTTGATCCCACCGGCTAAAAACAACTGGGGACAACCAGAAGAGACGCAGGAACCTTCTTCTGCGCGTCAGGCTTTCCGTAAAAAACTACGTGAAGGTCAGCTCGACGATAAAGAGATTGAAATTAATCTAGCCGCGGCACCAATGGGCGTTGAAATCATGTCCCCTCCGGGCATGGAAGAGATGACCAATCAGTTGCAATCCATGTTCCAAAACATGGCGGGTCAAAAACAGAAAGCGCGTAAGCTGAAAATCAAAGAAGCCTTCAAGCTGTTGATTGAAGAAGAAGCGGCCAAACTGGTTAACCCAGAAGAGTTGAAAGAACAGGCTATCGAAGCTGTTGAGCAACACGGTATCGTGTTTATTGATGAGATCGACAAAATCTGTAAACGTGGCGGCCAAAGCTCAGGACCGGACGTGTCCCGCGAAGGTGTGCAGCGTGACCTGCTGCCATTGGTTGAAGGTTGCACCGTTTCGACCAAGCATGGCATGGTCAAAACCGACCACATTTTGTTTATCGCATCAGGCGCTTTCCAAACTGCTAACCCTTCAGATTTGATCCCAGAACTGCAAGGTCGTCTGCCGATTCGTGTGGAACTGCAAGCACTGTCGACAGAAGATTTCGAACGCATTCTGACTGAACCTAGCGCTTCGCTAACCCATCAGTACAAAGCGTTGATGCAAACCGAAGGTGTCACCATCAACTTTACTACTGACGGTATTCGCCGTATTGCAGAAGCGGCCTGGCAGGTAAACGAAACGACCGAAAACATCGGTGCTCGTCGTTTACACACCGTGTTAGAACGCTTGATGGAAGATATCTCTTATGATGCCAGCGAAAGCCCAGGCACAACCGTTGAGATTGATGCTGATTATGTTCGCGGCCACTTAGATGAACTGGTTGCTGACGAAGATCTAAGCCGCTTTATCCTGTAATTATCGGATGCGGTTCAGTAAATGATCCCATAGGGAGGCGCAAGCCTCCCTATGTCATTGTGAAGGCAGAAAACGTCACTGCGGCGAAAAATGGTTAACTTTCCTACAAATTTAACAATTGATGATTTTGCCAACAGTAGGCAGAAAGGGATATAATGGCCGCCCATGCAGCAACCAGAATAAAATCCTATGAAATACGATACTTCAGAACTATGCGACATCTATCATGAAGAAGTGAATGTCGTTGAACCGCTGTTCTCCAACTTTGGTGGACGTACTTCATTTGGCGGGCAAATCACTACGGTGAAATGCTTTGAAGATAATGGCTTGCTATATGACCTGCTCGAAGAAAATGGTCGTGGCCGCGTGCTGTTAATAGACGGCGGTGGCTCAGTACGCCGTGCGCTACTAGACGCCGGATTAGCACGCCTTGCCCAGCAAAACGAATGGGAAGGTATCGTCATTTACGGCGCAGTGCGTCAGGTTGATGATTTGGTCGAACTGGACCTCGGTATCCAGGCAATGGCCGCCATCCCTGCCGGTGCAGCGAGTGAAGGCATTGGCGAAAGCGACATTCGCGTAAACTTCGGCGGTGTCACCTTCTTCTCTGGCGATCACCTGTATGCGGATAATACCGGGATTGTCTTGTCGGAAGATCCGCTCGACATAGAGTAAGAGGAGCCTGACCGGGCTTGAAGCGGTTTTGTAAAACCGGAGCCGTGTAGTTTTCGGCTCCTTAAGTGCTGTATCTAATTCGGCTCTGCAGCCGAAGCCGACCAAAGAGGAAAATGGGCTTTCCTCTTTGGAATCTCCAGCCCTTTCAATACATTAGCCTCCAATCCACTGGAAGCCATGTTTCAGCGGCTTCCGTTATCGCGCAAATTTCATCCCATCCGGGATGCCCGGCTGCGGGATTCGAGCCAATGATAAAACTATTGTCTCTCACCACTTGGCGGTGAAATTTTGAGTGCGCTTAGCGGCTTTTAAGGTCAAATTCAAAGGCGAAATAAAACAGTTTTCGTTTTTGGCTTTAAAAAAGCCTGCAGGGCGCACTCGAAATGGCGTTGAAGGAGCGGTGAGATATCGCGAAGTGTTTATTGAGCGAGTCCGAATCCCGACGGAAGGGACTGCGGAGCAGCGACATTTGCGCCTGTCGCAGTGGTACCTGAAACATGGCTTAATTGGAATCCGATATAACAGCATGAAAAGGCGCGGGATTCTAAAGGGCCGCGCCTCGGCCCTTTAGGCGGCTTAGGCTGCAATGCCAAATTGGACACTGCATTTGATAAGCCGAAAACTTCACTGTTCTGCTAACAGTGTTCTAAAGTGTGCAGCTCGTTAAACCAAGCCTTTCTGGCTTAAAGAAACCGCACAAAGTCCGGTCAGACTTAAACCTCTTCCATTTTACCGAGCAAAGCGCGCAGACGATCCTGCCACACATGTTGCTCTTCTTTCAGCTGAGTGTTTTCACGCACCAAAGACTCTTGGTTGCCAGCCGCTTGCTGAACTTGCTGGGACAGGCTGTTGTTCTTCTCTTTTAACTCTTCGATTTCCATCTGCAATAAAGTAATGGTATCAATCGCTTGCTGAACTTTAGATTCTAATTTCTCAAAAACTTCAAATGACATGGTGGTTCCCCTTATTTTGTTCGCAAGGCGTATATCTTTCATCGTGTCGCCGCGTCGTCCGGACGTGGCGCAAGAATTCGCTTATTGGCAATGCATCCGTTATAAAACGCGCAAAGGCCAGCTTGTGGAGTGAATCTACGCGAATGTCGCGCCCCACTCTCTATGGATTGTATGTAGCCAGTCTTGCCCTGTCTAGCAACAACCCGGCGTTGCACGCAGTCTGTTGCAATTTTAGCATCAAGACTATCAGTAAAAACTGAAAAAAGTGCCCATTCCTTGCTTTAGAAGCGTTTCTGACTAGTCCAAAACACTCATGATCGCTCATTTTCATGACGCAGCACACAGAATTTAAGTTCGCTATTTCTCGTTTATGTTCGTTAACGCTAAATTCACATGACGGACTCATTTTAGACGAAACGCATCAACTTATTAACATAGCTAGAATGATTGCCGATAACTATAACGTCCCTATTTTTCACTATCCTTATATAGGATCAGACTATGAGCCAAACCAACAGTCCTACATTAAAAGGCCAATGTATCGCGGAATTCCTCGGAACCGGGCTAATCATCTTCTTTGGCGCAGGTTGTGTTGCCGCGTTGAAACTGGCTGGAGCAACCTTCGGTCTTTGGGAAATCTGTATCATTTGGGGCCTGGGCGTTTCCATGGCCATTTATCTCACAGCTGCTATTTCTGGCGCTCACCTCAACCCTGCGGTGACCGTTGCCTTATGTTTGTTTGCCAACTTTGATGGACGCAAAGTTGTTCCCTATATTATCTCGCAAGTCGCCGGGGCGTTTTGTGCCGCTGCGCTGGTTTACGGCCTTTACTACAATCTGTTCTTCGATTACGAACAAGCGCACAACATGGTGCGAGGCAGTGTAGAAAGCCTGGATCTGGCAAGTATCTTCTCCACTTACCCTAATCCGCATATCAGCGTTCCGCAGGCGTTCTTGGTTGAAGTAGTGATTACTGCTGTTCTGATGGCCGTGATCTTGGCTCTGACTGACGATGGCAATGGCATCCCACGTGGCCCATTGGCACCATTCTTAATTGGCCTGTTAGTTGCGGTTATCGGTGGCTCAATGGGTCCACTGACCGGGTTTGCTCTTAACCCTGCTCGTGACTTCGGTCCTAAACTGTTCGCCTTCTTTGCAGGATGGGGCAAAGTTGCCTTCACCGGCGGACGTGATATCCCATATTTCTTGGTTCCAATCTTCGGGCCATTGGTTGGCGCATGTTTAGGGGCATTTGGCTATAAGACTTTGATTAGTCAGTACCTTCCTAAAGAGATTCATATTCAGGAAGAAGAAACGACCAAGCAATCCGCTCGTCGTAAAGCCTAATACGCTACACTATTCATTGCTCAATTTTGCAGGACGGAAATTATGTCAAACGATAAGACTCACGAAAAAAAATACATCGTTGCTCTCGACCAGGGCACAACCAGTTCACGCGCAGTCGTGTTGGACCATGATGCTAATATCGTTAGCATCTCTCAGCGTGAATTTACCCAAATCTATCCTAAATCAGGTTGGGTTGAGCACGACCCAATGGAAATTTGGGCATCACAAAGCTCAGTGCTTGTTGAAGTGCTGGCCAAAGCCGACATTAACTCAGACCAAATTGCCGGTATTGGTATCACCAACCAACGTGAAACCACTATCGTCTGGGAAAAAGACACCGGTAAGCCAATTTATAATGCCATCGTCTGGCAATGCCGCCGTACTGCAGAGATTTGTGAAAAGCTGAAGAAAGACGGATTAGAAGACTATATCCGCGAAAATACCGGCTTAGTTGTCGACCCGTATTTCTCCGGTACTAAAGTAAAATGGATCCTTGACCACGTTGAAGGTTCCCGTGAGCGTGCAAAACGCGGTGAGCTATTATTTGGTACCGTTGATACCTGGCTGGTATGGAAAATGACCCAAGGCCGCGTCCACGTTACTGATTACACCAATGCTTCACGTACCATGCTGTTCAACATTCACACTCTCAAGTGGGATGAACGCATGTTAGAAGCTTTGGATATCCCGAGTGAAATGCTGCCAGAAGTGCGCGCCTCTTCAGAAGTTTACGGCCAAACCAACATCGGTGGTAAAGGCGGTACACGTATTCCAATCGCCGGGATCGCCGGTGACCAACAGGCGGCGCTTTATGGCCAACTGTGCGTACAAAAAGGTATGGCTAAAAATACCTACGGAACAGGCTGCTTCCTGTTGATGAATACCGGAACTGAAGCAGTAGCATCAAAAAATGGTCTGTTGACCACTATTGCTTGTGGACCGAAAGGTGAAGTGAACTACGCACTGGAAGGTGCAGTGTTCGTTGGCGGTGCCTCTATTCAATGGCTACGTGACCAGATGAAGCTCATCAACGATGCCGCCGACTCCGAATATTTCGCCAATAAAGTGAAAGATACTAACGGTGTGTATGTTGTTCCTGCCTTTACCGGCTTGGGTGCACCTTACTGGGACCCATATGCACGCGGCGCTATCTTCGGTTTAAGCCGTGGTGCTAACAGCAACCACATCATCCGCGCTACGCTGGAGTCTATTGCTTATCAGACCCGTGACGTATTGGATGCGATGCAAGCTGACTCAGGCGCACGTCTGCAGGCTCTGCGTGTCGATGGTGGCGCTGTCGCCAACAACTTCCTGATGCAGTTCCAGTCTGACATTTTAGGCACCCGTGTTGAACGTCCAGAGGTGTTGGAAGTCACTGCATTGGGCGCCGCCTATCTGGCGGGTCTGGCTGTAGGCTTCTGGAACGATCTCGACGAAGTTCGTGCTAAAGCGACTATCGAAAGAGAATTCCGCCCAAGCATTGAAACCACTGAGCGTAATGTACGTTACAAAGGTTGGCAGAAAGCGGTATCTCGCGTACGTTCGTGGGAAGATCACGACGAATAATCGCAACATTGAGCCCGTTTAAATCGCTATCCAAAACTCCCCTAAATGGGGAGTTTTTTTATGCCGCCTCATCCCTCCCGACGCTGTGATAGTATTCCGTTTATACAATCTCCCATTACTCCCTCAATATGGACTGAGTCATGAAACGTGAATTAGCTATCGAATTCTCCCGTGTTACTGAAGCTGCTGCCCTTGCTGGTTATAAATGGCTTGGCCGTGGGGACAAAAACCTGGCTGATAATGCTGCCGTGCAAGCGATGCGCATTATGCTTAACAAGGTGGATATCGAGGGCAAAATTGTTATTGGCGAAGGTGAAATCGATGAAGCGCCAATGTTGTATATCGGCGAAGCCGTAGGTACCGGCAAGGGCGATGCGGTAGATATCGCCGTAGACCCGATCGAAGGCACCAGAATGACTGCCATGGGGCAAGCTAACGCGCTGACGGTACTAGCCGTCGGGGATAAAGGATCATTTCTTAATGCACCTGACATGTATATGGAGAAACTGGTAGTTGGCCCAGGAGCGAAAGGCAGTATCAACTTATCGCTACCGCTGGCTGATAATCTGCGTACGATTGCCAAGAGCCTGAACAAACCGCTGAGCGAATTGACAGTATCTATTCTAGCCAAACCACGCCATGACGATATTATTCGCGAGATGCAGCAACTGGGCGTGCGAGTATTTGCCTTCCCAGACGGCGATGTAGCCGCCACCATTCTCACTTGTATGCCAGAGAGCGAAGTAGACGTAATGTACGGCATTGGCGGCGCACCCGAAGGGGTAATTTCTGCTGCGGTTATTCGTGCACTGGATGGTGATATGCAAGGTCGCTTATTAGCACGCCATCATGTTAAAGGTGATAGCGCTGAAAACCGCCGTATTGGTGAAGAAGAGCTAGCACGTTGCCAGCAGATGGGCATTGAAGCGGGCAAAGTTCTTGCTCTGGATGAGATGGCCCGCAACGACAATGTGATTTTTTCTGCCACCGGGATCACAACAGGTGACTTGCTGCAAGGTATCAGCCGCCAGGGCAATATGGCGACAACAGAGACACTGTTGATCCGCGGTAAATCTCGCACCATCCGCCGTATCCGCTCAACCCATTATCTCGACCGTAAAGACGCCGCGCTACACGAACTGATTATCTAGTTCTCACCCGCAGCTTTTGATACTGGCTGCGGGGATTTTCTATTCATACGCCCAATGCGATGACATTTAATCGATAATCCTTTGTACAAAATATGAAATAGAATCGCGGCATTAATCATCAGATATACCCAAAATAATTGGTGTTGTATCAAGGCGGTAAGGAAGCGCATCCCGATGATGCTTACACAAGTAAGTGAGTCGGGTAAGTGACCGTAGCCAACACAGATGCAACATCAAGCATGCAAGGTATACATCAAAGCGGAAGCACACCCTATGGCCGAATGGATGTCTGGAAAAGTGACTAAAGTTGAGCACTGGACCGAAAATTTATTCAGTATCACTGTTAATGCCCCCGTCGATAGTTTCACCGCCGGGCAATATGCCAAGTTATCAATGGACATTGAAGGTACACGCGTTCAACGCGCTTACTCCTACGTCAATGCACCAAGCAATAACAATCTTGAGTTTTATCTGGTTAATGTGCCAGATGGAAAACTCAGCCCAAAGCTTAAGGTGATGCAACCTGGTGACGAGATTTTAGTCACCAAAGAGGCCGCCGGATTCTTTGTGATTGAAGAAGTACCGGAATGTGACACGCTGTGGATGATCGCTACAGGTACCGCTATCGGCCCGTTCTTGTCTATTTTACAAGAAGGGATTGGCCTGGAGCGCTTTAAGAATATTGTCTTAGTTCATGCCGCCCGTTTATCTCAGGATCTAAGCTATTTGCCGCTCATGCAGCAATTGCAACAACGTTATAACGGCAAGCTGCGTATTCAGACCGTAGTCAGCCGTGAAGAAGCAGTAGGTTCGTTAACAGGCCGCGTACCTGCATTAATCGACGATGGCTCATTAGAAGCCGCCGTTGGCTTAAAAATGGATGCCGAAGATAGCCATATTATGGTCTGCGGTAATCCACAAATGGTAAAAGACACTCAGCAATTACTGAAAGATCAACGGGGAATGCGTAAACATTTACGCCGTAAACCGGGGCATATTACTAGCGAGAATTACTGGTAATATTATCACGCAGGTGGGTAATACCACCTGCGTGATAATAACTTCGCCTTTGACAAACAAGGCCTCTCCCCGCTTTAATCAGACTATCGTCGATATAAAAGAACCCGCCATATGCTAACTCTCTTTATTCGCCACGCTCTCCCCGCTTTGTTGCTCGTGAGTAGTACAGCCGTTATGGCAGCGCCTCCAGCAGAACAACATGCCAATGATGACGCGCCAAAAGCCCCTTATTTGATGGCAGGTGCACCAACGTTTGAAATTTCGATTGCGGATTTTCGTCTGAAGTACAACCTTGCGAATCCAACGCAGCAAATCGATGAGTTTCATGCGATACAAGATGCTCCCGGCAATAATGTGCTGACTCGGGCTGCCAGCAAAATTAACGAAGACTTGTTTGCCTCGACCGCACTCGAAAAAGGCACGGGTAAAGTTAAAACTCTGCAAATTACCTATCTGCCCATCCAAGGGCCAGAAGCCAAAGCGGCACGCACCACCGCTATCGCTTATATGGCCAATGTGATGCGCCAGTTTGACCCAACCCTGAACGTGGCACAGAGCGTAACCAAAGTGACGTCATTGCTGGATAAAGGTAAAGGCTCACCATTTTATCAACAACAGGTTGGCGCTATCCGTTATGTCGTTTCCGATAACGGAGAAAAGGGGCTGACCTTTGCCGTCGAACCGGTAAAGCTGGCATTGAGCGAGCCATAATTGCTTGTACAGCGCCTAAATAGGTGGCGAGATGCTGGTGATTAATGACAAAAAGCAAAGCCTTTGCCGCCAATGATCTTTATACTGTTGCGCAGGTAATCTGCTTGTTCGGCAGAAATTTTAATCGAAACTCGCGTCCCCCTTTGGAGGAAGAAACATGCGCCATCCATTAGTTATGGGTAACTGGAAGTTGAATGGTAGTACTCATATGGTTAACGAGCTGATTGCTGCATTGCGCAATGAGCTAAGCACCGTTGAAGGCTGTGGTGTTGCCATCGCGCCACCGGAGCTTTATCTGTCTCAGGCTAAACACGCTTTAGCTGGCAGCCGTATTGTTTTGGGTGCACAAAACGTTGATACCAATCTGTCTGGCGCATTTACCGGTGAAACTTCTGCCGACATGCTTAAAGATATTGGCGCAAAATACATCATTATCGGCCACTCTGAACGTCGTACTTACCACAAAGAAAGCGACGAATTCATTGCCAAGAAATTCGGTGTGTTGAAAGAAGCGGGTTTAACTCCAGTACTGTGTATTGGTGAAACCGAAGCAGAAAACGAAGCGGGTCAAACTGAAGCCGTTTGTGCTAAACAACTGGACGCAGTACTAAACACACTGGGTGCACAGGCTTTCGCTGGCGCAGTTATCGCCTACGAACCCGTTTGGGCAATCGGTACCGGTAAATCAGCCACCCCTGCGCAAGCGCAAGCGGTGCATAAATTCATCCGTGACCACGTTGCTAAGCAAGATGCTGATATCGCTAAACAAGTGATCATCCAGTACGGCGGTTCTGTGAATGCTGCTAACGCCGCTGAGCTCTTTACTCAGCCGGATATCGACGGAGCATTGGTTGGCGGCGCATCGCTGAAAGCCGATGCCTTTGCAGTTATCGTTAAAGCGGCTGCTGAAGCTAAAAAAGCTTAATTGCTGCAATTCTCGTGAATCAATCACGCTAATGCAGACAATAAAAAACCCCGAATTTTCGGGGTTTTTTGTCTCTGACGGTGGGATTAGCGCTTGCTAATCTGGTCGAAAATACCGCCGTTAGAGAAATGATCTTTTTGGGCCTGAGTCCAGCCACCCGCGACCTGATCAACGGTGAACAATTTAATTGGCGGGAACTGCGCAGTAAATTTCTTCGCAACTTCAGGATCACGCGGACGGTAGAAATTCTCTGCCGCAATAGTCTGGCCTTCTGGGGAGTAGAGATACTTCAGATAAGCCGTCGCAACATCACGCGTACCACGTTTATCGACCACTTTATCTACCACAGAAACCGTCGGCTCAGCCAAAATTGACTCGCTTGGGTTAATAATTTCAAACTGACCTTTACCTAAGTCTTTGCTGGCCAGTATTGCGTCGTTTTCCCATGAAATCAGCACATCACCAATGCCACGCTCAACAAAAGTATTGGTCGCACCACGCGCCCCTGAATCCTGGACTTCGACATTTTTGTATAACGCACGCAGGAAATCTTCGGCTTTGGCTTTGTCATTATTGTTGTGATGCAGTGCATAACCCCACGCCGCCAGATAGTTCCAGCGCGCACCACCAGAGGTCTTAGGGTTTGGTGAGATAACGGACACACCAGGTTTAATCAAATCATTCCAGTCATGGATGCCTTTTGGATTACCCTTGCGCACCAAGAAAACGATGGTCGAGGTATAAGGCGCAGAGTTATCCGGCAGGCGAGTTTGCCAATCTTTGTTAATACGGCCACGCTCAGCTATTGCATCAACATCTGACTGCAAAGCCAATGTCACCACATCCGCTTCAATACCGTTAATGACCGACGTTGCCTGTTTGCCAGAACCACCGTGTGACTGACGAATCGTCACATTATCACCGGTTTTCTCCAGCCAGTATTTGCTAAAAGCTTTATTATAATTTTCATAAAGCTCACGAGTTGGGTCGTATGACACATTAAGCAACTGAATATCTTTCGCTAACGCCCCTGCTGTCACCAACATCAGCGCCAAACCTACGCCCAATCTACGCATTATGCTTTCTCCAGAAGTCAGTCTTGATAAAAAGTAATCAAACAAATCAGATAACTTCAGCCTGCCAGAGAAAAAGGAATGTAATAAAGATTAAAAGGTTTTTTTCTATACCTTTTTGGCATATGGGAGAGGTAGGAACTAAAAAGCCTCCGAAAAAGGAGGCTTTAGAAACAGGTAAGTTTATCTACACACGACTTAGTAAAGCTTCTTAGCCGTTTCCCACAGATCGGCTTTGAACGGGCGCTTCATGTTCTCAATTGCGTCGATAATATCGTGATGAACCAGTTTCTCGTTTTGTACGCCGACACAACGGCCGCCGTAACCTTTGAGCAGCAACTCGATGGAGTAAGCGCCCATACGTGATGCCAGAATACGGTCATAAGCGACGGGTGAGCCACCGCGTTGAATATGACCTAACACGGTTGCGCGCGTTTCACGACGAGTTTCAGTTTCGATATGGCGCGCTAAATCACCGATGTCACAGATATGCTCGGTGATAGCGACGATAGCGTGTTTTTTTCCTTTGGCGATACCGGCTTTGATTTCAGCAACCAGGTCGTCACGTTTGAATTCTACTTCAGGGATGACGATAAACTCACAACCACCGGCAATAGCCGCAGCCATGGTCAAATCACCACAGTAGCGCCCCATCACTTCAACAATTGAAATACGTTGGTGAGAAGACGAGGTGTCACGCAGACGGTCAATAGCTTCAACAACGGTACTTAACGCGGTGAAATAACCGATGGTGTAGTCAGTACCGGCAACGTCGTTATCGATAGTGCCAGGAAGGCCGATACAAGGGAAACCCATTTCCGTCAGGCGTTTTGCCCCCATGTAAGAACCGTCACCGCCAATAACGACTAACGCATCGATGCCGCGTCTTTTCATGTTCTCAATAGCTTTGCCACGAATTTCATCATCGCGAAACTCTGGGAAACGCGCCGAACCGAGGAAAGTACCACCGCGATTAATCACATCAGATACGCTGTAGCGATCCAACTTATCCATGCGATCTTCATACAAGCCGAGGTAGCCGTCGTAAATGCCGAAAACTTCAAGGTTTTCGGTCAATGCCGCTCGCACAACGCCACGTATTGCAGCATTCATACCCGGGGCATCGCCGCCGCTTGTCAGTACACCAATTTTTTTGATCATGACTACCTCTGAACTTGTAGATTCAATTTCTTAAATATTCTTGAACACACTGGGTCTCGTCGAACGACCAAGAGCCATTACTGGCTATCAATGCTCATATCATATATCAAAACACCCAATGCTGAATTGATTCAGGTCAGCCCTACTTACTCTTATTTAGTACTCGTTTAACGAGCTGCCCTGCGTCTTTAGTTACTCAAACATCGTCATGGCAATTTACTTGCTGCTACTGAATTTACAAGCAGTTATGCCAGAAATAACACACAACACTGCATGAGGATCACGGTTCAAAACAGTAAGCTGCTCTTATGGTTACTGCCCTGACAGAGTAGACATAAGATTATGACATTAAGAATAGCATTCTTCGACGATACATCTGACTGATAATGCGACAAGTTGGCTCAAAAATATGTTTCTTTTCACGAAAAACGCCCACGAAGAAAGCAACAACCTGTTCTATGATTACTTACCATTGCCAAAAAGCAGTGCTGGCTAAGCTTTCTGTCCGAGTCAAAGTCATGCAGGCGGATCATACAAAATGATGCTTACTTACTAATCATCATAATTTTTTTGTTATATATTCAAATTGTTATGATTTTATTACCTCCTCGTTAACTATCTAAAGCAAGGTAATCATGAATCGTCGTCAATTTATCGTAGGTTCAACCGCAGCAATCGTGGCTCTGCGAGCGGGCACTGCGCTTGCTAAAAGCAAAATGCTAGCGGGGGAAAATACTGAAATAGCGTTATGGAAAGGCGTTCCGCCAGGCGGTGGTGGCCCAACGGGGGATGAAGAGTTATCAGCCAAAGGTGCCTTGAGTAACATCACTCGCCCTTCATTGAAGGTTTATCGCCCAGACAACCCAAATGGACAAGCCGTTCTTGTCGCTGCTGGTGGTGGCTATAAGCGAATGGAGATGGGGCAAGAGGCTTGGCCAGCGGCCGAATGGTTGAAGAACTTAGGTTATACCGCTTACGTGCTAACTTATCGCCTGCCAGATGAAGGCTGGAACGATGGCAATCTAGTGTCATTACAGGATGCACAACGCGCATTACGCATTGTTCGCAGCCGTGAAAAGCATGTCAGCGTGCTAGGCTTCTCCGCTGGCGGGCATTTATTAGGTATGGCTGCTGTTCGTTCTGATTTTCAATCTTATCCAGAGCAGGATGCTTTAGATAGAACTCGAGCTTACGCCGATCGTGCCGCTCTCATTTATCCGGTAATCACTCTCGAAAAACCTTATACCCATACTTCAACACACAAAATTCTCGTCGGCCCTCATGCATCGGATGCTGAGAATGCGCAGTGGTCAGTGCAGAATTTCGTGACGCCAAAAACGCCGTCCATGTTCTTAGTACAAGCCGAGGATGACCCGATTTCCAATCCGCAGAATACCTTGATTATGGCCGCGGCCTGCGAGCGGGAACATGTGCCGGTTGATATGCATCGTTACTCCAGCGGCGGGCACGGTTTTGGTATGGGCAAACCAGGCACACCAACGGTGGAATGGCCTCATCGCTATAAGGAGTGGCTAGGTTCAGTGTAAATCCAACCTTCTGGACGACAGCCAAAAAAACCCCACCTTTCGGTGGGGAAGACAGGGTGGTGTCTATGGCAAGGAAAATAGGGAGACAGGGATTAACATTTAAAACAAAAGATTTACTGGTTAAGGAAACCACCGGTACTCGGCACAGGGGCAGCTTGGTAAGACATCAGTTGCTGCTTTAACGCTTGCATACGCTGTTCATGTCTCTGCTGTAGAACTTCTTTCTGTTCTGGCGTCAGCGTGTTGTACATCATGTTACGAATGCGGGCCATTTCGACCTGGCGATTGACCTGCTCCTGGGCCATTTTTTCCGCTTCGGCTCTGACCTCTGCAGAGTCAAAGTTAGAAGCGGTAACCAGTTTATGCATCGTTTCAATCTGTGCCAGATTAACGCCGGGTAATTCACGACGGGCTTGATGCATAAGATCACGCATTCGTTGACGCTGTTGTTCAGTTAAATTAACACCGTCAAACATTGTGTTACGTTTGTATAACGTATCGGCATCATGAGCTAAAGTATCTGCTGGCATCACATTAGCTGTCTCAGCGAAAGCGACACCAGAGCCGAGTGTCAGCATTGATGCCATCACTATTGCAGCTACCTTAGACATCATGAACTCCTATATTCTTTGTCGCTCAAAAGCGAGTCATTGAGAAGCAGTCTATCGGTGTCGCTGCAAACTAGCGTCAGTGCATGTAAAAGTACGTAAAGTCATGGAATAGCGGCAATTGATGACGTATTTTGCGTCTAGAGGTAAATACAATGAACAAACTTTTGTTGGTTGATGACGATCGCGAGCTAACTTCACTGTTGAAAGAATTGCTCGAGATGGAAGGCTTTAATGTCGTGGTCGCTTATGATGGCGAACAAGCATTAGAGAAACTAGATAACAGCATTGATTTGCTGCTGCTTGATATCATGATGCCGAAGAAAAACGGCATTGAAACACTAAAAGAACTCCGTCAACGCCATCAAACGCCGGTGATCATGCTAACCGCTCGTGGTAGTGATCTAGACCGTGTATTGGGTCTGGAACTGGGTGCAGATGACTATTTACCTAAGCCGTTTAACGACCGCGAACTCGTGGCACGTATACGCGCTATGTTACGCCGCTCGAATTGGAGCGAACAGCAGCAAACCGGTACGGAAAATAGCTCACCAACGTTGGAAGTCGATAAACTGCAGCTTAACCCTGGTCGCCAGGAAGCAAGTTTCGATGGCACCGCGCTGGATTTAACCGGTACAGAATTCACATTGCTGTATCTTTTGGCAAAACATCTCGGCCAAGTTGTGTCGCGTGAACACTTGAGTCAAGAAGTGCTCGGCAAACGACTGACGCCGTTCGACCGCGCCATTGATATGCATATTTCCAACCTTCGTCGGAAATTACCGGATCGTCAGGACGGCCATCCTTGGTTTAAAACCTTGCGAGGTCGCGGATATCTGATGGTTTCTGCCACATGATAAACAGCCTTACCGCTCGAATTTTTGCCATCTTCTGGTTCACCCTGGCATTAGTACTGATGGTTGTGCTGATGCTACCCAAACTCGATTCTCGCCAATTGACCCCGCTGCTCGATAATGAGCAGCGGCAAGGCCTGATGATTGAACAACACGTCGAGGCGGAGCTCGCAGGAGATCCAGCTAACGACCTGATGTGGTGGCGTCGCTTATACCGCGCGATTGATAAATGGGCACCGCCGGGCCAGCGCTTGCTGCTAGTCACCAGTGAAGGCCGCGTTATTGGCGTGCAGCGCAATGAAATGCAAATCGTGCGTAATTTTATCGGCCAGTCGGATAACTCAGACCGCCCGAAAAAGAAAAAATATGGCCGCATTGAAATGGTCGGTCCCTTTGCCGTGCGCGATGGCGAGGATAACTACCAGCTCTACTTAATGCGTCCAGCCAGCAGCCCGCAATCTGATTTCATTAACCTGATGTTCGACCGGCCACTGTTGCTGCTGATCGTCACCATGTTAATCAGTTCACCGTTACTACTTTGGCTATCCTGGAGCCTGGCGAAACCTGCGCGCAAGCTCAAAAACGCTGCGGATGATGTTGCCAGAGGCAACTTGAAGCAGCATCCAGAACTGGAAGCAGGTCCGCAAGAATTCTTAGCCACCGGGGCAAGTTTTAACCAGATGGTCAGCGCGCTTGAACGAATGGTGACTGCTCAACAGCGGTTGATATCTGATATCTCCCACGAGTTACGTACACCATTAACCCGACTGCAGTTGGCAACGGCACTAATGCGCCGCCGTCACGGGGAAGGCAAAGAGTTACAACGCATTGAGACTGAAGCCCAGCGTCTGGACGGTATGATCAACGACCTGCTGGTGTTATCACGCAGTCAGCACAATAACGAACTGGCACGAGAACCATTAAAAGCCAATGAGTTATGGGCCGATGTGATTGATAACGCACAGTTTGAAGCCGAGCAAATGGGCAAAACACTGGAAGTGACTTCACCGCCGGGCCCATGGAAACTGATCGGTAATCCTGCGGCACTAGACAGCGCCTTGGAAAATATTGTGCGTAATGCACTGCGCTACTCACATCATCACATTGCCTTAAACTTTGCTGCCGATAGCGAAGGGATCACTATCTTGGTTGATGATGATGGCCCTGGTGTCAGTGAAGCAGACCGCGAACAGATATTCCGGCCATTCTATCGTACGGATGAAGCCCGTGACCGAGAATCCGGTGGTACTGGATTAGGATTAGCCATTGTTGATACCGCAGTGCAGCAGCATCGCGGCTGGGCAAAAGCTGAAGACAGTCCACTCGGCGGGTTGCGTTTGATTATTTGGCTACCGCTGCAGCAACGCTAAGTTTCTGCTATTCTGCGTCCCTCAGATACCAGGAGGGACGCAGGCCCCATGCTTAACATCGTATTATTTGAACCAGAAATCCCGCCTAATACCGGCAATATCATTCGCCTATGCGCCAATACCGGCTGCCAGTTACATCTTATTGAACCCCTTGGGTTTGCCTGGGACGATAAACGCCTGCGCCGCGCCGGGCTGGATTATCACGAATTCACTAATATCAAACATCACGCCGATTATGCCGCCTTTCTGGCAAGTGAAGTTCCTGAGCGTCTGTTTGCTCTCACCACCAAAGGAACGCCTGCCCATAGCGCGGTAGCTTATCAGGATAATGACTTCTTGCTGTTTGGCCCAGAAACTCGTGGCTTACCCGCATCGATTTTAGATAACTTGCCGCCTGAGCAAAAAATCAGGATCCCGATGCAACCCGACAGCCGCAGTATGAATTTATCTAATGCTGTATCCGTCGTTGTCTACGAAGCCTGGCGTCAACTAGGCTATCCGGGCGCACTGATTAAAAGCTAAAAAGACAACAGGCATATTGCGAGTGCCTGTTATCTTCGGAGAAGACAGATTCTATAAACAGAGAAATAGGGATCATATTCCCACAGCACTCATATTGATAAAGCATCATTTGCACTGTATTAGTGAAATGTAGTTATTACAATGCAAAACTTTCCATTCCAAAATATCAATATATGAAAATATTTTATAAATATATTATTATTGCTGTACTAATGTGCATTCCTTATCTATTAGTGCTGGCTGATCTTCGCCTTTTAGATAATGGCGTCAATAAATTTTCTCTTACCGGCGTATCACACTCTGTTTTTCTATTAATAAATCTCTATTTGATTTTCCGATTAGGGAAATCAAAACCTGAGTTACGCAATGGCATTTATCTTATCTTCGGTCTTTTTCTTTGCATGTTAATCAGAGAGAACCGAGAGATGATTCGCACCATTACAGATAAACAGCTTCACTGGGCATGGCTTGCCTGGCCTGCAGCTATCATCTTCTGTGTCGCTGGTTTTAGAAAACCAGGCAAGGCGTGGAGCGATCTTAAAGCACTCACCTATATTCCTGATTATAATTTCTTTATTGCTGGCGTACTGATTATTCTTGTTTGGTCAAGGCTTATTGGCAACCGTTTCTTATGGATGTTTGCAGCGGGTGATAACTACATGGGGGTATTAAAAAATACAGCGGAAGAACCAACTCAAAGTGCTGGATATTTACTTTGCATCTCCGGGTTAATCTTCATGACATATCGATATTTCCAGCAAGATAAGAAGAGTGAATAAATCTCTTCCATCCTCAAGAAATCATTAACATCAATAAGGAATTATCTTAAATATATTAACTCTTATGTATTACTCATTTATAGTTAATATAAAAGCACTAATCGTTAATATAAAAGCATCAATTGATGACGGAATTAAATTCCGTCGCCAAATTCAAATCCCTGTTTAATACCATTAAAATGTTGATCCATATCCATTGATGGCCTTTCGCTCTCAGGACGGCCAACAATACGGGCAGGAACACCTGCGGCCGTTGTATGGGCGGGGATCGATTGCAGTACTACTGAGCCCGCGCCAATCTTGGCGCCAACACCGACTTCAATATTACCGAGAATCTTCGCTCCGGCACCAATCATCACCCCTTCACGGATTTTAGGGTGGCGATCGCCGCAGGTTTTCCCGGTACCACCAAGCGTCACAGACTGCAAAATAGAGACATCATTCTCTACCACAGCCGTTTCACCAATGACGATGCCGGTAGCATGGTCAAGCATGATGCCGCAGCCGATGCGCGCTGCAGGGTGAATATCAACGCCGAACGATACAGAGATTTGATTCTGGAAATAGATAGCCAGTGCTTTACGATCTTGCCGCCAGAGCCAATTGCCGATGCGATACGCCTGCAAAGCATGAAAGCCTTTCAGATACAGTAAAGGTGTCGAGTATTGATCGACAGCCGCATCACGTTGATGTACGGCCAGAATGTCACGTGCAGCGGATAGCGTCATTTGTTCATCGTGACGATATGCCTCTTCCACCACTTCACGAATAGCGATAGCAGGCATAATTGGGCTGCCCAATTTATTCGCCAGAATATAGCTCAGCGCACTCCCGAGGTTTTCGTGCTTGAGCAATGTCGCATGGAAAAAGCTGGCCAGCATAGGTTCGCTCTCAGCCAGCGCACGCGCCTCTGATTTTATGCTGCTCCAGACAAGTTCTAGTTCTTCTAACGACATTGGTATACCTCATTGCTCGAAAAATTCTACTCAAGGTCAAACAAGGTAAAAGCAAAGCACCTCGAGCGCAATGCTCAAGGTGCTAAGGGAACCTGAAAAAAATTCACAGACTGGTTTTTTCGTCTTTGCTGGCACGTCCCAACAGGCTGACGGCCGCTTCACGCGCTTCTTTTCCGCAGTACAGCACCTGATAGATTTGCTCAGTAATTGGCATTTCGACGTTGTAGCGCTGCGCCAACGCCCGCACCTCTTTGGTATTGCGGTAGCCTTCGACAACCTGACCAATCTTATCCTGCGATGTCTGCACATCCATTCCCTGACCGAGCATAATACCAAAGCGCCGGTTACGAGATTGGTTATCCGTACAGGTCAGGACTAAATCCCCCAAGCCGGCCATGCCCATAAACGTTGAAGGATCGGCACCGAGCGCTAAGCCCAAACGACTCATTTCGGCAAGCCCGCGGGTGATCAAAGCCGTACGCGCATTGGCACCAAAACCAATACCGTCAGAAATACCGGCACCGATGGCGATAACGTTCTTTACCGCACCACCAAGCTGCACACCGATAAAATCAGGATTACTATAAACACGGAAGCTTTTGCCACAATGCAGCAACTGTTGCAGGTCTTCGGTAAATTCTTTATCGGTTGCCGCCAGCGCGATTGCCGTCGGCATACCCGCAGCTAATTCTTTGGCAAACGTCGGTCCAGACACCACGGCAAGTGGGATGGTATCCCCCAAGATTTCGCGCGCGACATCTTGTAATAAGCGTCCGGTTTCGGCTTCAAGCCCTTTAGTTGCCCAAACGATACGCGCATCAGCCCGAAGATAAGGCTTAATTTGCTGCAGCACATCACCAAACACATGGCTAGGCACCACGACCAGAACATCGCGGCTAGCGCCTATGGCAGTAGCTAAATCGGTTTCGAGAATTAACGAGTCTGGGAAGGGGACATCGGGGAGAAAGTTTTGGTTACAGCGGGCTTGCTGTAACGCTTGAATATGCGAGGCGTTATGGCCCCACAGCACCACAGAATGACCATTTCTGGCTAATGTGATGGCTAGAGCGGTGCCGTACGAGCCGGCACCGATCACAGTCATTGAAGCATTGACGTTTTTCATCAGGCATCCTGATGTGGTTCAGCACCTTCGCCTTCAGCCTGCTGTTGCAAATAATTCATGAACAGCGCATCAAAGTTCACTGGTGCCAAGTTCAACTGCGGGAAAGTACCGCGAGAAACCAGGCTAGTAATACACTCACGCGCATACGGGAACAGAATGTTCGGGCAGTAAGCGCCGAGGCAATGTGCCAGTTGATTCCCATCGATACCAGAAATAGTAAAGATACCGCCTTGCTGAACTTCGCAAAGGAATGCCGTTTCTTCGCCTAATGAAGAGGTCACTGTCACACGCAGTACCACTTCATAAACATCATCAGCCAATTTGTTCGAGGCAGTATCAAGATCCAGTTTAACTTCTGGTTGCCAGTCTTGCTGGAAAACCTGTGGCGCATTTGGTGCTTCAAAAGAAATATCTTTGGTGTAAATGCGTTGGATCTGGAAAGACATCTCGGTGTTGTTTTGTTCTGACATGTGAGTAATACCCTTAGTTAATAATCCTTTAAGACACTTGTTGCTGATGACACGTTACCCCGACCCAAGCTTATAGCAATGGATCCAGGCCACCGCGGGCATCAAGTGCGTGTAAATCGTCACAGCCGCCAATGTGCTGTCCGTCGATAAATATTTGTGGCACGGTCGAACGGCCGCTGCGAGCGATCATCCCTTCACGTTTATCCGCATCACCATCAATCGCAATTTCATCAAAGGTCGCGCCTTTGCTGGCTAGCAACGCTTTGGCACGATGGCAATAAGGACAGGTTGCCTTAGTGTAGATCTCAATTTTCGCCATACTCAATTATCTCGTCGTCTTAATGTGATGCGATTAAAGAAAAGGTATTATTTGCCGCGAGCTAAAGGCAGATTCTCTCCGCTCCAGCCGGCAATCCCTTCCTTCAAGGTGAAAACTTGCTCAAAGCCAGCAGCGCTCAGGCCTTCGGCAGAAGCACGGGCAGATTGACCATTGGCACAAACCACAATAACTGGCAGCGCTTTGCTTTTGCTCAACTCACCCAAATTATTCGCTTTAATATCAGCTGGCAACAGGTTCACTGAAGTTGAAATATGGCCCTTACGGAATTCTTCACGTGTACGCACATCAACGACAACCGCATCTTCTTTATTGATCAGACGCGTAGCTTCGCCACGGGTGATCTCTTTAACTTTGGAAAAGCGGGATTTGAAGGTCGTGACAATCACTGCAGCGAGCAGAGCAACCCACGCCAGGCTCAATACAGGGTGTGCGCTCACAAATGGCATAATTTCTTGCATGGGGTGTAACAACTCCCGTCAGTTAGGGGAAAATTCAAGGCTCCAGAGTATACCTTGCAGATTGCGCAATTACAGCCCGTTCACATCGTCTAAAACGACAAACTACGACACATATTAGAAAAACAACCGCCAAATTCATCGAAAAATGGCCTTACAGCTTACGAAGACTTTTATGGTCCTTGAACTGATTCCAATCAATTACGCACCAGAAATGTCCGAAAGAACGCCAGTTTTCATCTAAAATCAATCAATAGAGCCTTACCAGAACTTGTGTGGTTAAGGGCAGAGTTGAGCGCCTTATGCGAAGATAAGTGTAGGAAAATACCTCAACCAAAGCCGCATAAACCGGGATTTTTTGTTTGTGCATCAGGTGGTTGATTAGTGTTACGATAAAGCCAAGGATAGCGAAATTGTCTATCATCCAAGGTCGACAAGCGGAAAAAAGTTTGCGTAAATCCATTTATTTCAGATTGATGAGAGAAGTCTTTCCCTCTACAGCCCTTTTGGTCTGCGGGGCTTTGTGCTTTGTGCCATTTGCCAGCCACGCCGACGATAGCAAAGACCAGTTGAAGAATATTCAGCAAAATATCGCCGCGAAAGAGAAAAGCGTCAAAGCGCAAAAGCAGCAACGTGGCTCTCTGCTGGACCAGTTACAAGCCCAGGAAAAAAGTATTGCCGCAGCCAGCCGCAAACTGCATGACACGCAATCCACCTTATCTAGCTTGAACAACGAAATAAGCAAACTTAACGCCTCGATAGACAAACTGCAAAAACAACAAGCTAGTCAAGAGGATCTGCTATCCAAACAGCTTGATGCTGCTTTTAGATTAGGTAAACAGACCGGCTTACAATTAATTCTTAGTGGCGAAGAAAGTCAGCGTAGTGAACGTATTTTGGCTTACTTTGGCTATTTCAACCAAGAACGCCAACAAACCATTGAGAACCTGAAAGAAACGCGCGCCTCACTCGCCGCACAACGTACCTCGTTGCAGTCCAAAATGGAGCAACAAAAAGCGCTATTAGCCGAGCAACAAATCCAGCAACAAAAGCTCGAACAGGCACAATCTGCACGTAAACAAACGCTATCCTCTTTAGAGTCCTCACTCCAAAAAGACGAGCAAACGCTGGCTGAATTACGGGCCAATGAATCCAAGCTACAAAATAAAATTGCCGCAGCAGAACGTGCTGCGCGGGCGCGAGCAGAAAAAGAAGCGCGTGAGGCCGCTGCCGTTCGCGCCAAAGAACAACAGGCGAAGAAACAAGGTTCGACCTACAAACCAACGCAAAGTGAGCAATCGCTGATCTCGCGCACCGGTGGTCTGGGGCGCGCTGGCGGGCAAAATATCTGGCCGGTTAAAGGCTCGATACTGCATCGCTTCGGCGAAACCTTGCAAGGTGAGCTACGCTGGAAGGGTATGGTCATCTCTGCACGAGAAGGCAGTGATGTCCGTGCGATAGCCGATGGCCGCGTATTACTGGCTGATTGGCTACAAGGCTATGGATTAGTGGTCGTTATCGATCACGGTAAAGGCGATATGAGCCTCTATGGCTATAATCAGAGCGCACTGGTGAACGTTGGCCAACAGGTTAAAGCTGGTCAGCCTATTGCATTAGTGGGCAACAGTGGCGGACAAGGCCAACCCGCTCTCTATTTTGAAATTCGACGTCAAGGTCAGGCCGTTAACCCACAACCGTGGTTGGGAAGATAGCTGTGCGATTTACCAATATTAAGTTCAGTAGTATCGAAGCGACCAAGATTAAGCTTATTACGAAAAGACAACTCGTAGGCATATGCGCCACGCTGCTGCTAGCCTTTAATGTACAGGCTGCCAAACTTGCGATTCTGATCGATGATTTTGGTTATCGCTTACAGAATGAAAACCAAGTCTTGAAAATGCCGCTTGCTGTTTCAGTGGCAATTTTCCCAGCGGCACCAGACTCTCATACCATGATGATGAAAGCTCACCAGCAAGGACGAGAGATCTTAATCCATTTACCAATGGAGCCTATTAGCAAGCAACCACTGGAAAAAAACACCTTAATGCCATCGATGAGCAGCGGTGAAATAAAACGCATCGTCGATCAGGCGATTGCTAATATTCCTTATGCCGTGGGGATCAACAATCACCAAGGCAGCAAAATGACCTCCAGCCTGTCCGGAATGCAAAGCGTTATGCAGGCAATGAGCCCACATAATATGTTTTTCCTCGACAGCATGACGATTGGTAACACCAAATCGGTACAAGCGGCGCAGGGGACTAACGTTAAAGTCATTAAGCGCAATGTCTTTTTAGACGATGTGCAAAACGATGCGGAGATCCGCCACCAGTTTGAGCGAGCGATTGCGTTAGCCAGACGTAATGGATACGCCATTGCAATAGGCCACCCGCATCCAGCGACTATTCGTGTTTTGCAACAGATGCTGCCAAATCTGCCCTCTGATATTGTGTTGGTTCGCCCGAGTGACTTGCTCAATGAACCGACCCGCAGCGTATCGGCAGGGAAAATTCCGCCGCTGCCTACGGTGAAAAAAGTCAGCAAAACCAGCAAAGGTTTGGGTCAGTGCGTCAATAAGCAGCCTATTCAACCCGTCTATGCTGACGCCATGTTTAAAGTTATAGGTGAAAGCATTGCGACTTCACCCGTGGTGACTTTCTTCGAGCGCCAATTCGAGAATTGGGGCAAAGCACCGGCTGCTCCGGCAGAACAGCCTGCGGCTTCCGCCGCCCCAAAAAGCTAAATTATCAGCAAAGAATCACGGTCCTTTACTGCCTTCCCTTATTGAATAAGGGAAGGCGTAATACATCACTCCCAGTTAAGAATCACCTTCCCTGATTGTCCCGAACGCATCGCATCAAAACCTTGTTGGAATTGATCAATCGGGAAGTGATGGGTGATAAGTGGCGTTAAATCTAAACCAGACTGAATCAACGCCGCCATTTTGTACCACGTCTCAAACATTTCTCGGCCATAGATCCCTTTGATAAATAGCCCTTTGAAAATCACCTGATTCCAATCAATTGACATATCGGACGGTGGAATACCCAGCATCGCAATACGTCCTCCGTGATTCATTGCATTGAGCATCGAACGGAATCCGGCCGGCGCACCTGACATTTCCAAACCAACGTCAAAGCCCTCGGTCATACCGAGACTTGCCATCACCTCTTCCAGACGCTCTTCCTTCACGTTCACCGCGCGAGTCACGCCCATTTTACGTGCCAATGCCAAGCGATATTCATTCATATCGGTGATCACGACATGTCGTGCACCGACGTGTTTGCAAATTGCCGCGGCCATAATACCAATAGGCCCAGCACCGCAAATCAGCACATCCTCGCCGACCAGGTCAAAAGACAGCGCGGTATGTACCGCGTTGCCTAATGGGTCAAAAATGGCGGCTAAATCATCAGAAATATTGTCAGGAATTTTGAAAGCATTGAACGCAGGCAATACCAGATACTCGGCAAACGCGCCTGGGCGGTTTACCCCTACGCCTTGGGTATTACGGCAAAGATGCGTGCGGCCACCGCGGCAGTTGCGACAATGCCCGCAGGTAATATGCCCCTCTCCAGAAACACGGTCGCCAATAGCAAAGCCCTTCACCTCTTGGCCTATCCCGACCACTTCACCGACATATTCATGCCCCACAACCATGGGGACAGGAATCGTTTTTTGTGACCAGTCGTCCCAGTTATAAATGTGAACATCGGTACCGCAGATCGCCGTTTTGCGTATTTTAATCAGTAAATCGTTATGGCCCGGCTCAGGCTGTGGTGCATCGGTCATCCAGATGCCCTGCTCACGATGTAATTTGGCTAATGCTTTCATTCTTTGCTCCTCAGACGTTGACACCTTCAGGCACTAATCATCAAACATTGGTCTTCAAACATGGGGCTTCAGAAAGTGAGCTTCAGGCAATCACACCCAGCTCTTTACCTACTGCCACGAACGCAGCGACCGCCTGCTCAATCTGCTCACGACTATGAGCCGCAGAGATTTGGGTGCGGATTCGAGCCTGATCTTTCGGGACAACCGGATAGAAGAACCCAGTGACATAAATGCCTTTTTGCTGCAAACGGCTGGCAAACTGTTGCGCCAATTTAGCGTCACCCAGCATCACTGGAATAATGGCGTGATCGGCCCCCGCCAAGGTAAAACCAGCATCATTCATTAACTGACGGAACAGGCGGGCGTTCTCCCACAGTCGGTCGCGCAAGGCATCGCCCTGCTCCAACAGGTCCAATACCGCTAATGAGGCGGCAACAATCGAAGGGGCCAACGAATTAGAGAATAAATAGGGACGAGAGCGCTGGCGCAACCACTCCACCACTTCTTTACGCGCCGCGGTATAACCGCCAGAAGCGCCGCCAAGCGCTTTACCAAGCGTGCCGGTAATAATGTCTACTCTACCCATCACATCGCAATATTCGTGAGTACCACGTCCTTGCTGGCCAACAAAACCGACAGCGTGAGAATCATCGACCATCACCAACGCATCATACTCGTCGGCCAAATCGCAAACCCCGCGCAGATTGGCAATCACGCCATCCATAGAGAACACGCCATCGGTGGCAATCAATATGTGCCGGGCACCCGCGGCTTTGGCCTGTTGCAGGCAATTTTTAAGTTCCACCATATCGTTATTGGCATAGCGATAGCGCTGCGCTTTACATAGGCGAACACCGTCGATAATCGAAGCGTGGTTTAACGCGTCTGAAATAATGGCATCCTCTGGGCCAAGTAAGGTTTCAAACAATCCACCGTTGGCATCAAAACAAGAGGAATAAAGAATGGCATCATCCATCCCGAGAAAATCGGCCAGCCGCTGTTCAAGCTGCTTATGGCTATCTTGTGTGCCACAAATAAAACGTACCGATGCCATACCAAAGCCGTGAGAATCCAGTCCCGCTTTGGCGGCATTAATTAACTGAGGATGGTTTGCCAACCCGAGATAGTTATTGGCACAAAAGTTGATGACTTTACTGCCATCGGCAACCGCAATCTCCGCTTGTTGAGCAGAAATCAGTACACGTTCTTCTTTAAACAATCCTTCAGTTCGGGCGCGATCCAATTCTTGCTCTAACTGGCGGTAGAATGATGCAGGCATGACGTTATCTCCTGATAGTGGCCTATTCACCAGATAGACTACTAATCAAAAAGAGGAATAACGATAAAGCACGCGGGAAAATCTCATAAATGCAGCATATGTCACGACTTAGAAACTATCCCAGTACACGTTATTATTACAGACATGTTGGGCACGGATTTCGAGCACAACCCAGGTTCAACATGGCAAATTAAATAGCCCTAATGGGATAGGCTCTTAGCGTGGGAAGTTTGCGGATCAACCTAATCGGATAGCTTCCCCATGTTCGTAAAACCATGAAGTGCTATGATATGACCATTCAGTAGGCTGGCATGGTGCCAAGCTCTCCACAATTTAAGGTATTTATCATGATTATCGTTACTGGCGGCGCTGGTTTTATTGGCAGCAACATCATCAAATCACTCAACGATATCGGTTATCGCGATATTTTAGTGGTCGATAATCTGAAAGATGGCACTAAGTTCGCCAATCTGGTCGACCTTGATATCGCTGATTACGCCGATAAAGAAGACTTTATCGCCAGCATTATCGCCGGTGATGATTTGGGTGATATCGACGCCATCTTCCATGAAGGCGCGTGTTCATCAACTACCGAGTGGGATGGCAAGTACATGATGGATAACAACTATCAGTACTCGAAAGACCTGCTGCATTACTGCCTGGATCGCAGCATTCCGTTCCTGTATGCCTCATCTGCCGCCACTTACGGCAGCCAGAACCTGAGTTTTGTTGAAGACCGCAAATACGAACAGCCGCTGAATGTTTACGGTTACTCTAAATTCCTCTTCGACCAGTACGTGCGCGAGATCCTACCGCACGCGGAGTCTCAGATTTGTGGTTTCCGCTACTTCAATGTTTATGGGCCGCGTGAAGCCCATAAGGGCAGCATGGCGAGCGTTGCTTTCCATCTGAATAACCAAATCAATGCCGGTGAGAATCCAAAACTGTTCGCCGGTAGCGAAGCGTTCAAACGCGATTTCATCTATGTAGGTGACGTCGCTGCGGTTAACCTGTGGTTCTGGCAAAACGGTAAATCCGGTATTTTCAACTGCGGTACCGGCCGGGCTGAATCCTTCCAGGCTGTCGCAGACGCTGTCGTGGCCTATCATCAGACCGGCACTATCGAAACCATCCCATTCCCAGAAAAACTCAAAGGCCGTTATCAGGCATTTACTCAGGCGGATACCACTGCACTGCGTAAAGCCGGTTATGACAAGCCGTTTAAAACCGTCGCCGAAGGCGTGACAGAGTACATGAGCTGGCTCAACCGCTCAGCGTAATCTTTAACGCCGCGAGGACGTATTAACGGTATGAAAATGCTGGTCATTGGCCCTTCTTGGGTTGGCGACATGATGATGTCGCAAAGTCTCTACCGCACCATTAAGGCGAATAATCCCGCCGCGGTAATTGATGTGATGGCACCCGCTTGGTGCCGTCCATTGCTCGATAGAATGCCGGAAGTCAGACAAGCGCTGCCGATGCCCCTCGGGCACGGCGCGTTGCAACTTGGAGAGCGCCGTCGCTTAGGTATCGCATTACGTGCTGAGCATTATCAGCACGCTTTTGTGTTACCCAATTCGTTTAAATCAGCGCTGGTGCCTTTTTTTGCCAACGTGCCAACGCGCACTGGCTGGAAAGGCGAAATGCGTTACGGCCTGTTAAACGATATACGTAAGCTGGACAAAAGCGCCTTCCCGTTAATGGTGCAACGTTATGCGGCGCTAGGTTACGATGCGGCTCAAATCCGTTCCGCCGCCGACCTTCCCCAGCCGCTGCTATGGCCTCAGTTGCAAGTTAATGACGCAGAAAAGGTTGATGTTGCTCAGGCATTTTCGCTAACTGCGGAACGTCCGTTGATCGGTTTTTGCCCCGGTGCGGAATTCGGCCCAGCCAAACGTTGGCCACATTACCACTACGCAACATTGGCGGAAAAACTGATTGCTGAAGGCTATCAAGTGGTGCTATTTGGCTCAGCCAAGGACCACGCTGCCGGGGAAGATATCCGCGGTAAACTGACCGCCGATGCGCAACATTTCTGCCTCAATATTGCGGGTAAAACTTCGCTGGATCAGGCTGTGGTATTAATCGCCAGTTGCCAGGCAATCGTGACCAATGATTCAGGTTTGATGCATGTTGCAGCTGCGCTCAACAAGCCGTTAGTGGCGCTGTACGGGCCGAGCAGCCCGGATTTCACCCCACCGCTGAGCCATCATGCCAAAGTTATTCGTCTGATCACCGGCTATCATAAAATCCGTAAAGGTGATGCGGAACAAGGCTACCACCAAAGTCTGATTGATATTCAACCTGAACAGGTTTACCACGAACTGGAACAGCTGCTGCTGGCCGTTAACAAGGAGCAGCAATGCGGGTTCTAATCGTCAAAACATCATCGATGGGTGATGTGCTTCACACCCTCCCCGCGCTCACCGATGCGATGCAGGCTATCCCAGATATCAAATTTGATTGGGTGGTCGAAGAAGGCTTTGCACAGATCCCTAGTTGGCACCCGGCCGTCGATCGCGTGATCCCGGTAGCTATCCGCCGTTGGCGTAAAAATTGGTTTAGTCCCGAGATTCGCCAGCAGCGCTACGATTTCAAAAACGAGTTACAGCGCCATACCTACGATATCGTCATCGATGCCCAAGGGTTGATGAAAAGCGCTCTATTAGTGACTCGCGCGGCCAAAGGTCCCAAACATGGCATGGACTCAAAAAGCGCGCGAGAACCTTTCGCTCGCTGGTTTTATCACCAAAAACATAGTGTAAGCTGGGAGCTACACGCGGTAGAGCGCATACGCCTGCTCTTTGCCAAAAGTCTCGGTTATACAAAGCCAGAGACGCAAGGTGATTATGCTATTGCCTCACGTTTTCTGGCACACCCTCCGGCCGATGCTGGTCGATATCTGGTGTTCTTGCACGCCACAACGCGTGACGATAAACACTGGCCGGAAAGCCACTGGCGAGAATTGATTGGGTTACTGGCAAAAGATAATATTCGCATCAAATTGCCGTGGGGAGCAGAGCACGAACATCAGCGTGCCTTACGTCTTGCTGCAGATTTTGACTACGTGGAGGTGCTACCCAAGCTAAGCTTGCAACAGGTAGCAGAGGTGTTAGTTGGTGCTAAAGCCGTGGTATCAGTAGATACCGGTCTGAGCCATTTAACCGCCGCTCTCGACCGCCCTAACATTACTTTATACGGCCCGACAGACCCAGGGTTGATTGGCGGATATGGGTTAAACCAGCACTCAATCATTGCACCAGACAAGAAAATGGCGTCTATAGATGCCAAATTCGTGTTGTCTACATTTCACAAGGTTATGTGATGAAGAAACTGCATATTATCAATCTGGGAAAAATGGGCGGCGTTGAACGCCTATTTTTGCAGTACATCAACGATACAACCGATGGCAGCAATGAGGTGATTTGTGTTAGCAGTGAAGTTGGCGAAGAAATTAGTAAACAAATATCCCACCAAAAAATCACTTTCGCTAACCGACTCTTTAGTGCCCTGCCTTTACGCTGCCCACAGTTTCTAAGAAAGTATTGGCTAAAAAGAAAAATAGAAAAAGCGAACGCTGATGTGATCATCGTCTGGGACTTAATACCAGGCCTGTCAGCTAAACCTAAGCGTGGGAAATTACTCTATTATGATCATGGCTGTTCCTGGCGCTACGCTAAAAATCATAAAACGTTAGACTTCTTTGCCATGTTAGATGGATGCATTTCTGCATCTTATGCCTCTAAACGCGTCATGGAACTGCGTTTTAACTTACCTATTACTCCGCAGGTAGTGATAAATCGTATCCAAACGCCGGAGGGTATCAACCCTCAGCCCAAATCGTTGGGTCAACCGATAAGAATAGGTAGCGCCTCGCGCTTGGTAACGCTAAAAGGTATTAGCGTCACGCTGCTAATGATGAAAGAGCTACTGCAACGCGGCCATAACGTCACACTAGAGATTGCAGGTAAAGGTCCTGACAAAGAAAAGTTTGAAGAGTTGGCAAATAAACTACAAATTAACGACCGCGTGACCTTTTCTGGTTTTCAGGATAATGTAGCGAACTTCTTTAACCGTATTGACGTTTATATGAGCACGCCCATCACTGAGCCCTTCGGGCTTTCATGTATGGAGTCGCTCTATTATGGCGTCCCGGTTATTTTCCCGCAGGTTGATGGCCAGCCGGAAGCAATTAAAGATGGGCACTGTGGTATTGGGCTCATTCCTAACGTGACAATTGAACAACACGAGCGTTTAAGCGGTATCAAAGTTGATTTCCCGCACGACGTTTATAGCCCAATCACCAATAGCCTGGTCAAACCACAACTGTTATCACACATAGATTGTGCTGATGCATTTGAAAAATTGATTGTGCCTGAAGTTTATAAAAACATGAGTCAAAATGCGCGTCATTACCCGGTTGAAAACTTTAATTACGCTTTGTTTAAGAAAGAATTCGACAATGTATTAAATTCCTACACAACCACCCCTTAATTAGAGCCATAAGCAGAGAATTATGTCGACAGAAAGAACTCCACACCCGGCTTTCAGTTATCTGATCTATCTAGGATGCGCCATCGCGTTTTGTACCATACCCTTTGGCTTATCGGCCGGACGTAACCTTTTTTTTGTTTCCAGTTACATCGCGTTTATTGCGGTTTGTCTAAATTTAAAGTTCTACGTTAAAAATAAGCAGAATTTAGTTCTGCCAATTTTATTCTTTACTGTTGGAATGGCGACGATTCTTTGGCGTACTTACTTCAAGCAGCCCGATGAATACATCGATATCTATCGAGCCTATATGGGGACGGGAAAATTACAGATCGCCACAGCGTTTATCTTATTAATTGCGCTAAATGAGCGCCTGAACATGAAACACTGGTTTATTGCACTAGCGTTGATGATTGGCCTCTCTGTTAATTTCTACGGTTTGTATCAAGGCCTATTTCTACATATCGAACGTGTTGAACTGAACTTTGACCGTGCAACCGGGGCTTCTTATCTGATGACAGCGATTAGCCTGGCTATGATGCACGCCATCTTGTTGCTACGGACAAAATATCGCCTTCCACTTTATATCGTTGGCTTTATCTTCACTTTCTCGACAATTATTATGACAGGAACTCGAGCCGCAATGCTCGTTTATCCGGTTGCTGTCGCACTATCGATATTACTGACAAAAGATCTCATTTCCAAAAAGCATAAAGCTATCTTAGCCATTGCAGCACCTTTTGTACTCGCTGCCTGCGGGTTCTTATTCAAATCAGAAATAGAATACCGTATTGCAGATTTTGAAACGAACCTGAAGATGGCCGATCAGCCTCAAATTGATAACTCAATCATGTCCAGAGTTTCAATGCAAAGAGTGGCTATCCAAGCAGGGAACGCGGCACCTCTCGGGCAATCAGCGGAACAACGAGGCAATGAAATCAAAGCCATCGTCGCTAAAGACCCTAACCTAGTTGGTGTAATGCCTTATATCACGGTGCATATGCACAATGAACTGCTAGAAACCTATTCAATTAAAGGCGTATGGGGAGTAGCGTTTTTACTGGCACTTTATATAGGCCTATTCATCTCTTCACTCAGACCTTATCGTAACCCATTGTTGCTCGGCACCACCGTCAGCTTATTTGCTTATGGGCTTAGCGACGTTGTTTTCTTCAGCATTGAAGCAACCGCTATATTTTGCCTGGTCATTATTTTTAGCGTGCTATCAGTCGCTAATAGAAACAAGCAGCAGGATTAATCAGTATGAGCTCATCCCCCTACTTAATCAGTTTTATTGTGCCTTTCTATAATAATGAAGATTATATAGTTGCGGCCCTGAGCTCATTATTAAATCAAGTTACACCAGATGTTGAAATCGTGATTATCGACGATGGTTCAACGGACAGCTCAGGCACGCTGGTCAAAGAGTATTTAGCAACGCTTAACCTGCCACAAGTCACCTTTATCTCACAGAAAAACGGCGGCGTTGCTCATGCCAGAAACGTAGGGCTAGCGCACGTCACCGGGCGCTACACCGCTTTTCTTGATGGGGATGATTTGCTGAGTCCTGACTTCTTGAACACGCTTCGTCCGATACTTATCGACGAAGCGTACGATATTGTAGAGTTCAACTATCAAAAATTCGACCAACATCCTCCTCTACCAAGCTCTCAAAAGCAGGTGAAACTCGTAGAGTATGACTTTAGTAAATCGGGGCTAGACTGCCTAACGCCCGTGTTTACCAAGTCATTGTGGCACCTGCCAACCCGAGTCTATAAGCACACCCTATTAGCGGGAGAATCCTTCCCAATAGGGCGCCGCTATGAAGATGTTATCTTCACTCCATTTATCTATTTTAAGAGCAGAAAGATTGCTCATCTGGATCAGATTTTTTATTTTTACCGGGATAATAGCCAAAGTATTACACGTAATATCAAACCTAAAGATATTGACGACTTACTTTTTGCTATCGATAAGATGGTGAGCTTTGCAATATCTCATCAAAATGATCAGCAAATACGAAATCTTGCCGCCTTAATGATCATTAACTGTCTCGCAAACGTGAAAAGTATGACCAAAGCGCTTTATGGCTATTATCGTTACGATGGCCATACTTTGAAGACTTTCCGCAGCGCTGCTGCTATTTGCCAAGGAACAAGTATCCCTACAAAGAAAGTTTGGCAATTACGCTACCCACAAGTGGATACCTGGCTATCAAAAATACGCTGGCAGCTCAAGAAACGCTAGCTGCCAGCATTATTGGCATTACTTGTTCAAGCCAAGATGGTCAACCACTTCATCGTAGATGCGCTGTGGCTGAATCACCCCCATCGGGCTTTCTTTTTCTAAGTCCATAGTATAACCCGTACGCGAAACCTGAATGATTCGGTGCAGCTCGTTATCCTGTATTGGCCCGGTTGACCGGGAATCAGCAGTCACGAACAGGCTAATGGTTTTAACTTGCAATGCTACGGCGACATGCAATGGCCCGGTATCTCCAGTGACCAATACATGGAAGCTATCAATCAAGGTAATCAATGCCTGCAGCCCAGTTTTGCCAACCTGATTATCTACACATGCAGCGGTAGACGGGTCAATTTGTTGTAAAAATTGCGCGGCTTTCTCAACTTCAGAAGATCCGCCACCAATCAGCACAATACGCACTTGAGGATATTGCGCTACCAGCATATTGGCTAACTTAGCATAATGAGAAACTGGCCAGCAGCGCGACTCGCTCGAGGCACCAAGCTGGAAGCCAACGCTAATATGCTCAGTGCTTTTAATACCGGGTTGATAAGGAACTGGGACTTCCATTCTTGGGTCATCGCTGCGGCAGCCAAGGATAGAAATTAACTCCAGCTTACGGCGCACGAAGTGGCCGTAATAATGGAAAATATAGTTAGTCAGCCAGGCTTCAAGCCCGCTGATACCAGAACTATAATTATCACGGATAATATATTTTGCCCCCGCCATAACGGCGCTGATAATGTCATAAGGCAAATGCGAATGCAGAATCAACGCTAAATCAGGCTGATGTTGGCGTAGCGATTTGACTAACTCGCCCATAGTTTTGACTTTACTGTTCCAATAAACCACTCGGTCATAATAGCGACCGTTTTCCACCAGCTCTTGATTCTTCTTATGCACAACCAGCGTAATATGAGCATCAGGATAACGTTCACGTACTGCGCGCAACGCTGGGGTGTTAAACATAAAGTCCCCCAATGCCGTAGTGGAATAGATGACAATATTGTCAAAATGCATATTGCCGTCAAACGTTGATTTATCTTGAAGGCGACCGAATCTCGCCGTATAGCGTCTTAAAAACCAATCAGTAAGCTTAATCTTCCACTTTTTCGACATCTTATTTTACTTTCCGTTGATAATATTCGGCCAACGTTAGACCTTGAGTACGCTCACTTAACCAGCTAAACAGACCATCCAAATCGCGATAAAGCTGCTCAATATCCTGTTCCGTTTTAAATGTTGGGCTGCCGCCAGGCATAAACTCGGAAGAGTGCAGCATAAATTCCACATAATCATGCCCTTGCTCCAGACAACGCAAGGCAACTTTTTTCATGTTTTCCAGATTACCGCCAGATGGACGTAGCCACAGCGCAGAAGGCGAGCGTTTTTTGCCGCGCAGCGCATCGTACCCCTGTTTAAACGCATTCATCATTGCCGAATGCTTAAGCTGGATACTCATCGGCACTTCCAGCAACGAAGAGTGGCCAGCACGAGCAATGTTGCTCGGATCGATAAAATAGGCCTGCGCAGGGAAATGGCGATAATCCGTTCCCCCCTGCCCTTGCGGGTCACCCGGCGAGAAAGCCCAGTTGACGTTTGGTGTGACAGAGCAATCCACCTGATAGCCGTATTCCAGCAGTAACTCAGCGTAGTATTCATTAAACGCCCAGCGTCCGGCACGATGGCTTAGCATTTTGGTCTGGAAGGCATCTTCCAGCAATTTAGTCATGTGATCGACTTTGGCGCGCACCAGATCTCGTGGATACTCGATTAAATACGGCTTATGACGCCAATCATCATCGGTCAATGCCTGCAACGGCGGGCTGTTCCATGCATGCAGATGCATCCCGACCTCACCCGTTCCCCGGGCAATAACATCACGGGCAAATTCAACATACTCGGCATCAACGGCCATTTCGTAGTTGGTCAGATAAACAGGCTTGAAGCCATATTTCTCACACAACGCCTGAAAACGCGGCAAATAGCGCGTATTTTCGGTCGAAATACTCTGGTGATTTTGCCAAAGATTATCGCCTTCGGTATCAATCGTGATAAGAAAAGCCGGTTTTGTCATAGAAATGCCTGTAAAGAGAACATCTGTTTAATACGCTAAATCCCGTGATATGACCGCGTGAGACTTAATTAGTTGTCTATTCTTTGACATTTTCCCCTCCAACGCAAGAAAGGCCTCGAAGAGTAGCCACATCCATCGGCGTCAATTAGAATCGGGGTCTGAATTTCTTTGATAGTGATAAATGATGACGACTGTTTCGGCTAAGCAAATGAGTAGACCTGTTCGACGTATTCTTATTATTAAGCTACGCCATCATGGTGATATGTTGCTGACAACCCCGGTCATCAATACGCTATCTCAACATTATCCAGATGCTGAAATCGATATGCTGATGTATCTGGAAACCCGCGATATGCTGGCCAGCCATCCTTCATTGCACCAACTGTTTACCATTGACCGCCAATGGAAAAAACAGGGAGCTCGCGCGCATATGGGCCACGAAATCAAGTTAGTCAGGCAATTGATGCAACGCCAATATGACGTGGTCATCAATCTGGCGGACCAATGGCGCAGCGCTATTGTAACTAAACTCAGTGGAGCACCAATTCGTTTAGGCTTTGATTTCCCTAAACGTCGGGGCAAGATTTGGCCATTTTGTCATACGCAGCTAGTGTCGACTGAAAATCACAATGCTTTGCACACAGTTGAACAAAACCTCTCGATTTTGACGCCGCTAAATCTTACGCCGCTCAACTCACAAGCAACCATGAGTTTTAGTCCAGAAGACAAGCAAGCCGTCGCAAGCCTGCTCACTCAACGTGGCGTGCAAGGCAAATACATCGTGATTCAACCGACTTCACGCTGGTTCTTCAAATGCTGGACTGAAGAAAAAATGGCGCAAACACTCACTGCGTTGCATCAGCAAGGCTATGCGCTGGTTGTCACCTCGGGGCCAGACTCGCGTGAGCTACAAATGGTTGAACGTATTACCGCGCTATGCCCACAAGCTAATGTCACTTCATTGGCAGGACAATTAACATTACGAAAGTTGGCTGCACTGATAGACGGAGCGGCGTTATTTATTGGCGTCGACTCCGTGCCAATGCACATGGCGGCTGCATTAAAGACGCCATTAGTTGCACTTTTCGGACCATCCAAACTGACGTTCTGGCGGCCGTGGCAAGCCAAAGGCGAAGTTATCTGGGCAGGTGATTTTGGCCCGTTACCGGACCCCGATGATATCGATACTCACACTGACGAACGCTATCTTGATGCAATCCCTGCACAAGCGGTTATTGATGCGGCGCTAAGGCAATTATCATGAAACATTTCCGACTGGCTTTAGTCCGTCAAAAATACCGCCCAGATGGCGGTGCTGAACGTTTTGTCTCCCGTGCGCTAGAAGCATTAGAAGACCAAAATCTTGAACTTAACGTTATCACCCGCCAATGGCAGGGTGAAATTAAGCCCGACTGGAAAGTTCATATTTGTGATCCATGGAAGTTAGGCCGTATCAGCCGCGAACGTGGTTTTGCTAACGCCGCCCGGGCTTTATGGCAACGCGAAAACTTCGATTTAGTCCAAAGCCATGAACGAATTCCCGGCTGTGACCTGTTTCGTGCTGGCGATGGTGTCCATCGTCGTTGGCTGGAACAGCGCGCTCGTATTTTACCCAACTGGAAAGCCAAACATCTGTTTAAAGACCGTTATCACCGCTATGTCATGCAAGCAGAACAAGAGATGTATTCCGCCCCTGAATTAAAAGCGGTAATTTGCAATGCCGACATGGTAAAACAAGAAATTATTCAGCAATTTGGCGTACCCGCTGACAAGATTCGAGTTATTTATAACGCCATTGATAATCAGAAATTCTATCCCGTCAGCGAAGAGCAACGAATAGAGTTACGCCACCAACACTCGATTCCCGCACGCGCAACCTGCATGATTTATGTGGGTTCTGGCTTTGAGCGCAAGGGATTGGATGCCGCCATCAAGGCTATCGCACCAACCGTTCGCCATTTATTAGTGGTGGGAAAAGATAAAGATGAGAAACGTTATCGTGACCTGAGCCAAACGTTAGGCTGCCGCGATCGTGTGCATTTTCTCGGTATGCAGCCAAATACCTTACCATTTTATCAAATGGCAGATGGATTGCTGTTACCAACCTTGTATGACCCGTTCCCTAATGTCATTTTGGAGGCGATGGCCTGTGGTCTGCCAGTGATCACCACCCCAACCTGCGGCGGCGCAGAATTTATCACCCAAGGTGTTAACGGTTTTGTTTGCGATGCTCTCGATATCAACGCCTTACAGCAAGCCGTGATGGCCTTACCTGACAACGCAGTGGGTTCAAATGCAGGCCTAAAAGCCCGAGAAAAAATTCTCGATTGCACACCACAACGCTTGTCATCACAACTCATCTCACTTTATCAGGAGTTAGTCGGCTAATGCGCATCTTACTGATTATTGATGGTTTACCCGGTGGTGGAGCAGAGAAAGTCGTCCTAACTCTGGCGGAAGGATTTTTGCGCCAAGGCGCGCAGGTTTCGCTATTTTCACTGCGCGATGTTTGCCATTACGACTTACCTGCGGGTTTGAATTATCAGGTTATTAGCGATAACGATCGCTCTCCTTGGCGAAAAATTACCGAACTATCGCGCCGGGCCAAACAATTAGACCGTGCAGTGCGTGCTGCCGGTGAGTTTGACCTCATTTTATCTAACTTGCATAAGACCGACCGCATTGTCTCCCTGAGCAAAGTATTGCCGAAAGAAAAAGTCTGGTTCTGTCTGCACGGTATGTTTTCCAGTTCTTATCTTGGACACCGCACCGGCTTTAGCCGCTGGCTAAAACAGCGCAAAATCAAAAAGGTCTACAACAAACGCAATATCGTCGCCGTCTCTGAAGCAGTAGCAAAAGATATCACCGAGCAGTTCGCCCTCAAGCCAGCGAATTACCGTGTTATCTACAACCCTTTTGATATCGAAGCGATTCTTGATGCGGCAAACGCGCCCTGCGATCTCGCTGGGCACGCTTACATAGTCCACGTTGGACGACTGCATGAAACCAAACGTCATGACCGCCTGATTGAAGCCTATGCACAGAGCCAAATTAATGCGCCGCTCGTTTTGCTTGGCCAAGGCAAAGAAGCCCTGACTGAAAAGCTAAAAGCGTTGGCCCAAAAATTGGGCGTAGAGGACAAAGTCATATTTAAGGGCTTTCAAGCCAACCCTTATCCCTATATTAAGCATGCATCGCTGTTGGTACTCAGTTCAGATAGCGAGGGCTTCGGCAATGTATTGGTTGAGTCCTTAATTTGCGGCACGCCAATAGTCAGCACCGCGTGTCCTGGCGGACCGGTAGAAATATTGCAAAAAATGGGGATGGAAAACGCGCTGGCAGAGCTCGATAGCCACTCACTTGGCCAGAAGATGGCAGAAGTGTATCAACATCCGCCTATCGTCAATAAAGAGCGGTTAGGCATCTATCAGTTAGATTATATCTGCAAGAAATATATCGCGTTAATCGACGCCTGAAGCAAGCCGGGATAATCCCGGCTTACACCAATTGTGGGTCTACAACATCGTACTGATAGCTTCCCAGGCTTCATCAACACTAATATCCGAACTCTCGCCGGTTGCCGGTTTCAAGATATGAGTATTCCCGGACCAAGGACGCCAGGCGGCAGGATCCGTTTCACCAAAGAACACCACCGTATCTTTTTCCAAGGCAGAAGCCAGATGCATCTGCCCACCATCGCTGCATAGAATCATCCGGCAAAGGCTAAACCCACCGATAAGCTCACGCACTGACGCCGTAGGATAAAGGGCAACCTGGTGACCACCACACAACTCGGATATTTTTTCTGCCAACACCTGATCGCCCACATCATCAGGCGCTAAGGTTCCTTGAGGAGACCAGAAAACAAAAACACCTTTATTGCTGTCTTTGGTGATTCGTTTGATAACTTCAGCATAATATTCAATAGGCCAACGACTTTTTGGACGTCGGTTACTAATATGCACGCCATATATTTCACTGCAGTTGGGTAATAAACGTTCTTTCTGCTGACGAGCAAACAATAACTCTTCTGCATCGGGATAAACTTTAATCCCAGGAATCGGAATCGGCAGTGGTGAAATAGCCTTCAAGTAGCTAAATGTTCTCTCAACTTGATGCTCCCCAGAAAAATCCGAATCCTTAAAGGCATAATTCAGCCCTTTTATATCTAACTCCGCACCAATAATGTTTTTCACTCCCGCCATCTTGGCAAGGCGTAAGCTGTACTTACAAGGAACGGGATTAGCAAGAATCGCAGCATCAAACCTAATTTGTCTGAGCTTGAGGAAAATGCCGATGCGCTCAAGATAAACACTCAATGCAGATTGGTTTTTCGCACGATGTTTCGCTTTTTTATAAACGAATGTCTTTTCTATATGGGGATTGTTCTTAACGACGTCTTTACTGACCGAATTAATCAATAAATAAACCTTGGCGTCAGGAAAGGCATTTTTAACACCTTCAATCAACGGCATGGTACAAACGAGATCGCCTATATTATCCCGCCGAATAATCAGTATATTTTTCATTCTAGCCTTATCAGAGATATCTTCTACCGCTCTCGCCAGCACCCTGACCCCAGCAAGATTAGCGCCTTTCACCTTGAGGTATGATACTATTCGTCCAACCCCATATAAATGAATTCTAAAGCATGTTACTGCGTTTATATCAGGTATTACTTTACCTTATTCAGCCCTTGATCTGGCTCCGTCTGTGGATACGTGGCCGCAAAGCGCCGCTTTACCGCAAACGATGGGCCGAACGTTACGGCTTTTGTAAAGGCAAAGTGGAAGCGGATGGCATTATGCTGCATTCGGTTTCCGTCGGCGAGACCTTGGCCGCGATCCCTTTGGTACGCGCACTGCGCCATCGCTACCCTTCTTTACCCATTACTGTGACCACAATGACCCCGACAGGTTCCGAGCGGGCGGTTTCGGCATTCGGTAAAGATGTGCACCATGTTTATCTGCCTTATGACCTCCCTGGCTCGGTTAATCGTTTCCTCAATGAAGTTCGCCCTAAGCTGGTGATTATTATGGAAACAGAGTTATGGCCAAATCTGATCAATGCCTTACACAAACGTGATATACCGCTGGTGATTGCCAACGCCCGTCTTTCCGCGCGTTCAGCCAAAGGTTATAGCAAGCTCGGCGGTTTTGTTCGCAAAATCATGAGAAAAATTACGCTGATTGCCGCGCAAAATAGCGAAGATGGTGAACGTTTCGTTGAGTTGGGACTAAAACGCTCTCATTTGGCGGTAACAGGAAGCTTGAAATTCGATATCTCAGTGACCCCTAAATTAGCGGCTCGCGCGCTGACGCTACGAAGCCAATGGGCCTCGCGTCGGCAGGTATGGATTGCGACCAGTACTCACGATGGGGAGGAAGCCTTGCTGCTTGCCGCCCACCGCGAATTATTAAAAACGTTCCCGACGCTGCTGCTGATTCTGGTTCCACGCCATCCTGAACGTTTCCCGGTGGCCTGCGAACTGACCCGCAAAGTCGGGCTGAGTTATATCCAGCGTAGCAGCGGTGAAGTACCGTCAGCACAAACTCAAGTAGTGATTGGCGATACGATGGGTGAATTGATGCTGCTATACGGCATTGCTGATTTGGCCTTCGTCGGTGGCAGTTTGGTTGAACGTGGTGGACATAATCCATTAGAAGCCGCTGCACACGCCATTCCTGTCTTGATGGGACCACATACTTTCAATTTCAAAGATATTTGTGCCAAGCTGGCGCAAGCGGATGGATTAATCACTGTTACGGACAGCGCTTCTTTGGTGAAAGAGATCTCAACGCTGCTGACCGATGAAGATTATCGCCTCTACTATGGCCGCCATGCCGTTGAAGTCCTGCGTCAAAACCAAGGCGCATTGCATCGGTTATTGGAACTGATGGAGCCTTATCTGCCGCCACGGAGTCATTGATGTCCGCCAAAAAACGCCTGTCGGTTGTATTGATCGCTAAAAATGAAGCTGCGCTGCTCGAAGAGTGTCTCAAGTCAGTGGGTTTCGCTGATGAGATAATCTTATTAGATTCTGGCAGTAGTGACGGTACACAAGACCTTGCCCGTAAACTCGGTGCCAAAGTGTTTGAAAACACCGATTGGCAAGGCTTCGGTAAGCAGCGCCAACTGGCACAAAGCTATGCCAGCGGCGAGATGATTTTGATGATCGATGCCGACGAACGAGTCTCTCCAGAGCTACGTCAGTCAATAGAAGCCTGTCTGACTCATAGCGATGAAAACGTGGTTTATAGCTGCGGCCGTTTGAATTTATTCCTCGGACGTTTTATGCGTCACAGCGGCTGGTATCCCGATCGCGTTAATCGTCTCTATCATGCCAAAAAATTTCGCTACAACGATGACCTGGTCCACGAATCCCTGAATACTGGTGAAGCCAAAATTGTCCCGCTCAGCGGCGACTTGCTACATCTCACCTGTCGTGATTTCTTCGAATTCCAGCGTAAACAGCTCGGCTATGCTCAAGCGTGGGCAGAACAGCGGCACCGACAAGGGAAAAGCTGTAGTTTCTTCTCTATTCTCAGCCATACCCTTGGCGCATTCTTTAAAACCTGGATATTACGTGCCGGTTTTCTAGATGGTAAACAAGGTTTAGTTTTGGCGGGTGTCAATGCGCAGTATACTTTTAACAAATACGCCGCCTTGTGGGCCTTCAGCCATTCATTGCAGAACCCTGCATTACCGAAAAAGTGAGCAGCCATGAGCACCAACGCTATCTATCCTGGTACTTTCGATCCGCTAACTAATGGTCATCTGGATATCGTGACCCGTGCCGCAGTGATGTTTGATCGGGTGATATTGGCTATTGCTGCCAGCCCGAGCAAAAAACCGATGTTTAACTTAGATGAGCGGGTGCAGCTTGCCAAAGAGGCGACCTCGCATTTGAGCAACGTCGAGGTAATGGGTTTTAGCAGCTTGATGGCAAATTTCGCCCAACAGCAAAACGCTAACGTCTTAGTTCGCGGCTTGCGCGCAGTCTCTGATTTTGAGTATGAGATGCAATTGGCCAACATGAATCGACATCTGATGCCAACGCTGGAAAGCGTTTTTATGATGCCTTCTAAAGAGTGGTCATTTATTTCATCAACGCTGGTGAAAGAAGTGGCGCGCCACGGTGGCGACATCACTCCTTTCCTTCCAGCCAACGTGACAAAATCACTGCTGGAAAAAATCGCCCAGGCTTAAGCCTGTTAGATAAGCGTAGCTGTCACCTTAGCGCTGGCAGCTGCGACAGAAAAAGGTGCTTCTCTGAGCGTGCTTGCTGCTTTCAATCAGCGTGCCACAGGCTCGGCATGGCTCACCGGCCCGGCCATAAACCTGCAACTCCTGCGCAAAATATCCCGGCTTACCGTCCGACTGTAAAAAATCACGCAGCGTAGTACCGCCTTGTTCTATCGAACGCAACAACACGGCTTTAATGGTTTTGGTCAGCAGTTGATACTCTTCGGAGCTTAACGAGTTAGCCGGCCGGTCCGGCAGAATACCCGCCACAAACAAAGATTCACTGGCATAGATATTCCCCACGCCAACCACCAACTTGTTATCCATCAACCAGGGCTTAATCGGTGATTTTTTATTGCGTGATTTCTCCATCAAATACTCAGCAGAAAAATCGTCGCTGAGTGGCTCTGGACCAAGATGAGATAACACATTACTGGCAGCTAAATCAGCACACCACAGCCAGGCGCCAAAGCGACGAGGGTCGGTATAACGCAGCACATAGCCGGTATCCATCACCAAATCGACGTGGTCGTGTTTTGCCGGTTCGGTTTCGTGCTGCAACACGCGTAAACTACCCGACATCCCGAGATGAATGATGATCCAACCCGTTTTCAGCTCAATCAGTAAATATTTGGCCCGGCGTTGAACACTAAGCACCACCTGGTCACTGAGCGCCATAATCTCTTCTGAGACCGGCCAGCGCAGACGAGAATTGCGCACTACGGCATGTACAATCTGGTGCCCAACCAAATAAGGCTCAATGCCACGGCGGCTGGTTTCTACCTCTGGTAACTCTGGCATTAACGCCTCCTGCAAAACAAATATGTCATGGTCGCTAGCCTGACATTCTCTACCTAGCGGGTCGAATTGCAACTTTCCTGTCTGACAGGCAATAAAAAACCCGGCCGGAGCCGGGTTTTTTCAATCCACTAAAATTATTTAATTTTAGCTTCTTTGTAGATCACGTGTTGACGGACAACTGGATCGAATTTCTTCAATTCCAATTTTTCCGGCTTAGTACGCTTGTTCTTCGTAGTGGTATAGAAGTGACCAGTACCAGCAGAAGAAACCAGCTTGATCTTCTCGCGAACACCTTTAGCCATGATTCAGTTCCTTAATACTTCTCACCACGGGCACGAATTTCGGCCAAGACCGTTTCGATACCCTTCTTATCAATAACACGCATACCTTTAGCAGATACACGCAGAGTTACAAAGCGCTTCTCACCTTCAACCCAAAAACGGTGTGAGTGCAGGTTTGGCAGAAAACGGCGTTTGGTCGCGTTCAGTGCGTGGGAACGGTTGTTACCGCTCACCGGGCGCTTGCCAGTAACTTGGCAGACTCGGGACATTTTATTCTCCAAAAATCAAATCAGCTCGAGCTTCGTATAGGGTATGGCCGCCTCGTCAGGCTTTTAGAGCCCATCTCAGCAAACTCCACTGAGAACCGACTCTCTGTCGTCGGGTAAAAACCTTATCACCAGGTTGAAACCTGCTGAGATAGGCTCTTAACGCCAAACCCAAGATTCTCAAAGGTGGCGTAGTATACGCTTTAGAGCGAAGGTGCTCAAGTCCCGAACAGCTAAAGATCCTCAAGGATCGTCAAAAAAGCCACTTAAATCCAACCGCGTTCGGCAAAAGACACCATTTCTCCATGCCCAACCACTAAATGGTCGAGTACACGAATCTCCAACAGTTGGCAGACTTTTATTATCTGTTCGGTCACCCTTCTGTCTGCAGAACTAGGTTCAGCCCTGCCCGACGGGTGATTATGCGCCAGAATTAGCGCTGTCGCATTAATCTTCATCGCTGCGCGAACAATTTCTCGCGGATGGATTTCGACGCTGCTAATGGTACCAGCAAATAACTCCTCATGGCGAATAACCCGATGTTGATTGTCGAGAAAAAGTACCAAAAAGACTTCTCTCTCCCGATTTGCCAGCAAATTTTGCAAATATCGCTTGGTACTTTCAGGGGTAAGCAGAGGATTCTCGCGCATCAGCTGTCCTGCATAGCTGCGTTTGGACAACTCAAAAATCGCAGACAACTGGGTAAACTTTGCTACCCCAATCCCATTAATGGCTGTCATCTGCTGAAAATCTGCCGAGATTAATTGATGTAACGACCCAAAAGTTCGCATCAACTCCTCCGCCAGCTGTATCACATTCACACCACGAGCACCGGTGCGCAGGAATAGAGCAAGTAGCTCACAATCGCTTAATGATGAAGTGCCTAAGTGAAGCAACTTTTCTCTAGGTCCTTTTTGATTTTTCTTCCACACATCTTTTAAATCGCTCATCAGGCCTCCTTGTCCATGTTCGATTATCCCACAGCCCCGGTGCATAAGGCTTACCCAAGATCCCTGATTGCGAGATATCTCGCAGAACTCTTTTATCCTGAGCAACTGTCGCAGCAGATAGCTGTCATAAATTCGCATTATGCTAAAATGTCGCTTCTTTAAGCTTTCAATCGGACAATGATGATGACGGGACTCTCCGGCAAACGTATCGTGCTCGGCGTAAGCGGCGGCATTGCTGCCTATAAAGCTCCTGAGTTGGTCAGGCGTTTACGCGACACTGGCGCAGAAGTGCGAGTAGTAATGACAGAAGCAGCCAAAGCCTTCATTACGCCACTCAGCTTACAAGCAGTTTCTGGCTACCCAGTGTCCGATTCCTTGCTTGACCCAGCGGCCGAAGCCGCAATGGGCCATATTGAATTAGGTAAATGGGCTGAGCTGGTCATCATTGCCCCGGCAACCGCAGATTTGCTGGCACGCATTAATGCCGGCATGGCTAATGATCTGCTGACTACCCTCTGTTTGGCGACATCCGCACCGGTGGCGGTGGTACCCGCAATGAATCAGCAAATGTATCGGGCGAAGATCACCCAAGAAAACTTACAGGCGCTTAGTGCACGTGGCACCTTAATCTGGGGACCGGATGAAGGTAGCCAGGCCTGTGGTGATATTGGTCCGGGACGAATGCTGGACCCAATGGTGATTGTTGGTATGGCGGCTGAGCATTTCTCACCACGCCTCGATCTGCAACACCTGAATATTATGGTTACCGCCGGGCCAACCCGCGAGCTATTAGACCCCGTTCGTTACATCAGCAACCATAGCTCAGGAAAAATGGGCTTTGCCATTGCGCAGGCGGCTGCAGCGCGTGGTGCTAAGGTTACGCTGGTTGCCGGACCGGTCAATCTGGCAACCCCTGCTCACGTTCATCGAATTGACGTCACTACCGCGCAAGAGATGCAAAGTGCGGTAATGGGTCTGGCAGGTCTACAACAAATTTTCATCTCTTGCGCTGCCGTCGCGGACTATCGCGCCGCCGAAATCGCCGAAACAAAAATAAAAAAACAGGGTGAAGAAATCACCATCAAGATGATAAAAAACCCTGATATTGTGGCGGAGGTTGCCGCGATGAAAGAACAGCGGCCTTATGTCGTCGGGTTTGCTGCCGAAACCCAGAATGTGGAAGAATACGCGCAGCAAAAACGAGCACGTAAGAATCTTGACCTGATTTGCGCGAATGATGTGTCAGGGCCGGAACAAGGTTTTAACAGTGATAACAATGCCTTGCATCTTTACTGGCAAGGTGGCGATAAAGCGCTCCCGCTTAGTGATAAGACACTTTTGGGTCAACGTTTATTAGATGAGATAGTCAGCCTTTATGAAAAAAATTGACATTAAAATCCTCGACCCGCGTATCGGTTCGACATTCCCTTTGCCTGCCTACGCCACGCCGGGTTCTGCAGGCCTTGATTTACGTGCATGCTTAGATGCTGCCGTTGAATTAAAACCAGGTGAAACGACGTTATTACCTACAGGCTTAGCTATCCATATCGGTGATGCCAATCTGGCGGCAGTTATCCTGCCACGCTCAGGATTGGGCCATAAACATGGCGTAGTATTAGGTAATTTGGTGGGACTTATCGATTCCGATTACCAAGGCCAGTTAATGGTGTCGGTCTGGAATCGTGGACAACAAACCTTCATGATCGAACCAGGCGAACGCATCGCACAGATGGTATTTGTGCCTGTGGTGCAGGCCGAATTCAATCTGGTTGAATCCTTCGAGAACAGCGAACGTGGCGAAGGTGGATTTGGTCACTCAGGACGCCAATAAGAACCTGTTCAACATCGCGAATTAATAAAGATGCCCAGGTGACGCCAAGGTGCAGACAGGCAGCAATTGAACACCGCCTCCTGTCACTCGCAGCACGATGGGTATAAATCATAATTTTGCAGGGGATTATGACGCGATATTGAACAGATCCTTAAGTATATCGCACCGCGACAGCAGGGTTTCATATAAGCCGCAATCTACGGGTGGTTATTGTCCGGTGTGTTGATGATTTAAGTCGTTTTTAGCAAGGGTCTATTCAGACATGGCAGAAAAAGAAAATACCAAAAGGAACCGGCGCGAGGAGATTTTGCAGGCATTAGCGCAAATGCTCCAATCCAGCGATGGCAGCCAACGTATTACGACGGCTAAACTCGCGGCCAATGTTGGCGTATCTGAAGCTGCACTTTACCGGCACTTTCCCAGTAAAACGCGGATGTTCGACAGCCTGATCGAGTTTATCGAAGATAGCCTCATCACCCGTATCAATCTGATTTTGCAGGACGAAAAGGAAACGCTAAATAGGCTTCGTCTCATTCTGCTGTTAATTTTAGGGTTCGCAGAACGCAATCCTGGATTAACCCGCATCATGACCGGGCACGCACTGATGTTTGAACAAGACCGCTTGCAAGGTCGTATTAACCAATTGTTTGAACGAATCGAAGTTCAGCTCAAGCAGGTGCTGCGTGAGAAAAAGATGCGTGAAGGCAGCGGTTACAGCGCGGACGAAACGCTGTTGGCAAGCCAGCTGCTGGCCTACTGTGAAGGAATGTTGTCGCGTTTTGTACGTTCAGAATTTAAATACCGACCAACGCAAGATTTCGATGCACGTTGGCCACTGATCGCCGCACAATTGCAGTAACTACCGCAAATCAGTCGGTAATTTCATGTCTGAAAGGGCCTTACGGCCCTTTTCTATTTTCAGGGCGCAAAAAATTTGCCCTGGGCATCCAGCAAACCCGTCAATAGGATATTAGACGCCGTATTCTTTCTGGTAAGCGCGAACCGCTGCCAAATGATCGGCCATCTCGGTTTTCTCTTCCAGATAAGCAATTAAATCCGCCAGCGTAATAATAGCGATCACATTGCAGTGATAATCACGCTCGACTTCCTGAATTGCCGAAATATCCGCACGCCCACGTTCTTGACGGTCAAGGGAGATTAATACGCCAGCCAGCGTGGCGTTGTTGGCATTAATAATTTCCATCGACTCACGGATTGCCGTCCCGGCGGTGATGACATCATCAACCAACATCACTTTGCCTTGCAGCGGGCTACCGACCAGCGTACCGCCTTCGCCGTGATCTTTCGCTTCTTTGCGATTAAAGCAATAAGGCACATCGCGATCGTGATGTTCCGCCAAGGCCACCGCCGTAGTGGTCGCAATAGGAATCCCTTTATAAGCCGGGCCAAACAGCAGATCAAAATCAATTTTAGAATCTACCAACGCTTCTGCATAGAAACGGCCCAATAATGCCAAATCACGCCCGGTATTAAACAGGCCAGCATTAAAGAAATAAGGGCTGATACGGCCAGATTTCAACGTAAACTCGCCGAACTTCAATACCTGCTTGTTCAGGGCGAACTCGATAAACTGGCGCTGGTAGGCTTTCATTGGGACATCTCCTCGTTGTGCTTTGTTCATTAAATCTGTCTGCCTGATATTGCAGACTTCAGGACATAAAAAAGGCGACTCATTGAGTCGCCTTAAAAAGTTATTCCGCCAGGACCGCTTTCTGCGCCTGGAAGATAGTGTCGATTCCCCCTCGAGCGAGGGCGAGTAGACTGAGTAATTCGTCGTGGCTGAACGGCTCGCCTTCAGCGGTGCCTTGCACCTCAATCATGCGGCCATCTTCCATCATCACCACATTCATATCGGTTTCAGCGGCGGAGTCTTCTACATACTCCAAATCGCACAGCGCTTCGCCATTGACGATACCCACAGAGACTGCGGCAACCAAGCCTTTCATCGGGTTGGCTTTCAGTTTGCCTGCGGCAACCAAGGCATTGAGCGCATCGGCCAGTGCCACACAAGCACCGGAGATAGACGCGGTACGGGTGCCACCATCGGCCTGCAACACGTCGCAGTCGAGGGTAATGGTAAACTCACCGAGCTTTTTCAAGTCAACCGCAGCACGCAAAGAACGTGCGATCAGGCGTTGGATCTCCAGAGTACGACCGCCCTGTTTGCCTTTAGCGGCTTCACGCGCGTTACGACTGTGAGTAGCGCGTGGCAACATGCCATATTCGGCAGTGATCCAGCCTTGGCCCTGACCTTTCAGAAAACGCGGAACCCCTTCTTCAACGGTGGCGGTGCAAAGCACTTTGGTATCACCAAATTCAACCAGGACGGAACCTTCAGCGTGTTTCGTGTAATTTCTGGTGAAAGTCAGTGGACGAACTTGTTGTGCATTTCTACCTGCTGGGCGCATAGGATGGTTCTCCGGCTCGCAATTCATGATTGGCTGCGCATTCTACAGACTTCGTGAGGTAATGCCTATCATGACAGGTTGCCCACGGCTATAATCTCTCCATCTTTACATTAACAGGTACGCAGACATGATCCGTAGTATGACCGCTTATGCACGACGCGAAATCAAAGGTAACTGGGGTAGCGCAGCGTGGGAACTCCGCTCCGTTAACCAACGTTATCTCGAAACCTATATTCGTCTGCCAGAGCAGTTCCGTAGCCTGGAGCCCGTGATCCGCGAGCGCATTCGCGCCCGTCTGACCCGCGGCAAAGTAGAATGTAACCTGCGTTTCGAGCTCGACCCAAGCGCACAAGGCACCCTGCAACTTAACGAAAAACTGGCTAAGCAGCTGGTTGAATCGGCTAAATGGGTCAAGATGCAAAGCGACGAAGGCGAGATCAATCCGCTGGACGTCCTACGCTGGCCGGGCGTGATGGTTGCCGAAGAGCAAGATTTAGATGCGATTAGCACCGAACTGCTGCAAGCATTAGAAACCGCCTTAGATGATTTCATCAGCGCTCGCGAAAGCGAAGGTGCCGCGTTAAAAACGCTGATCGAACAGCGTTTAGAAGGCGTCAGCGCCGAAGTCATCAAAGTGCGGGCGCAAATGCCTAACATCCTGCTGTGGCAGCGCGAACGTCTGGTCAGCAAGTTAGAAGACGCACAAGTTCAGCTCGAAAACAACCGTCTGGAGCAAGAGCTAGTATTAATGGCCCAGCGCGTTGACGTCGCCGAAGAGCTGGACCGTCTGGAAGCGCACGTTAAAGAAACGCATAAAATCATGAAAAAGGACGAAGCCGTTGGCCGCCGTCTGGACTTTATGATGCAAGAGTTCAACCGCGAATCAAACACCCTCGCCTCCAAATCCATCAATGCCGACGTCACTACGTCTGCCATTGAGTTGAAGGTGTTGATCGAGCAGATGCGCGAGCAGATTCAGAATATCGAGTAATTAATTACGCTCATAAACACAGAAGCCCGCGCTGCGGGCTTCTTCTTCATACCCAATGCTCAAAATATCATTACCCATCACTAGATTTATTAATTCCGGTCTTGATATAAAATGTAACCCTTGTGTTACGTTCTAGAACGAACACATGGCTATATTTTTATTAACAATTGCGTGAGCTATTTTTTCAGATAAACGCCCAATAATACCAACTAATGCCATTTAGTGTTTATCATGTTCTACCTATTATTTATTGAAATAATTAACCTTATTCTATAAATAGAGAGAAAAAACTTATTACAAGAACCTGGCAATAAACTCGTCATTCACAACTCACTGCTAACGCCATCTATTTGACAGGGTTTACCGGGAGGCCGATGATATCCTCGCTAAAGGTGGCGCATTGGAGTGCTGCCATAATAAAACCTCTAACGGACAACGGCACAAGGAATGTATCACGATGTCAGCACTACAGTTCCCTTGCACGATATTCAAAACAAAAAGATGGATGGATGATCATGGCGCGGATGATATGCACTGCGGTGATTTGTCTGAAACTCAATTAAAAACGCAATTTAATCTCTTTGATGTCTCCAACAGAGCGAATCCTTATACGCTGACTAAAATCACGCCGTTTAACCAACCACAATCTGCCTTCTACGACTCTCGCGAAGAAGGACAAAAAATTACCCGCCAACAATGCGCCAATATCTTGTTTGATGAATTTCGGCATCTTTCACAAACATTCGCGGTTTATAGCCCATATAAACACCTTATTGGCGAGATGATCACCCATATGCAGAATAGTAAAGGCTCAGATTTTTTCAGTCTTCAGCTGAATGCTGCACTGAGAGAGCAAATTCTGAATGACTGTTCGGTAGAAAATAGTACACGAATGCTTTTAAAAGGAGCCTTAGATAAATATATAGACTGGGAAAATAGTATTTATCCAGCCAAAGAGTCTGTCAGGTTAACTAAAGCTGTATTGGGCGGAAAACTACCAAAGTTCGACAGGTTTCAGGATAATTTTAACGGGATGGGCATCACTGTTCACGATACCTGGGCGACACATATCACGATAAAATCACTACAGATTGATGGGAACCGCTATCGTGCAGTAGTACATTACAAAGTACAAGATCACTTTGGTCTGGACGATGGTGATATCTCAAAGTTTAAATTTAACTCGTTCCGTTTTTTCCGTATATGGTTTTTACTCCAACGATACGATCAGTTTGGTTTCAATCCCTTTATGACCAATATAGAAACCACAATAGAAATTATAGGAGGAGTGAGTGAAAGATAAAAATAAAAAATCCATCATAATAATATTGGTATTATTCTGTTCTTCTATTAGTTTTTTAATTTTGTTTTTTCAGTTACCTGTTGAAATCATCGATGTTCATAATGATGGTAACTACAGTTCTGTTTTAGTGAAAAATTTTCCGCTCACTGATAAGGGAAAGATAAAATGGTGGCTAAAAAATCAAGATAGCCTAAAAAGGCGCTACAGCATCCCCAAACCTGCTTCCTATGGGAGTTTTACTATTATTTTTTGGGATTTCAGCAACGGATATAAAGAAGATAACAAGTATGACATGTTCTGTTTTGAAGATATGAACACTAAGAAAAACTGCATTGAGAAAAAAACTTTATTTAAAGTCACACGGAATAAATTCGACGAGAAAAGCATATTATTTATCACCTATGAAGGTCGGTATAAATTGAAGGATAACGGCGACATAGTTAAAGTAAAACGCGAGGAATAAAGTTAACTCATTCTGAATTTCCTTTTTACAACAATACAACCATATGGAAACATATAGTAGAAATTACTGAGAGACGTAATGAAAATTAAAAGTAAAAAAATCCCCTCAGCACTTTATCTGGTTAGCTTTCTTCTATTCATTTATCTATCATGGTTATCACTACGCCCAGTAGAAATTGTTGCCGTTCATCAAGATGGTGAATTTAGTGATGTTTTAGTAAAAAACTTCCCATTCACTAATCGAGGAAAAATTAACTGGTGGCTAAAAAATCAAGATATCTTGAAAGAAAAGTATCATATCCCTAATCCTGGAGACAATGGTTTTTTTTCTGTCACATTCTGGCTATTTGGCGATGGTTACAAAAAAGAAGGCAAGTATGATAGGCGATGCTTCGAAGATATGAACACTCCGATAAACTGCATTGATAAAAATAAAGTTTTCTCTATAGATAAAAGCAGAAATATGGGGATTTCATTTTCTACTGGCGATCAGACATACCGTATGAAGGAAAATGGCAAGATTGTTAAATATAATTAGTTCTGCTATATAGCCTGGTGTGTAGACATTATCTAGCTTAAATATTAATGATTAAAGATATTTAATTTATTACCCCATAATAAAAAAGCCACAATACTCCGTGGCTTTCACATTATCAACATTGTCTAAAAATAGAATGGCAAAGCATATGAGCGATCGTTAGTTCGATTGCACACTCACAGAAATAATTGATGTATTTTATAAAAAATTACTGACTAAAAGGATTGCAGATAATCAATATATCCTTTAGCGCTACGCTCTAATTCTTCTTCAGACACTTCAAACTCAGCGCCGTATAAAGAATAGAATGGCAAATAATTTGCACCTACATACTTCATCGTTACCTCGAAAGGCAGAAGTATTTCTTGTAGCGTGTGATGGTAACGTCCATCGCGGGTGAAGTCTTCTTCCTTAATACCCGCGCTTACGGCTAATCCAATTTTACGATCTTTAAGCTTATATCCACTGTTAGAGCCGTATGCCCAGCCATAGGTAAACACATCATCCAGCCATTTCTTGAGCAATGGAGGACAGTTGAACCAATATAGAGGGAATTGCAAAATAATACTGTCATGTTGCTCAATTAGCTTCTGTTCTTTCTCTACATCAATAACACCATCGATATAAGTCTGGTGAAGATAATGAACAGTGTACAAATCCGGGTGTTTTTCCACTTCATTAACCCAACGTTTATTCACGACTGAGTCATTCAAGTTTGGATGAATCACAATAATGAGCGTCTTCAAATAATATCTCCATTTATTAGACTGAACCATTCAGCGTCTCTTTGATGTTTGCATCATAGGCAGCTTTATTTTAAAGTACAATACTGTCATTTTTGATACATACTATAATAAAGGATAGTGTAATGAGCTTAGAAACGGTTGAAGTCCCCTGCGAGCTTATGGCAGAAACGGGGTTTGCCTATACGCTTTCGCTGGTCAGCGGAAAATATAAAATGATTATTCTCTATTCATTGTCAGGAGCCAGACCCATCCTGAGGTTCAATGAGCTCAAACGCCATATCGAGACTATTTCATTTAGAACGCTGAGCCTGACGCTCAAAGAGCTGGAAAGCGACGGTTTAATTATCAGAAACGAGTACCCACAAATCCCACCAAAGGTGGAATATAGTCTCTCGAAGAGAGGGCAGTCGCTGATCCCGGTTTTAGATATGATGTGCGAATGGGGCAACGTTCATCGTGATGATGAATCCAGGTAGCAAAACACAGCACATAAAATCTGTCCGTAGAAATCAAAGCTGCACACTATAAAATAGTAAAAATAAATAAAATCAAATAGTTAATTATTAATTTAATTACAAAATTCTCCGGCATCACGCAATTACTTAGCGCGGTAATAAATTGTATAAAATTTAAAATGCTGGCTTTATTGGCTTCAGATATCATGGAGGGATAACGATAAAATGCAGTACTTATGAGTTAGCTTCCACGTATGAAATGGTTATCAAAAAGCGCCGTGTTGTTTTCGGTGAAAACCTGTTTTGCCGCATTTATTGCACTATACATTGCGTTGGCTCTAAATTTAGATAAGCCCGCTTGGTCAATAACCTCCGTTTTTATTGCCTCTCAGTTATATTCTGCTTCCACACTCTCTAAATCGGTGTTCCGTTTACTCGGTACGATGTTGGGTGGGCTGTTTATTCTGCTGATTTATCCCGCGACTGTGCAGCACCCGTTGTTGTTCAGCCTATGTGTCTCTGCCTGGGTTGCGGTGTGTTTATACCTTTCGCTGCACGACCGCACACCAAAAAGCTATGTCTTTATGCTGGCCGGTTACAGCGCCGCAATTATGGGATTCCCCGACGTAACCTCACCGCTTTCTATCACTTATACGGTGTTATCACGTATTGAGGAGATTGGTGTGGCGATTGTTTGTAGCAGCATAGTGCACAGCCTGATTTTGCCGGTTTCCATGAGTAATATCCTGGAAAAAAGCATCACCAATTGGTACGACAGCGCCAAGAAACTCTGTAACGCGCTGCTCACCGCTCCGACGCCGGATAAGTCACCCGATCACGAAAATATTCTCATTCAGATGGCAGGGTATCCCGTCAGTGTCGAAGTACTGATCACCCACTGTATTTTTGAAGGTAATGCTGCACGTAAGCTGATTCGCCTGGTCACGGTGCAATATCAGCATTTGTCTTATCTAATCCCCACGCTCACCTCAATTGAGATGCGCCTGAATATGTTGGCGGAGCGGCAAATCGCGTTCCCGGAAAACGTACAGGAAACCTTCCGTCGTTTTTTACTTTGGCTCAATGACAGCGATAAAGGCGACGATACCAGCGCGATCCAACAAGATATCGCCCAGACACAAACCGAGCTACAGCAGGCTTATCAGAACAACGAGATGAATGTGGAAGATAGTTTGCTGCTCAATGGCCTGCTGGATAGATTGGGGGATTTTGTCAGAATTGCCGATGCGCACTTTAGCGTGGGCAAACACGTCGATAACTTTGAAGAAAGCAAAGCTAAGCGCTCCACGGCTCATTGGCATATCGATAAAGGCATGCTGCTGCTCTCGTCATTTACCGCGTTTTTGGTGACGTTCCTCTGCTGCTTATTCTGGATTGGGTCCGGCTGGAAAGACGGAGCAACCGCGCCGATGATGGCTGCAATACTCTGTTCTTTCTTTGCGGCAATGGACAACCCAATGGCACCGATGAAGGTGTTTTTAAAAGGCGTGGTGGTCGCCACTGCGATCAGTATCCTTTATGCCTCCATGCTCATACCGCTTACTACCACATTTGAAGCTCTGCTAATTTGCCTCTTCCCCGGCTTATTTGCACTAGGCATAGTTATCGCCAATCCGGCGACCAATTTGCTTGGTTTAATCATTGCGACTCAAATACCGGGTTTGATCGGCCTAAGCCATGACTTTAGACCCGATCCGCTGGCAACGTTAAACGGCGCTATCTCCAGCATGGTCGGCGTAGTGATTGGCGTGGTGGTGACAGCGATTATTCGCAGCAAGCGCCCGTCATGGACCGCGAAACGTGCGTTGCTTAAGGGGATAAAAGAGCTGATTCAATTCCTGGCTGAAATCAAACTGCATAGCGCCTCTCTCAACTCGCGCCAACGATTTGTGGCGAGAATGCTCGATAAGGTTAATGTGATTTTACCAAGGAAAAAACTCGACCCAACGGCAGAATTGACCTCAGGCGGAGATTTGATCACCGAAGTGTGGCTTGGCGCGAACTATTACGATTTTCATATGAAGAATCAGGAATTACTGGCCGGGCACATTACCGCCACTGACCGCATATTCTATGAATTAAAGCGCTATCTGAAAGCACGCTTAAAATCGTTGCAAGCCTCGCCTCACCCGAAACTACTGAGCGAAATAGACCACTTGCTGATCACGCTTGAAACGCTCTCGACAAAAGACGCCCGGTATTACGCACCGATGTTATCACTGTTCAATATTCGTCTGGTGCTGTTCTCGCGCTCGCACTGGCCGAGTTTGATTCGCGTTGAGACGGATATGTAAGTTTGCACGCCCGAAGTATCACCAGCCCTGTCGAGAGTATCCTCGGCGGGGCTGAGCTGCCTCAATCACTGCCTAATAAACGCTAAAAACGATTTCAATCCATAAGGCATATATTGCCGGTTCGGGTAGTACAAATGAAATCCCGGTCTTTCCGGTAGCCAGGCGTCCAAAACAGAAATCAGCCGCCCTTCTTTGATATGCTGCTCAACCTGTTCATAGATCAAATAGCCTATTCCCGCACCTTGCAATACTGCATCTAATTCTAAATCGAGGTCATCTACGGTGATATTACCGTCTGTTGACACTTCCAGCTTGTTGCCATCACGCTCAAATTCCCAGTGATAGGCTCTTCCGCTAGGAAAGCGAAATACCACGCATTGATGATCGACCAGCTCATTAGGGTGGTCAGGCAGTGCATATTTCTCAAAATATGCTGGGGTTGCCACCACGGCAAAACGCACCGGTGGGCCAATCGGCGTGGCAATCATGTCCTTTTCGACAATATCTTTTAATCGGATGCCGGCATCAAAACCATGTTTAACGATATCGGTTAGCCTGTCGTCGGTGGTGATCTCCACTTTGATATCGGGATAGCAGCGAATAAATTCAGTCACCAAAGGCATGAGAAATAAACGTGCCGCCTGCTGTGCAGCATTAATCCGCAATGTGCCAACCGGCAAATCACGAAAACGATTAAGGTCATCAATAGTCAGAGAGATATTTTCAAACGCCGGACTTAACCTGTCATACAAACTTTGTCCGGCTTCGGTCAGCGATACGCTGCGAGTCGTTCTATTCAATAAGCGTATTTTTAGCCGCTGTTCGAGTTGTTTCATTGAGTGGCTGACCGCCGAAGGGGAAACGCCTAACGCATCGCCTGCCGCCCGAAACCCTTGATGCTTAGCAACGGCCACAAAGGTCGCAAAGTCAGAAAAATTTAGCTTCATTAGTGAATATTACTCATCAACCCATCCCATTATTGTGCGTTTATAACACAATCCCGCTTGGGTAAAGTACCGTCATCATCAATACCCAACGGGATAAAGCATGAAAAGTAACCTAACCGATACAGCAAAAACATCCGGAAAAACCTACATCATCTGGGCGCATCCGCGCGCCGATTCATTAACTGCACAAGTGGTTGATGCCCTGAAAAAACAAGCAGCCAGTCAAAAAATGGACGTCGCCGAACTCGACTTATACCGTACCGGATTTGATCCTTCATTAGGCACAGAGGATGAACCGGACTGGCAGAATCCAAATAAAATCTACAGTGAAGAAGTGAGAACGCTGTTTGCAGAACTGGCGGACGTAGACAACATCATCGTCGTGTTCCCACTGTGGTGGTATTCAATGCCAGCCATCTTGAAGGGGTATTTTGATCGAGTGTGGAATTACGGCCTCGCGTATGGCAGAGGGCAACGTATCCCTGCGCGTTCAATACGTTGGATTTCACTAGTTGGCGGTGCGCAGGACAAGTTTGAGACACAATCTAAAGATGCATACATGAATGATTTATTAACAAGTATGGCTTTATACGGCGGTATAGAAGACTCCAAGGTTGAATATCTCTACAACACTATTGGCGTTGAAGAGGATATTCAAAACCCAGGCGAACACCATAAGCAGTTAATAGAACAAGCTAAAAAAGTAGTTGTTTCTTTAGCTCAGTAATAGTTTCAGTAAAGCAGCCGCAGGCTTAAACCGTAATAAAAAATCCCCAGTGACTCGCATAAACATCATTGGGGCTCAACACTTAACATGCGAGTGAGTTACCAAGTCGACCAACGTTCCACTATCTAACCGCTGCGTTTAGCGCAGCAGTCAATGCCGTTGCACCAGCCTGTGCGGCGGCCTCGTCAATATCGGATGCTGACCCGGCAACCCCCAACGCGCCAATGATATGCCCTTGCAACACAATGGGTATGCCGCCTTCAATGGGCACCGCCTTTGGCAAACTAAGATAGGAAACCCGCCCACTCGTGACCTGCTGTTCAATAAGCTGGGTCGCGATACCATAACGCGCAGCAGTCTGCGCTTTACCAATAGCAGCATCCATCATTCCCGGTGCCACGCCTTCAGGCCGCTCGGCATAAAGCAAGTTGCCGCCATCATCAACTACGCTGACGGCAAACTGATGCCCCTGTAGTTTCCCTTTTGTATTCACTGACGCGACGGAGTTTTTCACGATATCTAATGGCAGTACCGGTTTATTCGCGAGCGACGCCGCAAAAGCATTCGTTACCACTCCTGTGCTCAATATAAAAAGTGAGCAGGCAAAAATAGATTTCATCTTTATTCCTCTTTATATTTTAGCGACAGGTTTTCACGGCAAATATTTCTTTATCACTTAATGCCAGTACTAATAAGCCAATAATCCATAATGCAGGGAACTCCCAACCGCCATTAGGGTTGTTAAAGAAAAAACCAGCGGGGCCGTGCACATTAATAATTGTGCCTAACAGATCGGGGATCATCAGTAGTGCAATAGGTCTGGCCCAAACACCGAGCAACAGCGCAACGGCACCGACGATTTCCCAGGCAATAACCACATAGGCGAGATCGCCGGGCAGTCCGAGACTGGTGAAATATTTCACCGTTCCTTCCGGAGTAAAAACAAATAATTTTTCGCCCATATGGATAAGAAATAATAAGCCCATTGTTAAGCGTAAAATTAATGTCGCATACGGCGTAGTATCATATTTCAACATAATATATCCCCATCAAGTTTCAGTGAGGATTACCATAAATGATTTATAGCGAAATGATTACCCAGCCAAATTGCATATAATTCTTACCAAAATGGTAAAAATAACGCCGAGCTGAACGGCTATTCCCGATAGGGGTGTTCTTGATAATGTTGGACCAGAAAATCGATCAGCGTACGTACCTTACCCGCCAACGCTCGTGCTGGCGGATAGACAATATAAATCCCCACGGTCGAGATTTCTGTAGGTAACACGGTGATCAGCTCTCCTTTATACAGCTCCTCTTGTGCGATAAAACTCGGAATCCTGGTGATCCCAAGTCCCGCTTTCGCTGCCGTCAGACAGGCTCCCGCGTCAGAAAAGCTAAGATAACCGGCGATAGTTACCGTTTCCTGTTTGCCTGTGCTGTTAAATACCCAGTTAAACGGGTCGCGGAAATTGGTATCCACAATACAGCGATGCGCCAGCAAATCTTGTGGCGTTTCAGGCGTGCCTTGTGCGGCTAAATAAGTGGGAGTTGCCAGACATAGAATGCGAGATTGACACAGTTTGCGAGCAATCATACTGCTATCGGGTAAATTGCCAATGCGCACCGCCAAATCGTAGCCTTCATCAACCAACTGCACCATACGGTCAGAAAAGTTAACATCCAGATGAATGTCTGGGTATTGATGGGCGAATTGAGTTAACAGAGGAGTAAGTTGCGTTGCCCCAAAAGAGATCGGTGCAGACAGGCGCACACGGCCAGAAGGTGTCATCGCACTATCACGGATGGCAACATCCAGCGAATCAAGTTCTTCGAGCACTAACTTAATTCTTTCGTAATAAGCCTTTCCCACATCAGTTGGAAAGAGCGCGCGAGTCGTGCGTTTGAAAAGCTGCGCGTTGAGATAGCTTTCCAGCCGGCTTATCAACCGCGAAGCCTGAGCTGGGCTGGTTTCTCGCCGCTCTGCTGCCTTGGCAAAACTGCCAAGCTCATAAACCGCAACAAACATGCGGTCGTACTCCAAACGCTCCATTTTGACTCCGGCTATCGTTCAGCACACAAACTATGATTACTCTAGCACAGAGCCTCCGGTGATTTTTCTAGCGTGTGATAAAACGACGTCGTAATCGCTCAGTACCGTAAAACAGTGCGCCAAATCCACCAACAAAGAAGCCAACCGGCCAGTTGGTTTCATAAGACAAGGCGATGGCGAGCCACACGGTAATTAACGAGATAGCCACCGATAACAGCACCGCGGGAACAGGACGTGAAGTGAGCGAACGCGCGACCGCCGCTGGGCCAACCATTAAGCTAAACACCAACAATGCCCCGACAATCGGCAATGAAATAGCGGTGGCTAGCGCCAAAATCGCCAGAAACCACACTTCCATTTTGCGAGCAGAGATACCTTTAACTTCGGCCAACTCCGGCGAAACCGAACTGATTAACAGCGGTGAGAAGAGCTTAATAGTCACAGCAATCACCACAATACCAATCGCGCCAATTAGCCAGACATCCGTCGAGCTTACGCCCAAGACTTCCCCGAAAAGTAATGCGTATACCTGCTGGGAATATTGACTGCTCATGCTTAAAAAGAGCGTGCCCAGACTTAATAGCATCACCAGACATAGCGCGGTAGCCACCGCGTGGCGGCCATTTTTCGATAGTTGGCTAATGCCAAATACGCCAATCCCGGCAAAAGCTATCAGGCCAATAAAGGAATTGAAGCCCAACAAACTGGCGAGCGCCGCACCGGGAAAAGTACCGAGCGGCAACGCGTGTGCGGCGAAAGACGCGCCGCGCAATACGATGAAAAACCCGACAAACCCGGCAATGATGGCAACCAACGTCACTACAATCCAGGTATTGGTCATAAAACTGGAAAACATGGTTAATTCGCCTTAACGGTTTTAAGGTGCGTGCTCAGCAGGTAGCCAATGAAAATCAGCCCGACAATAAAGAAGCTCACCGGCCAGCCGTGCCCCGGCGTCCAGTAATAGCTGTCATAAGCCAGTAGAATGCCGCCCCAGGTCGCCACCAGCCCAATAATCACCGCCAACAAAATGGCCATCGCCGGGCGTTTAACCAGTCGCAATGCCGTGGCGGCCGGACCAATCAGCAAGGCGGTAGATAACACCGCACCGACGGTCATCGATGACAGCGCCACCGACAACCCCAGCACCACCAGATAGAGCAGGCCAACGGCTCGGGTATTAACTCCGCGGATTTGCGCCAGCTCCACGTCGAGAGAGCTGAGTAACAAAGGACGATAAAGAATGGCGGTAGCGACCAGCGCGCCTAATCCCACCAGCAACGCCAGCGGAATAATCGAAGCCGGGATAGCGAACATCGAGCCAAACATCACCGTAATGGCCGCGCCGGTAGTGCTGTGCGTCGTGACGTCAAAATATAAAAACAGCGCCGACAGGCCAAGCCCCGCGCCTAACACTATCCCCGTGACCAGATCACGCTCACGGGCGCGACGCATATCCACCAGCTCCATCCCCACTGACGCCAGTAACGCCATGCCAAGTAAACCTATCAGTGGGTTAATACCCAGGAGAAAAGCGAGCGCACTACCCGCACTACTGACATCTGCCAATGCATGACCGGCAAATGCCTGACCACGGATCACGGTGAATACACCAACAACGCCGGAGACAATGGCCGCGCCACCGCCAATAATCAATGCGGTTTGTACCGGCTGGCTGGAGAAAAAACCCGGCTCAAAAATAGCGGTAAGGAGAGAGTTCATCAGGATTTATACATTTGCAGAGTTTTCTACACAGTAGTGTGTGGTTGGCAACGCGCTGTTTGCCGCAATCACCAAGACGCGATCCAGTACGTGAACCACTTCAATATGATGACCGTATAATTCGCTGAGCACGTCGCTGCGCACTACATCGCTGGTCTGGCCGCTGGCCGCTCGCCCGTTGGCTAAATAAACAATGCTGTCCATCGACGACAGCAGCGGGTTCATATCGTGGGCAGAAAGCAGGATCGATACCTGATGCGAGACACAAAGGTGGCGCAACAGCGCCACAATTTCCGACACGCTGCGCATGTCCAGATTAGCCAACGGCTCATCAAGCAATAACAAGCGAGGACGACGAATCAACGCGTGCGCGATTAGCACTCGCTGCTGCTGACCGCCGGAAAGATCGCCGAGTCGTTGATCGGCAAAGCTTTCCGCGCCCACTTCTTTGAGCATCTCATCGACCTGTTGTTTGACTTTCTTCGAGGTAAAGCCAAACCCCAGACGATGACCATTTAGCCCCAAAGTCACCAGATCTCTGGCGCGCAGCGGCATCTCTGCATCAAACAAGATTTTCTGCGGCACATAGCCAACCGAGCCTAAGCCGCACTTGCCGGTCAGCCCGGCAATGCTCACGCTACCTTGGCTGGCGCTTTGAAAACCGAGAATAGTCCGTAATAGCGTGGTTTTACCTGAGCCGTTAGAGCCAATTAGCCCGCAGAACTCTCCGGGCTTGAGGCTAAAACTTACCTGTTGCAGCACCTGTTTGGCGGCAAAAGAAACGCTAACGTTATTAACGGCTAAGACATCGTCGTACTCACTTGCCATCTTATTTACTTGCCAGCAGGGTTTCAGTCGAGACTTTGTCCGCCACTGCGCGGCTCAAGGCTTGAGTTTCCGCCAGCATCCACGACTGATAGGTGTAACCCGGCATTGGCATAGTTTCATATACGCCAACCACCGGAATATTATTTTTCTTCGCTAACGCCAGGAAGGATTGAGTCAGTGGATCGGTCACTTGCTGGTTATAAACGAACACTTTGATCTTATGCTCGGAAAGCAGCGCATTTTGTGCGGTCACATCCTGCGGAGCGGGATCGGTGCCGTTCATGATGGCAGTTTCCAGCGTCCAAGGCGTCGCAATATGCATGCCCGCGGCCTGTAGCAAATAATCGCCCACCGGTTCAGTGACACCCACTTCAGTCCCGTTATATTTCGCCTTGAAAGCGGCAACGGCAGCCTGCCACGGCTTCAGGGATTCATCGAATTTTTTAACATTCGCCTCAAAATAGGCTTTTTGCGCTGGAAGCGCGGCGCTAAGTTCGGCAGCAATTTGCTTTGCTACAACCGGCATAGTGGTTGGCTTGTACCACAGGTGTGGATTTGGTGTGTTATCCGGCAGCCCCAATAGGTGCTGTACATCAATGACACGGCGCTCTTTTTTAGCCGTCGCAGAAAGGAATTTATCGGTCCAGGCGTCATAGCCCACGCCGTTCTTCACCACTAAATCTGCATTAGCAATGTCGGCAGCAATCTGTGGGCTGGCTTCAAAAGTATGCGGGTCCGTATTTGGGTCGGTTTCAATCGCCGTCACATGAACGAACTTACCGCCAATCTGTGAAATCACATCGGCGTATTCATTTTCTACGCCAATAGCATTCAATACCGGTGCAGGGGCGGCCAACGCGGCTCCCGCATGAAGAGATGCCAACACTACCGCTGCTACTGCTGCAAGACGCTTGCCTGTCATGTGAACCCCTGGTCGAAGAATTAACAACATCAATAGATTGAAATAGGACTTAACTTAAATGTTATAACGTAACATATTGATGGTTTGGATTTTGGGCAAGGTAAGAGTCGTAAGCAGTTGTTTAAAAATTAGCGTTCAGGAAACAATTGGCGTCGATGTTGCGGCTATTATTGCTGAGAGCGTCAACATGGCTTTTGCATAAAACGTCAATATAGTGATAGCTCTAGCCATGTTGGTGGCAGGATAATGCTTACCATCAAGATCAGATAACAGGGTGTCAAATGCTACCGACCTTTAATCAACTTGTGCACTTTTGTACCTTGGCTGAAATCGGTCACGTCGGGCGTGCGGCAGAAAAACTCAACATGTCTCAGCCACCGTTAAGCCGACAGATTGCGTTGCTGGAAAGTACCGTCGGTGTCACTTTGTTTGAGCGCGGCGCCAAAGGCGTCTCTCTGACGCTGGCTGGCGAGCAGTTTTTGCAAGATGCGCGCGAGATTATCAATCTAATGCATCAGGCCAATAAGAATGCGCAGGCTATTGCGGCAGGTCAACGCGGAGTGCTTAAGCTTGGCTCAACGATGTATGCCTCTTATAGCGTCGTACCACATATTGCCCGGCGGCATAAAATTGCCCAGCCAGGGATAGAGTTGCGGCTACAAGAGATGGTTCCGGCAGAGTTAAAGAAGGCGCTACTTGATGGCACCCTTGACGCCGCGATAAGTTTTGCCGATATGGCAACGCCAACGCTCGATGCTATTACCCTCCTCGAAGAGCCGTTGCTCGCTGCGTTGCCTAAGCATCATCCGTGTGCCGAACTTGAACGTTTATCTTTAGCGCAGCTGGCACACGATGATTTTATTATGGTGCCCAGAGAAATGGCGCCGACGCTGCACGATAGCATTGTCACTAAGTGCAAACAGGCAGGATTTAGCCCCAAAATCGGGCTGGAAGTCTTTGTGCAGCAGAGCGTGGTTAACTTTGTGGCCCACGATTTTGGCGTCGCACTGGTTCCCGCCTCAATGCAACATGCGCCAGTCAATGGCGTTATCTACAAACCGCTGGAAGATGCGCCGCATATTAAAAATGTCTTAATGTGGTCCACTAAGAATAAAAACGCCTGTTTAGAGAGTTTTCTGGCGCTGTGCAAGGATTTCAGCAACGGGGAAATGAAATAAGCCACGCTTGGCAGCGTGGCTTGGTAAAAGGCAAATATTAAAATAAGCGTGGAATCGTGCTTTCAATTAACGTCGAGCGACCTATCTGATCCACTTTGGTATGGCCGCAGAATGCCATGCTCAAATCCAATTCTTTATAAATAATATCTAGCGCCTTGGTCACGCCCTGCTCCCCCTGTGCCGCCAAGCCCCACAGGAAAGCACGACCAATCATGGTGCCACGTGCACCTAATGCCAGCGCTTTAAGCACATCCTGACCGGAACGAATGCCACTATCGAGCCAAACTTCAGTATTGGCACCTACCGCATCAATAATCGGTGGCAACGCCGCAATCGATGAAGGCGCGCCATCTAACTGACGGCCCCCGTGGTTACTGACGATAATGGCATCAACCCCCGCCTGTTGTGCGCGACGCGCATCTTCGGCATCCAGAATGCCTTTGATAATCAGCTTGCCGCCCCATTGTGCTTTAATCCATTCCACATCATCCCAGCTCAAGCTCGGGTCAAACTGTGAGGCAATCCATGATGATAACGACGTCATGTTATCGACATTTTTCGCATGTCCCATAATGTTGCCAAGATTACGCCGCGATGTACCGACCATGCCCATACACCACGCCGGCTTGCTCATCATGTTGAGGATATTTTTCAACGTCATCTTCGGCGGCGTCGATAAACCATTACGCGCATCTTTATGTCGGTCACCGATCACCTGTAAATCCAGTGTTAGTACCAAGGCGTCACAACCGGCCTCTTTTGCCCGGTTAATCAGTGACAACATAAAGTTCTTGTCACGCATGACATAGAGTTGAAACCAGAAAGGCGCGCGAGTATGTGCGGCAATATCTTCCAGAGAACAAATACTCATTGTCGATAACGTATAACGAACGCCAAATGCCGCCGCTGCTTTTGCCGCATGCATTTCGCCATCGGCACGCAGCATGCCCTGCAAACCAACCGGCGAAAGCGCGACCGGCATCGCCATATCGATGCCCAACATCGGGCTTTTCAACGAGCGCTGGCTGAGATCACGACCTACGCGCTGGCGGAGTAAGATATTTTTGAAATCCGCCTCATTGGCGCGATAAGTCGATTCCGTCCAAGACCCCGAATCGGCAAACTCATAAAACATTTTTGGCACTCGACGCTGGGCCAGCGTGCGCAAGTCTTCAATATTGCTAATAACATTCATGTTGGCTCTCCTCTATCCTTAGGTTTAATTCGCACTGATCACAATCTCAATCAGGTTCGGCAATCCGCTGGCAATCGCGGCTTCAATCGCAGGCGCAATATCCGCTGCCCGGCGAATCTGACGAGCCGGTATACCCATTGACGCCGCCAGTGCTTGATAGTCAACCGCCGGGTCGACCAAGTCCATGGCAATAAAAGTATTAGTTTTAGCCGACGAGTAATCTTCCTGAGAACGCATGAAGTTTTTCAGTACGTTATATTCCCGGTTGTTCATGACAATAAAGGTGATCGGTAATTTTTGATGTGCTGCGGTCCACAGCGCCTGTGGCGAGTACATTGCTGCACCATCACCTACGAGACAAACCACTGGCGCTTTGTCCAAACCGAGCGAAAAACCAATCGAGGCTGGCATCCCCCATCCTAAGCCACCACCTCGTAAAAAGGCGTACTGATCGGCCCGGTTGCTGGACAGGAATTTACGCACGCTCGATGAGGTGGCAATAGCTTCATCCACAATGGCAACATCTGGCCCAATGGCGCGCGTCGCTTCAAATGCGGCAACCAGCGGGGTGATATCTGACAAAGCATGCTGCTCTTGAGCAAGGTTCTGCCAATACAACCGCCCCGTTGCATAATCCTGCTGCGCCTGCGCCAGACGCTGCTGATAGGCCTCGCGCCGGGGTTGGGTTGCTTTGTTTAGCTCGGGTAACAACGCGTCTAACGAGGCTTTGATATCCCCCATTACCGACAGGCCACTGCTGTAGGTGCGGCCCAAATCATTCACATCAGCCGAGAGCTGGTACAACTGGCAACCCGCGGGGATCGCGCTCCCTTCGGTATAAAGAATAGTGATCAGCGATTTGCCACCAAGGGCAAAAATTGCCTCGTACTGGCTTAATACCTTGGCGATATCCGACGCTTTAGTCGGTAAATTGCCGCGCCACAGCGCGTGGGATGTCGGGTAAGGAATACGTGACGGCCATGAGGAGCCGTAAACATCCGCGCCTAGCAACTCGGCTACCGCAACCGTGTCGGCAGCGGCTTTGCTCGGATGGATCTCGTCACCAGCTATAATCGCCAGTTTCCCCGGTGTGATTGCCGCCAGTTTACTTGCCAGTAGCGGTAAAGAACCCGCCACCGCCCGCTTGTCGATATAAGAAGGGGCGTCAATGCCGATGTTGCTCATCTCTTCCATCACATCCATCGGTAAAGACAAAAATACCGGGCCTCGCGGCGCAGCATCAGCATCATGAAACGCACGGCGTATCAGGATAGGCAGTTGCGTAGGACTGGTGACTTCCTTCGCCCATTTAACTGCCGGGGAAGCAATACTGACTAAATCGCCATACAGTAGCGGATCGGTGATGCTATGGCGTGAATCCTGCTGGCCTGCCGTCACTACCAGCGGCGTTTGCGAGACGCTGGCATTAAGCAGGTTGCCCATCCCATGTCCCAACCCACCTGCGGTGTGTAAGTTAAGGAAGCCCGGCTTACCTGCCGCCTGTGCATAACCGTCGGCCATTGCCACCGCACTGGCTTCCTGCAACGCTAAAATATACTCGATCTGCGGCTTACGCAGCAGTGCATCCATCAACGGCAATTCTGTCGTCCCTGGGTTACCGAAGATATACTTCACTCCTTCGCTTTCCAGCACTTCCAACAATACATCGGCACCGCGTCTTGCATTGGTGTCTGCAACATTAACAATAGAATTAGCCAAGATGGTCTACTCCAACGGATAAGTCGTTACTGGAAGCCAAGTCCAGCGCCCTTTGCTAAGAAAATACTAGCAACGCCTTATCGCCTGCATCCAATGCTAAATTTGGCGTTCTTGATACCCTTTAAGGTATGAGGTGTGGGATGTCTATGATAAGAAAGGATCAGCCCTCGTTATATCGAGGGCTGATAAGGGGGCACTTATTGCTCGGAAGCGTTTTTACCCTCTTCGATAAAACTCTGATCAATTTCTTCGATATTTTCCTGGTTATCTCGACCAGAAACGATATTCCAGCAGGCAATGAAAAGCGCCGCAATTAATGGGCCAATCACAAAGCCATTAATGCCATAAACTTCCATGCCGCCTAATGTGGCGATCAGGATCAGATAATCTGGCATCTTGGTGTCTTTCCCCACCAATAGTGGTCGCAAGATATTATCAACCAGCCCAATCACGACCACGAAGAAGACCACCAGGAATATCCCCTGCCATAACATGCTTGAGGCAAAGAAATAGATGGCAGCAGGCACCCAGATAATCGCCGACCCCACCGCCGGTATTAGCGACAGGAAGGCCATCAGTGCGCCCCACAACAGCACGCCATCTATCCCGGTGATGTAGAACGCCAGCCCACCTAGTGCGCCTTGCACGACAGCAACCACCACCGTTCCCTTTACCGTCGCCCTTGATACCGCCGCGAATTTCACAAACAGATGGTGCTTGATATGTGTTGATAGCGGCAGCGCTTCAAGGATTAACGACACCAGATAGGGACCATCTTTGAGCAGGAAAAACAGCAGATACAACATGATGCCGAAGCCAACGACAAAGCTGAACGTCCCTTTACCGATCAAGAACACGCTGCCCGCCAGATATTGGCTACCGCGCAGCGCAACTTCCGAGAGTTTTTGCTGAATATCAGCCGCATTATCCAGATGATGTTCCGTCAGATAGCTCTGCGCCCATTGCGGCAAATGCTGCATAGTTTGCGCGAGAATAGCCGGCAATTGCGTATTGTTGTGCTGCAATTTGTTGTAAATCACATTGAACTCAATCGCGAGTGAAGAGGCGATTGTGGCCAGCGGCGTAAAGACGATGAGGCAGATCACGGCAAGCGTCAGTAACGAAGCAATACCGTTTTTGTCGCCTAACCACTTCCTTAATTTAGATTTCATCGGATGAAAAATGATAGCCAGGATGGCAGCCCATAACACGGCAGAGTAATAGGGCTGTAACACATCAAAAAACGCAAACGAGACAGCAAAAAGAATCAGGATAAAAAATCCCTTAGAAATACCCTCTACCTTCATAACAATCCCCTGAAAGTCTATTTAAATCAAAAAGCTATATTGAGTAAATTTATCACGCAGCACCGATTCCAACCTCGTGGGTAGCGTCTGCGAAAAACATTTTTAATGTTCTTAGATTCAGCCAACATACTGCATCGTTCTTTTCAGAACTCGCGATCAAGTGTAGTACAGTGGCCTAAATGCGACTGCGTAATACCAAAGGAAGGAGAAACCATGAGTGTCAGACTCGCCTCACCGGATGAAGCAGAAAGATTGTGGGTGATAAGAAATCAAGCCATCAGGCACGGCTGCAAAAATAGCTATGATGAAAAGACGCTGATTGCCTGGACGCCAGAAGTGATGCCGGAAGGACACCGACGAGCTATCGCCAATAATCCCTTTTTTGTGATTGATGACCCGCAAAGTGGCTCCCCAGTTGCAACAGGGTTTCTCGACCTAACGCAAGGCAGTGTAGAAGCCATATTTACCCTGCCAGAATTTACCGGCAAAGGGCTTGCCACATTAATATTGCAGGCAATTAAATCCGAGGCTAAGCGCCGTAACTTCACGTTGCTAACGCTATCAGCCACGCCAAACGCTTGTGATTTTTATAAAAAGCACGGCTTTACCCTCATCAAAGAGAGCCTTCATTACTCCAAAATGGCAGGGGCAAGCCTGCGTTGTATGGAGATGAGCTGTCTGCTGTAAATAATCTGTCGCACCATAAAAAGCGGTTAATGCATTGCAAATACCAAAATGTAATCCAGTTAACAAAAATGCAATAATTAGCCTGCTTCTTATTTACTTGTACAAAATGTCGCCATAGTTTGGTTTGGCGACGACGTCAGTAGCCGTTGTGTTTCATGAACAGGAGCCGTAACTCATTTTTTAAAGGGAGTTCACCATGAATACACTCACTACAGTTAACTCGAATGATGCAAAAAAAACCAAACCCGCCCAAGGCTTTACTTTAGAATACTCCGCCATTTCACCACGAATATTGCAGCTAAAATTTCACGCTAACACCGTCAAAGAGTTCTTAAACCAACTAAGCGATTGGCCGATACAGGCATTGGAATATAAATCGTTCCTGCGTTTTCGGGTCGCCAAAATACTCGATGACCTTTGCCACAACCAACTCCAACCACTACTGCTGGAAACCTTGTTATCACGCGCGAAAGGCGCGCTGGTTATCAGCGCCGAAGGCATCGATAACGTTGCCCAAGCGGAAGACATGGTGAAGTTGGCAACGGCAGTGGCACACCTGGTTGGCCGATCTAACTTTGATGCCATGAGCGGGCAATATTACGCACGATTTGTGGTGAAAAATGTCGACGAATCAGACAGCTACTTAAGGCAGCCGCACCGCGTTCTCGAGCTACATAACGATGGCACTTATGTAGATGAAATCACCGACTATGTACTGATGATGAAAATAGATGAGCAAAATATGCAGGGAGGGAACTCTCTGCTGCTGCATCTTGATGACTGGGCAGAACTCGATACCTATTTCCGCCATCCTCTGGCCCGGCTCCCCATGCGTTGGTCATCACCACCGAGTAAAAATACCCGCAACGACGTCTTCCATCCGGTATTCGACGTTGATCATCAAGGTCGTCCGACCATGCGTTATATCGACCAGTTCGTGCAGCCAAAAGATTTTGCCGAGGGCGTGTGGCTGAGCGAAATGTCAGATTCCTTGGAAAACAGCCCGCATAAGCTCTCGTTAGCCGTACCGGTTGGCAGTTTGCTGCTGATTAACAATCTGTTCTGGCTGCACGGGCGCGACAGCTTTACCCCGCATCCAGAACTGCGTCGGGAGCTGATGCGCCAGCGAGGTTATTTCAGCTTCACCTCCACGCAATACCAAATGGGACAGTAACACCTTCTTTATCTTCCTTATTTTATCCCAGATAAACATAAAGATGCTGAGGATAGGAGCAATGCCCCTTATGTATGATTTTGTGATTATTGGCGGTGGGATTGTCGGTTTATCAACCGCAATGCAATTAATCGAGGCTTATCCTGCTGCCCAAATTGTGTTGTTAGAAAAAGAATCCGGGCCTGCGCAGCACCAAACCGGCCACAATAGCGGCGTAATCCACGCCGGGGTTTACTACACTCCCGGCAGCCTGAAAGCGCGCTTTTGTCTACAAGGAAACCTCGCGACCAAGGCCTTTTGCCAGCAAAAAAATATCGCCTATCAAACCTGTGGGAAAATGTTGGTCGCCACTTCTGAGATTGAAATGACGCGCATGCAAGCCTTGTGGGAACGAACGGCGGCCAATGGCCTGCAGCGTGAATGGCTTAATGGCGAAGCATTACGCCAGCGTGAACCTAATATCGTCGGGTTAGGTGGTATATTTTTTCCCAGGAGCGGCATCGTTGATTATAAAAAAGTGGCTGCCGCCATGGCAGAAAGCTTTGTGCAGGCTGGCGGTAAAATTGTCTATCACAACGAAGTGATGGCGCTGCATGAAGAAGCAAATTGCGTCACGGTGGGTACCAAGCACGCTGAATATTGCGGACGCTTTATAGTGGCTTGCGCCGGGTTGATGGCCGATCGTATCGTTAAACTGCTAGGGATAAAGCCCGGCTTTACCATTTGCCCTTTTAGGGGCGAGTATTTTCGGCTAACGGCTAAAAACAACGCGATTGTTAATCATCTCATTTATCCGATCCCTGACCCTTCTGTGCCCTTTCTCGGTGTACATCTGACCAAAACCATCGATGGCGGTGTGACGATTGGGCCGAATGCGGTGCTGGCATTTAAGCGCGAGGGATACCGAAAACAAGACATTTCCTTACGAGATACGCTGGAAATGTTTAGCAACCACGGTATTCGACAGGTGCTGCGACAAAACTGGAATACCGGTTGGCAGGAGATGAAAAACTCGTGGTCAAAGCGTGGCTACCTGAAGTTGGTACAAAAATATTGCCCATCACTTACCCTGGAAGACCTGCAATATTACCCCGCCGGCGTCCGTGCGCAGGCGGTGTCCACAGAAGGAAAACTAATAGACGATTTCCTGTTTGTCACGACCCCACGCACCTTCCACGTGTGTAACGCTCCCTCTCCCGCCGCAACATCGGCCATCCCAATTGGCAGCCATATTGTTGCCCAGCTAAAAACCTTAGTCGCGCAGCGCTCCGCCAGCGGCAGTCGTTAGCCTCGTGCAGCGATATCCTGACGCACGCTGTCCAAAAAAGCGGATAATAGCGGGCGGTTATCGCCTTCACGCCACACACAATAGGTTTGAGATGTCATGATAACCCCTGCCAGCGGCGCGAATTTCACGCCATTTAGCGGCGCATTACCCAAGCTCGCAGGCACCAACGCCACGCCTAATCCTTGTGCCACCAGCGCGACCACACTTAACCAATGCCTCGATTCATAATGTACATCTGGGTAGATACCCGCCTCAAAACAGACGGCCTGAATATGGTCGTAGTAATCAGGGGAGAGCTCGCGAGAAAAGACAATCACGTTGTCGGCTTGCAACTCATGCAGACTCAATCGTGCCCGTTCAGCCAAATGATGCTGCGACGGCAGACAAACCACAAACGGATCGCTAGAAAACAGCAAAGAGGAGATACCATCCGGCAGACGTGCGCTATGTACAAACCCCACATCCAAATTGCCATGCGTCAACTCAGCCAATTGGTCACGAGTATTACGTTCTAGCAACTGTAATTGCAGTTGCGCCCGCTGACGCTGAAATCTGTCCACTAGCGTGGATAACCCCTGAAGCACCAGCGCCCCGACAAAACCAATACGCAAATGCCCGATAACGCCTCTTTCCACGTCACGGATATGCTTAACGATCATTTGCATGCGCTCAATCATCCCTTGCGCCGCAGGGACTAACGCTTCTCCGGCCGCCGTCAGCTTAATACCCTGCGAATGCCGTTCAAACAACTGCACGCCCAGCGAGGCCTCGAGCTGGCGAATGCTAACGCTCAGAGGTGGTTGCGATATCGCCAGCCGGTTAGCCGCGCGCCCAAAATGCAGTTCATCAGCCAAGGCTAAAAAGTAACGTAAATGACGCATATCCATTGTACTTCAATCCTTTCGCGGCCCGTTGCTGCTATCAGCAGCCCACAGAAACTTTAGCAATCAACCACGATAAAAAATCCCTGTTACGCCACAGAAAAACCGGTCTCTGGCGAAAAAGCACGCATCGACCAGCAAGGTAACGGCCTCAATTCATTAGCTAAAAATAATGCCGCATTGTTTCTGCTATCGGCCAATAGGCAAAGGGTATTAGACAGCGCGGCCATGTCGAACAAAAAATGAACGCACCCACAACAAAAAAACAACATAGAGACACCAGAGGATTGCTATGGATATTTCTACTCATCAGCCAGACAACATGCCCGATCAGGCTGGGGCTAATCTCTATCTCACCGATCCCGTGCTTGAATCTCTGCTAAGCGCTTATCTTCCCGATGAGCTACTCAACCATCTGCGTCCTTACCTGAGAAGGCTCGGCACATTGGTCGGCGGCAGATTAAACGAGCTCGCTTCCCTTGCTGATAAAAACCCACCGCAGCTACAGGTTCGTACTCGTACCGGCAAAGATGAGGAGCGCATCTTGAAACATCCCGCCTATATCGAGATGGAAAACCACGCGTTCAGTGATTTTGCTTTAGCAGCCATCTCCCATCGCCAGGATGTGTTGGGATGGAAAGGCCAACTTCCACCGATGGTGAAATACCTGCTGACTTATCTATTTACCCAGGCTGAATTTAGCCTGATGTGCCCAGTTTCGATGACCGATTCGCTGAGTCGTACGCTAAAGAAATATGCCCCCTCAGAACTGATAGAAAGCTACTTACCGCAGTTGACCTCGGTAGAACCCGATCGGCGCATGCAAGGCGCAATGTTTATGACTGAGCAGGGCGCAGGTTCTGATATTGGTGCGACCACCACGCTGGCGATCCCCACAGGAGAAACCTACAAAATCTACGGCGACAAGTGGTTCTGCTCTAATCCAGATGCCGGTGCCGTGATGCTGTTGGCCCGTATTGAGGGCGCAATAGAAGGTATCAAAGGCGTATCGCTATTTTTCATGCCGCGAATATTGCCGGACGGCACGCCGAACGCCTATCGGATCATCCGCCTGAAAGACAAACTCGGTACCCGTGCAATGGCCAGCGGCGAAATACACCTGGAAGGAGCGACGGCCTGGTTAATGGGCGAACCCGGCCGGGGCTTTGCGCAAATGGCAGATATGGTCAATAACTCCCGCCTGTCCAACGGGGTGCGCGCCGCAGGTCTAATGCGCCGTGCCGTCAGCGAGGCCTTTTATATTGCTCGTCATCGTCAGGCGTTTGGTAAAACGCTCATTGAATTGCCGCTCATGCGCCGCCAGCTGCTGAAAATTCTGCTGCCCAGTGAACAGGCGCGCAGCATGATCTTCCAGACCGCAGAAGTGCTAAAACGCTCGGATAAAGGCGATGCCAATGCCTATTCGCTACTGCGCATACTGACGCCGTTGATCAAATTCCGCGCATGCCGCGATGCCCGCACCGTGACCGCCGATGCCATGGAAGTCAGAGGAGGATGTGGTTACATCGAGGAGTGGGATGATGCACGCCGGGTTCGTGAATCAATGCTCGGATCCATTTGGGAAGGAACCAGCAATATCGTGGCGTTGGACGTACGCCGGGCAATCATCCGCGAACACTCTCTCGACGCACTACAAACCTATCTTGATGGACTCATGACGCAAACTACCATGAGCGATAGCCTGCGTAATCAGTTCATCACCGTGCAACAGCGAGTGTTTGCACTGGCGCGTCACGCCGCTGAAAAAGAAGGGGAATATCTGACCCGGCAGGCGGCGAGCGGCCTCTACAATCTGGTCAGTGCCACCGCTATCGCTTGGGAAGCCAGCCGAATCAATATGCCAACTCGCCTGCATCTGGCCGAATTAATCCTCACGCATCGCTTATTAGCCGTCGACCCGCTGGATAAAAATCTTGGCCTGTCTGCCGCGACCGAAGCCCTGCTATTAGCCGCAGGTTAATAGCAAAGACCAGCAAAAAAGGACGGATGATGACAATAACAACAACGGGTGCATTGGCCGGCATTAAGGTCATTGATCTATCACGCGTATTAGGCGGACCTTATTGTGGGCAAATATTAGGCGATCACGGCGCAGATGTGCTGAAAATCGAACCTCCACAAGGCGATGAAACCCGCGCCTGGGGGCCGCCATTCCAACAACAGACCGCGGCTTACTATATTGGCCTTAATCGTAATAAACGCGGCATGCGTCTTGATTTCAGCCAAGATAACGCCCGCCACACCCTGCTTGCACAGCTGGAAAACGCCGATGTGCTGATCGAGAACTTTAAAACCGGCACCATGGAAAAATGGGGCCTCGGCTACGATATTCTGTCACAACGTTTCCCAAGCTTAATCCACTGCCGCATTAGTGGTTTTGGTGCCGATGGACCATTAGGTGGATTAGTTGGTTATGACGCGGCCTTGCAGGCACAAACCGGTGTGATGAGCATTAATGGTGAGCCGGGAGGCGAACCTTTGCGCGTAGGCGTGCCTGTAGTTGATCAGGTGACCGGCATGAATGCCGCACTCGGCATTTTAATGGCACTACAGGAGCGAACTCGCAGCGGATTGGGACAGTTTATTGATATCAGCCTGTTCGATACCGGGCTGTCATTACTGCATCCTTATTCCTCTAGCTGGTTTGCCGACCCAAGCCGGGTGCCACAACGTTCAGGCAATGCGCATCCCAATATCTATCCCTATGATGTTTTCCCCACCAAGAGCATCGCTATTTTTCTCGGGGTAGGAAATGACAAACAGTTCCGCAAGCTGTGCCAGCTATTAAATACTCCCAGTCTGGAGCAGGATCAGCGTTTTGCCAGCACCGCTTTACGCACGGTGAATCGTGTAGCACTGCGCAAAGAACTGATTCTCCTGCTGGCTACACATCAGGGAGAAGAGATCGCCGAAACTCTGCTACGCGGCGGGGTGCCCAGTGCGCCGATACTTAATATTGATGCGGCATTGCAGCAGCCACATGCTAAGCATCGAGCGATGATCGTTCATATTGGTGAGCATTACACCGGTGTGGCTTCGCCAATAAAACTCAGCCGCACGCCCGCCAGCTATCGCCTTCCACCACCGGTTGACGCGTAGTGCAGATAAAAAAATGGCCCGCCAAGCGAGCCATTTTCTCTTTGCTTTAACTGGTATAGGAAAAATTAAATTAATCTTTCCAACGAGTTAATTAGCCTTCCCAGCGTTTTAACAGTACGCAGGCATTAACGCCACCGAAGCCGAAGCCGTTAGACAGTGCGTAGGTGATCTCACAAGGCTGCGCGGTGTTACCCACGATATTCAGGCCTTCAGCTGCCGGATCTTTATTTTCCAGGTTCAGCGTTGGCGGTACGATTTGGTCGCGAATTGCCAACAGTGTGAAGATGGTTTCCAAACCGCCAGCCGCACCCAACAGGTGACCGGTTGCAGATTTAGTGGAGGTCACCGCCAATTTACCATCGGCACCAAACAGGTTTTTAATGGCGTTAATCTCGCCAAGGTCACCGACCGGCGTTGAGGTAGCGTGCGCATTAAGATGCTGAACTTCGCTCGGCTGGATGCCAGCTTGACGCAGTGCCTGACGCATCGCGCGGCCTGCACCTTCGCCATCTTCAGCGCCGGATGTCATATGGTAAGCGTCACCGCTGGTACCGTAGCCGACGATCTCTGCCAAAGGTTTAGCACCACGCGCCAGCGCATGCTCCAATTCTTCGATAATCAGCATGCCTGCGCCTTCACCCATCACGAAACCATCGCGTGCGCTATCGAAAGGACGAGAAGCGGTATGAGGCTGGTCGTTAAAACCGGTAGACATAGCTTTCGCCGCGGCAAAACCACCGAGGCTCACTGTATCAATTGCCGCTTCAGCACCGCCGCACAGCGCGATATCTGCTTCATCGTTACGAATCAAACGCACCGCATCGCCGATAGCCTGAACGCCCGCCGCACATGCGGTGACTGGCGCGCCGATTGGGCCTTTGAAATGGTGCTTGATAGAAACCTGTCCTGCCGCCAGATTGACCAGGAAGGATGGGATAGTGAACGGAGACAAACGCTTAGCACCGCGAGAATCATTGGTGCGTACCGCGTGAGCAATCGCCGGGAAGCCACCAATACCAGAACCGACCACAGTCGCGGTTCTTTCTTGCTGCTCAGCGCTCTCTGCCTGCCAGCCAGCGTGAGCAATCGCTTGATCCGCCGCGGCCATTGCGAACTGAATAAAGCGGTCCATCTTCTTCTGATCTTTCGGCAATACGGCAAGGTCTGGGTCAAAGCCAGATTGAGGGTCTTGTTCAAGAGTCGGTACCTGACCGCCAATCTTCACCGATAATGTGGCGGCAATCTCTTCAGGTAAGGTGCGGATCCCTGACTCACCGGCTAACAGGCGTTGCCAAATAGTTTCAATATCACAACCAAGCGGGCTGACAGCCCCGATACCGGTAATCACTACACGACGCTGAGACATAAGATATTCCTCTATAATTCGACGCTATCCTGTGAAAATGCCGGTGATGATGACCGATCATTCGCTTGGCAGGAGAGTAGACATTCTTAGTATTGCCGCTGATAGTAAGTGACGGGTTACGATTTTGTAAACCCGTCACTGATAATTTTTTAGTTAAATTGCGAGGCTGCGTAAAACTAAATTGGTGATCACCACCACGCGCTCTGCCAGTTGTTCTGGGGTTTTCTGCTCTAGCATCAAAGGGTGGGAAAAAGGCGTCATTACGCTGGCAATCGCCATACACACCTCATCGATCGGTGTTTTGCGTTCAAACTCGCCCAATTGGCGACCATCAGCGATCACTTTTTTAATAATGCTATATAACGCGGCACGATGATTATTGGTGGAATTCCAGCGGTTAGCGCTGGCAATAGCCGCAATATCGTGCAGCTTCCTCTCTTCAAAAAACAGCTCCAGGCTTTTTTCCATCAAAGATTGGAATATTTCTCGCAGGCGAGCGGTGGCGCTCTGATCGCTATTGGCAATCTCCATTAATGAACGGTCAATCTGTCCCAATGAGTGGGTGCAAACAGCTTCACCAATCGCCTGTTTTGATTCAAAAAATTTATAGATGTAGGCGCTGGAAACGCCAATCGCTTTTGCCAGGTCGGCAACGGATGTTTTGGCATAACCGTAATGGCGGAAGTGGTCTAAGGCTGCGCGGATAATCTGTTCACGGCGCTCGTGTTCAGCGGGCCCACGCTGCGGCAAAGCCACCGGAAGTTCTGGATTCATTGGGTTCCTCCGGGGGAATGTATACCGTTCATAACGCGTCAGAGGTAACGAATATACACAATCGTAACCTCTTTAAGTAGCTTAATCGTTTCTGGTGAACCTTCGAAGGATAGAGCAGGGGGGAGAATAGCAGCGATATAACAGACGATTTTATAATGCGATAAATAGATAACCTCGCCAGAATTAGCTAAAACCAGGCATTTAGAAAACCACCAGCATTAGATTTAATAATCCGAATGGCGATCGGTAAGAAAATCTCAGTCGAGATAAATAACAAAGCTCAGTACGCTAGGCTAAGAAAATTCTATCCATGTTAACCCCGGCAAATACTATGTTACTTGAAGTCCTTTATATTATCGGCATCACCGCCGAGGCGATGACCGGCGCATTAGCCGCTGGTAGAAGAAAAATGGATATGTTCGGAGTGATTATTATCGCCTCTGCAACCGCCATCGGTGGAGGATCGGTACGAGATATGCTGCTGGGCCATTATCCGCTTGGCTGGGTACAACATCCGCAATATATCGTCATTGTCGCCGCTGCCGCTATCGTGACAACCTGGCTGGCGCCACTGATGCAACATCTGCGTCGCCTGTTTCTGGTGCTGGATGCGTTGGGGCTGGTCGTGTTTTCAATTATAGGTACCCAAATAGCGCTCAATACCGGGCACGGTCCGCTGATAGCCTCAATCGCCGCGGTTATCACCGGCGTATTCGGTGGCGTACTACGTGATATGCTGTGCAACCAAATCCCGTTAGTGTTCCAAAAAGAGATTTACGCAGGTATCTCCTTCGCCTCCGCTTGGGTCTATATCGGTTTACAAACCCTCAGCGTGCCGCAAAATCTGGTGGTGATTATTACGCTGCTGGCAGGTTTTATTGCCCGCCTTATCGCGCTGCGTTTTCGCCTTGGTTTACCGGTGTTTAACTACCCGCACTCCGATCACTAATCTCATTATTGGCGAGCTGCCGGTGATATAAACGCTGGCAGTTGCTGTTCAACAAGTTTCTGAGTTATCGCCCGAACATGCTTATCGTGTAGAAAGGCTTGGATTTGCTCGGCAGCATGCGCACCTACGCCCTCAATGCCGCGCCACTGTTGAGCTTCGCTACCCGCAATGCTCTGCCAGCTCATCTTATTAACCTGTTTTACACCCTGAGCGGGAAAACCCAGCGCCGATAACCAACGATACAAAGGTCGCTCTTTTGCCAGTTGCAGCTGGGCTAGCATTTTCTGCGCCTGTTTTAGGGTTACGTTGCCAGAGGAGGTCAGTGACTCAACGGTGAGATCTAACCAATCGACCAGTGAATTGACTAACTGAGCATCAATAAGTTTCTGCCATGTTGCCCCGCCCCAGCCTTTCATTTTTAGCCCTTGCGGACCGCTGAGCCAAATCATCCTGGCGAGAAACTGCTGCTGGCACGGCGGTTCGGGTGAGAAGCACGACAAAAAATGATGATCCTGCGGATGAGGAAATGAGAGTTCTGGGCGCAACGCCACCCGCCATACCACCTCATCTAAGCGAGGGATACCCTGCCCGGCAAGGCTGATTGCCACACGATCGCCAACCGCAATATCCCACTGACGAAAACGAGACACAGAACCGATATTGACCCGTGCCACCCGCTTATCATCGAGTTTTATCCCTTGCAGGCGCAACACGACATTTATTTTACCGCTGCGCCCCACTGTCGTTTCCACACCGGTGACTTCTGTTAGTTGCCTTATCAATGGAAACTTCCAGGCAATGGCCCAGCTCGGCGTTTTATTGGTCCAATAGCGTCCCGGCGGTTCCTGGCTTTGGCGAATCACAATACCATCGGTGGCAAAAGGCAAAGGCCGCTGATAAATCTTGTCACGCCATGCGGTGATTTCAGCAGCGGATTTTACTGGGTAGGTAAACTGTTCGGTAAAGGGAAACCCCATTGCAGTAAGCTGCTGAAGCCGCGGCAACATGGTGTCAGGTCCATCGGGCCATGACCAGATGAAAATACCCAGCGGTGGCAGCGCCGCTGTGTTTGCCTGCCGCATCATGGCACCCGCTACTTTGCTACGTGCATTCATACCGCCGTCACGCTGCTGACGATGATGATCTAGCAGCAGGAACAGTTCCCCCTGTAAAACAACCTGCGCATCCCTATTGGGGATAGTCACAGGAATGGCGGCAATATTTTTCGCTTTCGCCGTCCAATCCTGCCCGTATAAACCATCGCCACGGCTCAACAAGGCGCTGAACTGGCCGTGACGATAAATCAGGCTAACGGCAACACCGTCTATTTTAGGCTGTAGCCATAAGTCTTCTTTGCCTTTTATCCAGCGCTTAACGGCCGCTTCATCCGGCAGCTTTTTTAGCCCGGTGTGAGCAATAGGATGAGCAGACTGCCCAGCACCGCGCGGTGGATTGGGTTCACTGACCGGCTTGTTGATACAACTCAGCCAAAGCTGCTGCTTTTGCAGCAGATCGTCATAAACCTCATCATCAACCAGACTTTTCCCCTGCTGGTGATAAGCCATCTCCCACTGTTTTAGCTGCTGCGTAAGGGGTTTTACCTCCGCCGCAATTCGCTCATCTGGCCAATCGGGGCACATCGCAGCGTAGCCGGATAACATCGAGAATAATAAAATGGGGGACAACAATAGAGCGAAAATAAATCCTTTGCGCATGGCGATTCTCCTTAATCCTGCCGAGTAAAACCTAGCTTGGTCAGGCACGCCATCGGTCAAATATAATATTGCGAAACGGGTTCCCCGTTTTCGTGTTCATTGCAGAGAATAAGAAGTTCTTTGTAAGAAGCCTCGCAAAACAGCGCTTTTTCGCTATTTTGTCGTCGAAATTTACGATGAAATGTGTCGGAACGCTGCACCAGAAGCGGTGAGCGTGTATACTGTGTCGAAGATCACTCTTCTATTTTTCATATCAACCCAATTCAGCTGAAACATCATCATGGTCCAAGGCACGCTATATATTGTCTCCGCCCCAAGTGGAGCAGGTAAATCAAGCTTGATTCAGGCTTACTTGAAGACTCAACCGCTCTACGATACGCAGGTGTCTATTTCTCATACCACCCGCTCCGTTCGCCCAGGCGAATTACACGGTGAGCATTACTACTTCGTTTCTAAAGAAGAGTTTTGCCAGATGATTGAACGCGATGCGTTTCTGGAACATGCAGAAGTCTTCGGCAATCATTACGGCACCTCACGTGAAGCAATTGAGCGTGTTTTAGCATCGGGTGTTGATGTGTTTTTGGATATTGATTGGCAAGGCGCGCAGCAAATTCGTCAAAAAATGCCGCACGCACGCAGTATTTTTGTATTGCCGCCGTCAAAAGATGAGCTTGACCGTCGCCTGCGTGGCCGCGGCCAGGATAGCGAAGAAGTTATTGCCAAACGCATGGCGCAGGCCGTAGCGGAAATGACCCACTTTGCTGAATACGATTATTTAATTGTGAATGATGATTTCGATTTGGCGTTATCGGATCTGAAAACCATTATTCGCGCTGAACGTCTGCATATGAGCCGTCAACGGCTTCGTCATGACGGATTAATCACCAAACTATTGGCAGACTGAAGTCACTTTCAGTATTATGCCCAGTCTTTCGTCACCCTGTGGAGTAGCACAAATATGGCACGCGTAACTGTTCAAGACGCTGTAGAGAAAATTGGTAACCGTTTTGACTTGGTGTTGGTGGCTGCTCGTCGCGCACGCCAGCTGCAATCTGGTGGTAAAGATCCACTGGTCGCTGAAGAAAACGACAAGTACACCGTTATTGCCCTGCGTGAAATCGAGGAAGGTTTGATCACTAACCAAATCCTTGATGTTCGCGATCATCAGGAGCAACAAGAGCAAGAAGCCGCAGAGATTCAAGCGGTGACCGCTATCGCCGAAGGCCGTCGTTAATTAATCCAGCGGGTCAATCTTGTACATCTTTGAAAGCCTAAATCAGCTGATTCAAAAATACCTGCCAGAGGAGCAAATTAAGCGCCTCGTGCAGGCTTACCTTGTTGCGCGGGATGCGCACGAGGGTCAGACACGCTCCAGCGGTGAGCCTTATATTACCCACCCTGTTGCCGTGGCCTGCATTTTAGCTGAAATGAGACTGGACCACGAAACTCTGATGGCCGCGCTATTGCACGACGTCATCGAGGACACGCCAGCGACTTATCAAGACATGGAGCAGTTATTTGGTAAAAGCGTGGCCGAACTGGTCGAAGGTGTATCCAAGCTCGACAAGCTGAAATTCCGCGACAAAAAAGAAGCCCAGGCGGAGAACTTCCGCAAGATGATCATGGCAATGGTGCAAGATATCCGCGTCATTTTGATCAAACTGGCTGACCGTACCCACAATATGCGCACCTTGGGCTCTTTGCGCCCAGACAAGCGGCGCCGTATTGCTCGCGAAACGCTAGAGATTTATAGTCCTCTGGCGCACCGCTTGGGTATTCACCACCTGAAGACCGAGCTCGAAGAGCTAGGCTTCGAAGCGCTCTACCCTAACCGTTACCGCGTGATTAAAGAAGTGGTGAAAGCCGCGCGCGGCAACCGCAAAGAGATGATCCAAAAAATCCTTTCTGAGATTGAAGGGCGTTTAACCGAAGCTGGCATCCAATGCCGGGTCAGCGGGCGTGAGAAACATCTGTATTCGATCTACTGCAAGATGCATCTGAAAGAGCAGCGTTTCCATTCGATTATGGATATCTATGCTTTTAGGGTCATCGTTAAAGAACTCGATACCTGTTATCGCGTATTAGGCCAGGTGCATAGCCTGTACAAACCGCGTCCGGGCCGGGTTAAAGATCATATCGCTATTCCTAAAGCCAACGGCTATCAATCCCTACATACTTCGCTGATTGGCCCGCACGGCGTGCCGGTTGAAGTCCAGATCCGTACCGAGGATATGGACCAAATGGCAGAGATGGGGGTTGCGGCACATTGGGCTTATAAAGAAAACGGCGAGAGCAACAGTACTACTGCGCAGATCCGCGCTCAGCGCTGGCTGCAAAGCCTGCTCGAGTTGCAACAAAGCGCCGGTAACTCATTTGAATTTATTGAAAGCGTAAAATCCGATCTGTTCCCAGATGAAATTTACGTTTTCACCCCAGAAGGCCGTATTGTTGAGCTGCCTGCCGGCGCAACACCGGTTGACTTCGCTTATGCGGTGCATACCGATATCGGTCATGCCTGCGTTGGCGCACGCGTTGATCGCCAGCCGCACCCACTTTCTCAGCCGCTGTCTAGCGGACAGACTATTGAGATCATCACTGCACCGGGCGCTCGGCCAAATGCAGCATGGCTCAACTTTGTCGTCAGTTCGCGCGCACGCGCCAAGATTCGCCAGATGCTGAAAAATCTTAAGCGTGATGACTCAGTTTCATTGGGCCGTCGCCTGCTTAATCATGCGCTGGGAAGCAGCCGCAAGCTGGCAGATCTGCCGCCAGAAAACATCAAGAAAGAGCTTGAGCGTATGAAGCTCAATGCAATTGATGACCTGTTGGCGGAAATCGGTCTGGGTAATGCCATGAGTCTGGTTGTCGCCAAAAACTTAATGGGCGACCAATCCTCAATGGCCAGCTCAAGCGCCCGTAATCTGCCAATTAAAGGTGCAGACGGCGTGTTGATTACCTTTGCCAAATGCTGCCGTCCAATCCCAGGCGACCCGATTATTGCTCACGTCAGTCCGGGCAAGGGATTAGTGGTGCACCATGAATCCTGTCGTAACATTCGTGGCTACCAGAAAGAGCCAGAGAAGTTTATGGCCGTGGAATGGGATGACAAAGAAACCGAACAAGAATTTATCGCCGAAATCAAAGTCGATATGTTCAACCATCAGGGTGGCTTAGCCAACCTGACTGCGGCGATAAACGCCGCACAATCGAATATCCAAAGCTTGAGCAGCGAAGAGAAGGACGGCCGCGTGTACAGCGCCTTTATCCGTCTGACAACTCGTGATCGCGTCCATCTGGCTAATATCATGCGTAAAATTCGTATCATGCCGGATGTGATTAAAGTCACCCGTAACCGAAACTAGCCTTATGACTCCAGAACGTTATGCACGCATTCAAGAAATGCTGGCGGCCAGACAACCCGATTTAACGGTGTGTATGGAGCAGGTTCACAAACCCCATAACGTTTCGGCAGTGATTCGCACCGCCGATGCCGTCGGCGTGCATGAAGTTCACGCCGTCTGGCCAACCACCCGCATGAGAACCCAAGGTTCTTTTGCCGCAGGCAGTAATAGCTGGGTGCAAGTTAAAACGCATAAAACCATTCAAGACGCCGTAGCGAAAATGAAATCGCTGGGCATGCAGGTTTTAGCGACCAATCTTTCTGAGAAAGCCGTAGATTTTCGCGACATCGATTACACCCGCCCGACCTGTATTCTGCTCGGTCAGGAAAAAACCGGTATTACGCCTGAGGCATTGGCGCTGGCCGATAGTGATATCATTATTCCCATGGTTGGCATGGTGCAGTCGCTTAACGTTTCTGTCGCCTCAGCGCTTATCTTGTATGAAGCGCAGCGCCAACGTCAAAATGCCGGAATGTACCAGCGCAAGACCAGCCTACTGAAAGAGAAAGAGCAGCAGCGTTTGTTGTTTGAAGGTGGTTATCCGGTGCTGGCGAACGTCGCTCTGCGCAAAAAACTCCCTCGCCCATTGATTGATGACACGGGCAATATTGTGGCCGACGATGCATGGTGGGCCGCGATGCAAATGACGGTTACTAGATGAAAGGCCGCCTGTTAGACGCCATTCCGCTTACCTCGCTTAGTGGCGTCGGGGCCAGCCAAGCCGAAAAACTTGCCAAAATTGGCCTTGAAACCATTCAAGACCTGCTGCTACATCTGCCTTCGCGCTACGAAGACCGCACCCAACTTTACGCCATCAACGATCTGCTACCGGGTATCTTTGCCACCATCGAGGGTGAAGTGCTGCGTAGCGATATCAGCTTTGGCCGTCGCCGGATGATGACCTGCCAGATTAGCGATGGCACCGGTATGGTCACGCTGCGTTTCTTCAACTTTAATGCCGCGATGAAGAATAGCCTGGCCGCCGGCCGGCGCGTTACGGCATATGGTGAGATTAAACGTGGCACTCATGGTGCAGAGATCATTCACCCGGAATACCGTATTCAGGGCGAAAACAGCGAAGTGGTGTTGCAAGAATCCTTGACTCCGGTTTATCCGACCACTGAAGGTATTCGTCAGGCCACGCTACGTAAATTGACCGACCAAGCACTAGAATTGCTCGATACTGTGCCGATTAGCGAACTGCTGCCAGAAGAGCTCAGCCGCTCGCTGATCCCTTTACCGAAAGCACTGCATCTATTGCACCGCCCACCGCCGGATATCCAGTTAAGCGACCTCGAAAAAGGCCAGCACCCGGCACAGCGACGACTGATTATGGAAGAGTTGTTGGCGCATAACTTGAGTATGTTAGCAGTACGCGCTGGCACCCAAAGTTATAAAGCGTTGCCGCTGCTAAAAGACGACCGCCTGAAGGATCAATTTTTGGCGTCTTTGCCGTTCAAACCGACCGGCGCACAGCAGCGCGTAGTCGCCGATATCGAGCAGGATTTAGCAAAGAATTTCCCAATGATGCGCTTAGTGCAAGGTGATGTCGGCTCCGGCAAAACACTAGTGGCAGCACTCGCCGCCTTATGTGCCATTGCGCAAGGCAAACAGGTTGGGTTGATGGCGCCGACCGAGTTATTAGCCGAACAGCACGCCAATAATTTCCGCCAATGGTTTGAGCCGCTGGGGATCCAAGTTGGCTGGCTGGCCGGTAAACAAAAAGGCAAAGCGCGACTTGCTCAGCAAGAAGCCATCGCCAGCGGACAGGTTTCTATGGTCGTGGGCACCCACGCGATTTTCCAGGAACAGATCCAATTCTCAGCGCTAGCGCTGGTGATTATCGATGAACAGCATCGCTTTGGCGTCCACCAGCGGCTGGCGTTGTGGGAGAAAGGTAAACAGCAAGGCTTCCATCCCCATCAGTTGATCATGACCGCCACGCCTATTCCACGCACCCTGGCGATGACCGCTTACGCCGATCTCGATACTTCGGTAATTGATGAACTGCCGCCGGGAAGAACGCCGGTTACCACAGTGGCCATTCCTGACAGTCGCCGCAGCGATATCATTCAGCGCGTGAAAAGCGCCTGTGAGCAAGAAAATCGCCAAGCTTACTGGGTTTGTACGCTGATTGAAGAGTCAGAAATGCTGGAAGCCCAGGCCGCAGAGGCCACCTGGGAAGGCTTAAAACTGGCGCTGCCCGATTTGAATGTTGGCTTGGTGCATGGCCGGATGAAAGCGCAAGAAAAACAGGCGGTGATGCAGGCGTTTAAACTCGGCGAAATTCAGCTATTGGTTGCGACAACGGTTATCGAAGTTGGCGTGGATGTGCCTAATGCCAGCCTGATGATTATCGAGAACCCGGAACGGCTTGGCTTGGCGCAGTTGCACCAGTTGCGTGGACGCGTTGGCCGCGGCGCAGTGGCATCACATTGCGTATTGCTTTATAAAACACCGCTGAGCAAAACGGCACAAAAGCGTCTACAGGTGCTGCGCGATAGCAACGATGGCTTCGTTATTGCACAACAAGATTTGGAAATTCGCGGCCCCGGCGAGCTGCTCGGCACCCGACAAACCGGCAGTGCGGAGTTCAAAGTCGCCGATCTGCTGCGTGACCAAGCGATGATCCCAGAGGTGCAGCGCGTCGCCCGCCATTTACATCAATACTTCCCAGAGCACGCCCGCGCGTTGATTGAACGCTGGTTGCCGGAGCGCGTGCGTTATACCAACGCTTAATTTTTCTTAGCTCGAGATTCACACGATAAAATTTGCTGTCACTTGCCATGGCAAACGATTGCTTTTGCCTGCGAGATCATGAAAAATGCCCGCTTTATCGCACCCGCTTCCTGGAATGACAAATCATGAGCACGCCCTCCGCCGAACGTTCAACCGATGCAGCTCAACACAGCGAGCTAATTTACCGTCTGGAGGATCGCCCTCCTCTGCCACAAACCATTTTTGCCGCTTGTCAGCATCTGTTAGCCATGTTTGTCGCGGTAATCACTCCGGCACTGCTAATTTGCCAGGCGCTCGGCTTACCGGCGCAAGATACGCAGCACATTATCAGCATGTCGCTGTTTGCTTCTGGATTGGCGTCCATTCTGCAAATTAAGACCTGGGGTCCGATTGGCTCTGGGTTGCTGTCTATCCAAGGTACCAGCTTTAACTTTGTCGCCCCATTGATTATGGGCGGTACAGCGTTAAAGACCGGCGGTGCTGATGTACCGACTATGATGGCCGCGCTATTTGGTACGCTGATGGTCGCCTCGTGCACGGAAATCATCCTTTCCCGCGTATTGCATCTGGCCCAGCGTATTATTACGCCGCTGGTTTCTGGCATTGTAGTGATGATTATCGGCTTATCGCTGATCCAGGTTGGCCTGACTTCCATTGGTGGCGGCTACGCGGCGATGGGCGATCACACCTTTGGTGCACCGAAAAACTTGCTGCTCGCAGCGGTCGTGTTGGTGGTAATTATTCTACTCAACCGCCAGCGTAATCCGTACCTGCGGGTCGCCTCACTGGTGATTGCGATGGCGGTCGGTTATGTGACGGCATGGGCAATGGGTATGTTACCGGCTAGCACTGCGGCAACATCTGATAAATTAATCACGCTGCCAACTCCGCTATATTACGGCTTAGGTTTTGACTGGAACCTGCTGATCCCACTGATGCTGATCTTTATGGTCACGTCGCTGGAAACTATCGGCGATATCACCGCCACCTCGGATGTGTCAGAACAACCGGTGAGTGGCCCGGTTTATATGAAACGCATCAAAGGCGGCGTGCTGGCAAATGGCCTGAACTCCATGCTCTCAGCGGTGTTCAATACCTTCCCTAACTCCTGCTTCGGCCAAAACAATGGCGTGATTCAGTTGACCGGTGTTGCCAGTCGCTACGTAGGTTTTGTGGTGGCATTGATGCTGATTTTGCTGGGGCTGTTCCCAGCGGTAGCAGGTCTGGTGCAACATATTCCCGAGCCGGTGCTTGGTGGCGCAACCATCGTGATGTTCGGTACCATTGCCGCATCCGGCGTGCGTATCGTCTCTCGTGAGCGTCTTAATCGTCGCGCGATTATGATCATGGCTCTCTCGCTGGCGGTCGGCATGGGCGTATCTCAGCAGCCATTGATTCTGCAATTCGCACCGGACTGGCTGAAAACGCTGCTCTCTTCCGGCATCGCCGCCGGGGGTATCACCGCCATCGTGTTGAATCTGATCTTCCCGAAAGAGAAGTAACTGAGTTTAATGGCAACGTTGTCTTGAATATCGAGATGCCCGGGCATAGTTTGCCTAGGTGCACTCTTCCTAATAACTCAGGTTGTCAGTTGTCTGAATGCTAAGCTGGCAGTAAACATCGAACGGCGGGGATTTATTTCCCCGCCGTTTTATTTTCTGTAACCAGTTGGCTTAAGATAAGGGTATTTAATCAGCTGTAAAACAGGCTATGCTCAGCTTACTTCCCCAACGGAGATGGATGTCAAAACGATGAAAATTATTGGTAAAACGCTGACCACCCTCGTTCTGCTCGTAGTGCTGGCCATTGTGCTGCTTTATGTCGCGCTACAAACGCGCTGGGCAGCAAGCTGGATAAGCAATTGGGTAAACGAAAATAGCCAATATCGCCTCTCCGTTAATGCCATTAACTATAACTGGTCGACACCAAACCAAATTGGCTTGGTCGGCGTCAAACTGGCGCAGAAGAACCAGCCAGATCTGCTCAATGCTGATGAGGTCGATTTTCATCTCGGTTGGCGTCAACTTACTGACCCGACCTATTTTGACCGCATCGTTCTGATGCAAGGCAATCTTAATCTGCAATCCGTCTCTCAAGCTTTACCAGTTCAAGCTGACACGCTGCAACTGTATAAGATGACGCTGAAAGGCAATGCCGACGGCTGGAATATTGCCGGGGATAATATCAATGCAGGCATTACACCTTGGCTGCCGACGAAGACGCAGGTACTTGGCGACAATGCCCAACTCCAGCTTAGCGCCGATAATTTGACTATCGATGATATTGCAGCAAGCAATGTGCTGATCCAAGGGAAGGTTAATAAGCAGCAGCTGACACTGACTAATTTTGGTGCCGATTTAGCTCGTGGGGAGTTAACCGGTCAGGCCAGCCGCGCTGCTGACGGAAGCTGGACGCTGGATAATGTGCGTTTGAGTAATATCCGTATGCAGAGCGCACAGACTCTTGAAGGCTTCCTGGATAGTTTTAAACAGATCCCAAAGATTGACATCAAGAGCCTGGAGCTTGCCGACGCGCGCCTGCAAGGGCAAAACTGGGCGTTTAGCGATGTGAATCTGTCGGTGAAAGACATCACCTACAGCCAAGGCGATTGGCAAAGCAACGGCGGTAATATTACGTTCAATGCCACCGATATGATTGCCAATAACCTACATTTCATCAACCCAGCGGCAAATTTAGATTTCAGCCCGCAAGGTATCGCCATCAAACAAATCAGCACCCGCTGGGAAGGCAGCCAGGTGAGCACCAGCGGTAACTGGCAGCGCGACAGCCAGCGCTTGCAGCTCGACCAGTTGAGTATTGCAGCTTTGGAATACACACTGCCAGAAAACTGGCGCGACTTGTGGTTACAAACACTGCCAAGCTGGCTCTCAGAGGTATCGGTAACTAAATTCACCGGAACTCATAATCTGGTGATTGATATCTCTCCAGACTTCCCATTCCAACTGACAGCACTTGATGGCTCGGGAGAAAACCTGTTGCTGGCACGTAATCATCAGTGGGGAATCTGGTCAGGTAAGTTAAACCTTACCGCCAGCGATGCCACCTTTAATAAAAACGATCTGCGCCGTCTATCACTAGTACTGGATGCCAATAGCGACAGCGTCAATATCAGCCAGCTCAATGCCTATACCAAAGAAGGGTTACTGGAAGCCACCGCGACTATCAGCCAACAGCCACGGCGCGATTTCTCGGTGAAACTGACCGGCAAAGCGGTGCCTGCTAATGAGTTGCAAAACTGGGGCTGGCCACCGCTACCGCTGGAAGGAAATGCCAATCTGCAAGTCGATCTAAAAGGTCAGATGCCAGCAAATGTTGATTTCAAACCGACGCTGAACGGCAACCTGCACGCCATTGTGAATGGTGGCAAACAGGTACAACAAGAGATGGTAAGAGGGGCGGTTAAATAACCTTCACCTAAGTATCAATAACCTAGCACGCCGCTCAATGGCGTGCCAGGCTGTCATCACTTTCTTAATTAATTTCTGGCTCCAGCGGCGCATCTGGCGAAGCGGGCAGTACCAGATAAGTACCTTCGAAGATCGCCCCTTCCTGCTCATCTCCACAGAGTTTCACATCAAGCTGTACTCGCGCTTTACGGCCTTTGGCTAAGCGATCGAGATCACCGCTGATAGAGCTAAGATCGGCAATCGCCCTTGGCCTACCGGTGACCGGGGCGCTGTAACGGATATGCGCGTCAGCCAGGATAATGGTGCCGCCAAGATGGCGTTCACGCAGCAGCAGCCAGATCAATCCCCAGCCGGTCAATGTTGCCAGTGAAAACAAACTCCCGGCGAATAACGTGTGGTGCGGATTCTGATTACCCGCTTCTGGCATGGTGGTGACAAAACGCTGGCCGGTGTATTGGCTGATACGCACCCCCATCTTTTCACTCAGCGGAATGTGATCGTACCAGGCTTGTTGCAGCTGGCCGCACCAATCGGGGCGATGCAGAATATCGTCTAATGTCGCCATCGGCTTGATCATCAGAAAATGTCGCACTGGCGTGGTTTGCGGTGTAGTGATCTCACCTTGATTCTCAAAACCGAGTTTGGCAAAGAACGCCACTGCATCTTCACGCGCGCTACAGACCACGCGCTTAACCCCCTCTTGTCGCGCAACAGACTCCAGCGCCATGGCCACCAGCGTTCCTAATCCTTTGGCCTGTACTGTAGGCTCAACGGCTAAAAAACGGATAGCCGCTTCGTTATCGGCATTGATATACAAACGACCAATCGCCACCGGATTGCCATTTTCATCCACCACCATCTGATGATGCGCCATCGCATCATAAGCATCACGTTCTGACCCTTCTGGCTGGCGCAGAGGTTTGCGCAGCATTTCCCAGCGAAATTTATAATAAGCGGCCAATTCGGCTTCAGTAACGGGGACTCGAAGATGATACATAAGACCTTTCTCTCTCAGGCGTACATTGCGCCGTTATCTCAGACCTGCAACCAAAACGTCACTGGCCCGTCATTCACTAGAGCCACTTTCATATCGGCGGCGAAGCGCCCCGTTTGTGTATGGATACCCTTTTCACGGCACTGTCCGCAAAAGTATTGGTATAAGCGATCGGCTTCCTGCGGGGCTGCACCACCGGAAAAACTGGGTCTCATCCCTTTTTGGGTATCAGCCGCCAGCGTAAATTGCGATACCACCAGCACACTGCCGCCAACCTGTTCTAAACTCAGATTCATTTTATCGTTAGCGTCAGAAAAAATACGGTAGCCAAGGGTTTTATCACACAAGCGTTTGGCTTTTTGCTCGTCATCACCCTGTTCGACACCTAACAATACCAGCAATCCTGGACCAATTTCGCCACAGACTTCTCCCTCAACGGTAACACTAGCGCTGAGAACCCGTTGTATTAACGCGATCATTAAAAATCATTTCTCCTGTGGAATTGAAGGGTTGGCGGCTTGTTCACGCGCAGCTCGAAACTCACCTAACGTGACGGTAATTTCGGCCCCTAATAAAACAATGCACCAACTAACATATACCCAAAGGAACAAAATTGGGATCACCGCTAACACACCGTAAATCAGTTGATAGGTCGGGAACAAGGTAATATAAAGAGCGAAGCCCTTCTTGCCTAATTCAAACAATAATCCCGCAATCAGTGCGCCGAGTAATGCATCTTTAGTTGGCACACTCACCGTCGGCACCACGCTGTACAACAACCAGAATGATACCCAAGAAATCAGCAGTGGCAGCAAGCGTAACAAGCGATCGATAAAAGAGTAAATGCCGCTGACATCAATCCAATTCAACGATAATAAGTAGGAACTGATAGCCACACTCGCCACCAGTAAAATAGGCCCCAGCGTCAGAACCATCCAATAGACGGCGAATGAAAATACAATTGGCCGTTTTACGTGACTACTCCAAATCTTATTGAGCACGCTATCAACAGAAGCAATCAGCAATAACGAGGTCACAATTAAACCGCAAGTACCCACAGCGGTCATACGGCTGGAATTGGCGACAAATTTTTCGATATAGCCTTGAATAATATCGCCAGTCTCAGGCAAAAAGTTAGAAAAAATGAAGCTTTTAAGCTGCGCGCTAATATCTGCAAATACCGGAAATAGTGCAAATAAAGAGAAGACTACCGTCACCAGAGGCACCAAGGAGAGTAGTGAAACGTAGGCCAAATGGCCGGCAAGCAAAGTCACTCCGTCGCTATCTACGCGCTTAAACAACATATGGCCAAAACGAGCAGTAGATTTAATTACAGACGGAATAAGCCTTGTCATAACAATATCCTTATGGCGCAGGTGAGATGTTTTGAATGTCCCCAAAATAACGGAGTGAATGCAGGTCAGTGGCTATATAAGGCCCAACGATTAATCAGGCCCTTTGGGGATTTAAGAGAAGAATTCAGGTATGGTTTTATGGTCTTTAACCACCACACCTTTAATACCCAGAACCTCGGCGGCAGCGATATTCTCGGCAATATCATCAAAAAACACCGCTTGATCGGCAGTAAAACCTTCTTTCTCCAGCACGCGATGGAAAATATCCGCTTCAGGCTTTCTCACGCCCATCTCTTGAGAGAGGTAAACCGTATCAGCACTTTGTGCCACTTCAGGGTAATGCGTCGGCCAGTGATCGAGATGCAAATTATTGGTATTCGACAGCACGACCACGCGATGGCCCTGCTCGCGTAAAGATTGCATAACCGCTATCGTATCAGGGCGAAGCGCCACAAATACTGACTGCCAACCAGCGCTAAATTGCTCAAAGCTCAGAGCAATGCCTAGTTCATCACAGGTACGCTGCGCAAACTCCTCGTCGCTTATCTCGCCACGCTCATGCTGCTTGAATGCTTCGCCCATCGAGAAACGTTCAGTTAACACTGCCAGCGGCGTACCGCTCAGATTGCTCCAAACGCCAAGTACACGTTTAAAATCAATATCAATAATCACATTACCCATATCAAAAATGTACAGCATGGCAGGCTCCCCGAATAAATAAGTTGTGCAGTTTTACTGTTGTAGCGAATCTCTTGCTGTCGTCATCTTAGCGTTTGCTGTTGTAATAAATATTTCACTGTCGCGATAAGTCTCATATTAATGAGATAAATATTCTTCTATAGCAAAAGTCGACTGCAATAGAAGTGGATAATTTACTGTAGCGGCAAAAATGAGATCAGACTATCGGAAGAGGCAGATTTGCGATAAAGAAGTGTGTAAAAAAAAACAGGACGCCTTGGGAGGCATCCTGTTCTAAATAAATCTGCTAGTGGGAAAGAAGATTAACCTTCTTTAGGACCACGGCTAGCACGTTTACGATCGTTTTCGGTCAGGTGACGTTTACGAATACGTACAGAGGTCGGCGTTACTTCTACCAGTTCGTCATCATCGATGAATTCCAGAGCTTGCTCCAGAGACATTTTGATAGCAGGAACCAGGGTAGTTGCTTCGTCGGTACCAGATGCACGCATGTTGGTCAGCTTCTTACCGGTCAAGCAGTTCACAGTCAGGTCGTTAGAACGTGAGTGAATACCGATGATCTGGCCTTCATACACTTCTGCACCGTGACCCAGGAACAGCTTACCGCGGTCTTGCAGACCGAACAGAGCAAACGCAACCGCTTTACCTTGACCGTTAGAGATCAGCACGCCGTTCTGACGTTGGCCGATTTCGCCTGGACGAACGTCGTCGTAGTGGCTGAAGGTAGAGTACAGCAGACCGGTACCAGAAGTCATAGTCATGAATTCAGTACGGAAGCCAATCAGGCCACGCGCTGGGATCAGGTAATCGAGACGGATACGACCTTTCCCATCAGGGATCATGTCTTTAACGTCGCCTTTACGCTCACCCATTGCTTGCATCACAGAACCCTGATGCTGCTCTTCGATGTCTAAAGTTACGTTTTCGAACGGCTCTTGCATGCGGCCATCGATTTTACGGTTGATAACTTTAGGACGGGAAACCGCCAGCTCGAAACCTTCACGACGCATGTTTTCGATCAGAACCGACAGGTGAAGTTCACCACGGCCTGACACGCGGAATGCATCAGCATCTTCGGTTTCGTCAACGCGCAATGCAACGTTGTGCACCAGCTCTTTGTTCAAGCGGTCGAGGATCTGACGTGAAGTCACGTACTTACCTTCTTTACCACAGAATGGAGAGGTGTTGACGTTGAAGTACATGGTTACCGTTGGTTCATCAACGCTCAGCGCTGGCAGCGCTTCCACATTCTGTGGATCACAGATAGTGTCGGAGATGTTCAGCTCGCCCAGACCGGTGATAGCGATAATGTCGCCAGCTTCAGCCAAGGTTGCTTCGATACGCTCAAGACCCATGTGAGTCAGAACTTTACCGACTTTACCGTTGCGAGTGTTGCCTTCGCTGTCGATAACAGTGATCTGCTGGTTAGGCTTAACAACACCACGTTTGATACGGCCGATGCCGATAACACCTACGTAGTTGTTGTAGTCCAACTGGGAGATTTGCATCTGGAACGGTGCTTCGATCTCTACTTTTGGTGGAGATACGTGGTCAACGATTGCCTGATACAGCGGGGTCATGTCTTCGGCCATATCGGTATGGTCGGTACCCGCGATACCCATCAATGCAGAAGCATAGATGATAGGGAAATCGAGTTGCTCGTCGGTCGCATCAAGGTTAACGAACAGGTCAAATACCTGATCCACAACCCAGTCAGGACGCGCGCCAGGACGGTCAACTTTGTTAATAACCACAATTGGTTTCAGGCCATTAGCAAATGCTTTTTTGGTCACGAAACGGGTTTGCGGCATCGGGCCATCCATTGCGTCGACAACCAGCAGTACCGAGTCAACCATAGACATTACGCGCTCTACCTCGCCGCCGAAGTCGGCGTGTCCCGGGGTATCAACGATGTTGATGCGGTAGTCTTTCCAATTAATGGCGGTGTTTTTAGCGAGGATGGTAATCCCACGCTCTTTCTCCAAATCGTTGGAGTCCATTACACGCTCAGTTGCTTCTTGACGCTCTCCGAAGGTACCGGATTGTTGTAGCAACTTATCAACCAGGGTAGTTTTCCCATGGTCAACGTGCGCAATAATGGCGATGTTACGCAAATTTTCGATCACAGCTTTGCCTCAGGCATTTTAGAAATATAGAAATAGCGCGGTATTGTACACGTATTAGCCGCGGTACTAAACAAGTTCACAAGAATCTATGCAAAACAACTTTTGAATGGCTACTTTGTGATCCCTTTCGCGGTGCAAATCGGTCGTTGAACCATCTTGGTGCACCAAATTGGTGCCTCGGTGCAAAGTATAAGCACACATTTGGTGCAAGATTTCTGTTATGGTGCATACTTACTACCCTACTTAACCCTTCTGTGCATAGGTTGTCGTGATTTTTACAAAGTTGGCACAGTTTTCGCTACTAGATTGCCAGGGTGAAAAGCGACTTATCACAGAGATGAAAAACTGTTTAAGCCACACGCCATTTTAACTAGGGCTTTTATTCACTAATAAGTCTGTTATTAACTAAATGCTTATTCGTTCCACGACGATAATGAGAAATTTGGAGAGCTAGTATGTCTGCTGAACACGTTTTGACGATGATCCAGGAACATGAAGTTAAGTTTATTGACTTACGCTTCACTGATACCAAAGGTAAAGAGCAGCACGTTACCATCCCTTCCCACCAGGTAAATGCCGACTTCTTCGAAGAAGGTAAAATGTTCGATGGTTCTTCTATCGGCGGTTGGAAAGGTATTAACGAATCAGACATGGTTCTGATGCCTGATGCGAGCACTGCAGTTCTGGACCCGTTCTACGAAGAGACTACCCTGATCGTTCGTTGTGACATCCTTGAGCCAACCACGCTGCAAGGTTACGACCGTGACCCGCGCTCAACGGCAAAACGTGCAGAAGATTTCCTGCGCTCTTCAGGCATCGCAGACACCGTTCTGTTCGGGCCAGAGCCAGAGTTCTTCCTGTTTGACGACATTCGTTTCGGCAGCAGCATCTCCGGTTCTCATGTTGCTATCGATGATATCGAAGGTGCGTGGAACTCCAGCACCAAATACGAAGGCGGCAACAAAGGCCATCGTCCAGCAGTGAAAGGCGGTTACTTCCCAGTACCACCAGTTGACTCCTCTCAGGACCTGCGTTCTACCATGTGTCTGACCATGGAAGAGATGGGCCTGGTTGTTGAAGCTCACCACCACGAAGTGGCAACTGCTGGCCAGAACGAAGTGGCAACCCGCTTCAACACCCTGACCAAAAAAGCTGACGAAATCCAAATCTACAAATACGTGGTGCACAACGTGGCTCACGCATTTGGTAAAACTGCGACCTTTATGCCAAAACCAATGTTTGGCGATAACGGTTCAGGCATGCACTGCCACATGTCTCTGTCCAAAGACGGTACTAACCTGTTCTCTGGCGACAAATACGGCAACCTGTCTGAAATGGCGCTGTTCTACATCGGCGGTATCATCAAACACGCTAAAGCTATCAACGCCTACGCTAACCCAACCACCAACTCTTACAAGCGTTTGGTCCCAGGTTACGAAGCGCCTGTTATGTTGGCTTACTCTGCACGTAACCGTTCTGCGTCTATCCGTATTCCACACGTATCTAGCCCTAAAGCTGTACGTATCGAAGCACGTTTCCCAGACCCAGCGGCTAACCCATACCTGGCGTTCGCAGCTCTGCTGATGGCTGGCCTTGATGGTGTTATCAACAAGATCCACCCTGGCGATGCAATGGACAAAGACTTGTACCACTTGCCACCAGAAGAAGATGCAGAGATTCCAAAAGTTGCAGGTTCACTGGAAGAAGCATTGAACGCATTGGATCAAGACCGTGAGTTCCTGACTCGTGGTGGCGTATTCACTGACGATGCAATCAACGCTTACATCGCGCTGCGCAAAGAAGAGATGGACCGCGTACGCATGACTCCACACCCAGTTGAGTTCGAACTGTACTACAGCGTTTAATAACGTACAGCTGCGTTTAATAACGCACGACAGCGCAGCGTGGCGGGCTTAAATATCACGCTGCGTGCATTATCCGATGAGCGACAAAATAAGGTGGCTCATCAAAACTACGTGAGTAGTTTATTGTTGCCGTGGAAATGTTAAAGCCCATCTCAATGATGGGCTTTTTTTACCGCGCATCTAATTATCAACGCCTCTGGTCCGTGAGTTTTCCGGAATAACGCTATTACATTGCATCGATGAGATGCGGGAGACTGCTGTATGGCAACAGGCAAGCTGCCCGATGCTGGGCAGATCCTCAATTCTTTAATCAACAGCGTTCTGCTGTTGGACAACGAATTGGCCGTCCATTATGCCAATCCGGCTGCTCAACAATTATTAGCGCAAAGCTCGCGTAAGTTATTTGGCACTCCTCTGCCAGAGCTGATTGGTTATTTTTCGCTTAATATTGAGCTGATGCGGGAAAGCATCGAATTAGGACAGGGTTTTACTGATAGTGAAGTGACGCTAGTCGTCGATGGCCGGGCACATATTATGTCGCTAACGGCTCAGGCATTACCTGAAGGGTATATTTTGATTGAACTCGCGCCAATGGATAATCAGCGTCGCCTCAGTCAAGAACAGTTGCAACATGCACAACAAGTTGCTGCTCGCGATTTAATTCGCGGATTAGCACATGAAATTAAAAACCCGCTGGGTGGATTACGCGGTGCGGCACAACTTTTATCTAAAGCTTTGCCTGACCCTTCCCTGCTGGAATATACCAAAGTCATTATTGAACAAGCTGACCGATTGCGGAATCTTGTCGATCGCTTACTTGGACCACAACGGCCAAGCCAGCATATAACACAAAGCATTCATCAGGTTGCCGAGCGAGTCTGCCAATTGGTTTCGATGGAGAAACCCGACAATGTGACGCTGGTACGTGACTATGATCCGAGTCTGCCGGAACTGATGCACGATCCGGATCAAATTGAGCAAATTCTGCTTAATATTACCCGAAATGCTTTGCAGGCACTGGGAGAGGAAGGTGGCACCATCACCTTACGAACTCGTACTGCTTTTCAAATTACGCTGCACGGCGTTCGCTACCGCTTGGCGGCTCGCATCGATATTGAAGATGACGGCCCCGGTGTACCGGCCCATTTGCAGGATACGCTTTTTTACCCCATGGTCAGCGGCCGTGAAGGTGGCACAGGTTTAGGCCTGTCTATCGCACGCAGTTTAATTGATCAGCATTCGGGTAAAGTTGAATTTAACAGTTGGCCAGGTCATACCGAATTCTCGGTCTACCTGCCTATTCGCCAGTGAGGTTCTTATGCAACGAGGGATAGTTTGGATCGTCGATGACGATAGTTCCATCCGCTGGGTACTTGAACGAGCGCTTACAGGAGCGGGTCTGACTTGTACTGCCTTCGACAGTGGCAACGACGTATTAGAAGCCATTGCGACGCAAACCCCTGACGTACTGCTGTCAGATATTCGTATGCCTGGCATGGATGGTTTGGCGCTATTAAAACAGATCAAACAACGTCACCCGATGCTTCCGGTCATCATAATGACCGCGCATTCTGATTTGGACGCCGCAGTCAGCGCTTATCAGCAAGGGGCGTTCGATTATCTGCCTAAACCTTTTGATATTGATGAAGCGGTTGCACTGGTTGAACGTGCCATTAGTCACTATCAAGAACAACAACAGCCACCGCGTTCTCAACCTGCGAGTGGCCCAACGGCGGATATTATCGGCGAAGCGCCGGCGATGCAGGATGTGTTCCGTATTATCGGCCGTCTGTCACGCTCATCGATTAGCGTATTAATCAATGGCGAATCGGGTACCGGTAAAGAACTGGTTGCCCATGCTTTGCACCGCCACAGTCCGCGTGCTAAAGCACCTTTTATCGCGCTGAATATGGCTGCTATTCCCAAAGACCTGATTGAGTCAGAACTTTTTGGTCATGAGAAAGGGGCGTTTACCGGCGCGAATCAAATTCGCCAAGGCCGCTTTGAGCAAGCAGATAACGGCACGCTGTTCTTAGACGAAATTGGCGATATGCCAATGGATGTGCAAACCCGGTTGCTGCGCGTGTTGGCCGATGGTCAGTTCTATCGCGTCGGCGGCTATGCGCCGGTGAAGGTGGATGTGCGTATTATTGCTGCTACGCACCAAAATCTGGAATTACGAGTGCAGGAAGGCAAGTTCCGTGAGGACTTGTTCCATCGCCTGAACGTTATTCGAGTCCATTTACCACCGCTACGCGAGCGCCGCGAAGATATCCCTCGTTTAGCACGTTACTTCTTGCAAGTAGCGGCGAAAGAGTTGGGTGTTGAAGCGAAAAACCTGCACCCAGAAACAGAAACCGCACTGACTCGCCTGCCTTGGCCGGGTAACGTGCGTCAGTTGGAAAACACCTGCCGCTGGTTAACCGTAATGGCCGCGGGCCAGGAAGTGCTGATTCAGGACTTACCCGGTGAGTTGTTCGAAAACAGCGCGCCGGAAAGTAATGGACAAAGCCTGCCGGACAGTTGGGCAACACTGTTGGCACAATGGGCGGATCGCGCATTACGTTCCGGTCATCAAAATCTATTGTCAGAAGCACAACCAGAAATGGAACGTACCTTACTGACCACTGCTTTGCGCCATACTCAAGGCCATAAACAGGAAGCAGCTCGTTTACTCGGATGGGGACGAAATACTCTGACGCGTAAACTCAAAGAGTTGGGAATGGAGTAACCTTCTGGTTTGACAGGCCCACATGAAATAGCCGCTGAATTCAGCGGCTATTTTTTTGTGAGATTGCAGCGCTATTTAAATTACACGGGAAAATCGCTGCTGGCTGGCTTGCTGACGCAGATAGATATCAAAGCACATGCAGATATTACGAATCAACAAACGGCCTCGTGCCGTCACCTGAATATGTTGCTCGCTAACTTCCACCAGCCCATCGGCGGCTAAGGGTGCCAATAGCGCTAAATCCTCTGCAAAGTAATCCGCAAAGTCGATGCCGTGACGCTGTTCTATCTGCGCAAAATCGAGTTCAAAATGACAAATCAATGACTTGATCACATCACGGCGCAGACAATCATCTTCGGTCATCGCCAGACCACGCCACAATGCATGGCCTTGTTCGGCAACCTGCGCGTAGTAAGTTTTCAGCTCTTTCTCGTTTTGTGCGTAAGTATCACCGATCATACTAATCGCTGACACACCCAGCCCTAACAAATCGCTGTCGCCTTGTGTGGTATAGCCCTGGAAGTTGCGGTGCAATTTGCCTTGTTGCTGCGCCACGGCCAACTCATCATCAGGGCGCGCAAAATGGTCCATGCCGATAAAGCGATAACCCGATTGCGTTAGCGAGGCGATGGTTTGCTGCAAAATATTGAGCTTCGCTTCGGCTCCAGGTAGATCACTCTCTTTGATCTTGCGCTGCGCGGCAAACATCGCAGGCATATGCGCATAGTTGAACACACTTAAGCGATCGGGATTAAGCTCGGCCACCCGCTGTAAGGTATAAGCGAAGCTTTCTGCCGTTTGTTTTGGCAGGCCATAGATCAAATCGATATTGGTCGAGCGAAAGCCCAGTGCTTTGGCACGTGCCAGCAGTTGGAAAATAATCTCTTCATCCTGCTCGCGGTTAACCAGCATTTGAACTTCTTTATTGAAATCCTGAACTCCCATGCTCAGCCGATTGAATCCCTCTTGGCGTAAATGATCCAATACATCGAGTTCTATCTCGCGGGGATCCAATTCAAGAGAGATTTCCGCATCAGGCTGAAAATCAAAATGCTCACGTAGCACGCTCATCAGTTGGCTGATTTGCGCTTTATCGAGATAAGTCGGCGTACCGCCCCCCCAGTGCAACTGACTGACCTTACGGCCTTTAAATAAGGGGGCTCGTTGGATGATTTCTTGTGCCAGCACCTTGAGGTATTGCTCTGCTTTGTGTTTCTGGCGAGTAACCAGTTTATTACAGCCGCAGAAGTAGCAAAGTTTATGGCAGAAAGGGATATGCACGTACAGTGAAAGATAACGCTCGGGATAGCGTTCTACCGCCTGTTTAAATGCGGCGTCATCATAACCTTGATGAAATGCCAGTGCGGTGGGATAAGAGGTGTAACGCGGCCCGGAATAGTTATATTTTTGAATCAGGGCCAGATCCCATTCTATCGTCTGCGTGGACATGCTTTCTCCTGCGATGAAGTCTGGCAGACTGCATCGTTAAGGGACGCACTCTGGCGAGGGTAAGGCTACGCAGCCGTGATTTACGCCGCGAGATGCGCCATAGTTTACCCAACAACCAGAGTTGAAAACATGCAACAATTAGGACGATTATTATCACAAGTCAATGCTTTGATAAGTAATGAGTCGGCCCCTTATGACTAATCCTTTCCCTTCAGCAAGCGGTACATATTCTCACCCGCTTCTTCGTCTTCATCATCTTCGTCGCCCAATTCAATGCCCAGCATCTCCATCAGAACGTCGATGCGGTCCAATGTCTGATCGACATAAGATTGATCGTCGGCACTCAGCGTTTTGCCATCGTCGAGCAGATCCAACAGGGAATCGAGGCGTTCGTCGTTTTCCAGCAGCGTTAACTCTTCTTCTGGTGTCAGAACCGGTTTGGCTTCTTTCTTAGGCTTAGGCGTTTTTGCTTTAGGCGCGTTGTTTAGAACGGTTTCGACCATCAGCGGTACGGCTTTTTTACTGCCGATACGTGGATCGGCTTTTTTTGCAGCATTACCGGTCTGATTTTTATCAGCATCAGGGTTAGCACGTGAGCCTGGTTTATGGCCACGACGCTTGTTATCACGCTTGCGTTCGCGCGCTTCAATATCAAGCTCAACACGACTTTTCTTCTTCGTTTTAGCGGTCGCGGTTTTGGCGCGCGGGGCTTTCGATGGCTGGTTCATAGCATCTACTCTTAGGTGTGTACGTTTATATCTGTTGACCCAAAATGCAAGCTTGTTAGCGGCATCTCGACGTTGTTTGGATATAGTATAGAATTGCGGCGGAATCTAGCAGAAAGCGCGCAAAGAAAAAAGGCAACAAGTTACCTTGTTGCCTTTTTCTTTCCTTCGGTCGAAGGATATTTAGTACATCACCTTCCGTGTGAGGCGATAACGTCCCGGTCTTTCCTTTGCTTTGTCGGCCCCCCTGGCCTATTTCCCTAGTGCGCGATTGTTCCTAACATCCTTGAATGCGGTATCTTCCCTGCTCCGTGCTTTGCATTCATCGCGTAGGAAGTACTTTACCCGATCTGGTTAAAGGCTCAAGATAACCCGTCGGTGATCGATAACCATAAATAGAGAGAAAAACACTATCGCATTGTTTTTAATTGATTATTTTCATTCAAAGTATGAAAACAAGCGAAATAACCCTCATTTTTAATGGCAAATGTCTTACACAGCAGTGGCATTTTACCCACTCTCTAGCCATCGGTAATAGCTTTCATCACCATCTAGATGCAAAACAGAATCCCATCTCAGCGCGGTTGCCGCTATAATCGCCAGCCAGATATTAATGCCTCACGGAGACGCACATTTTGACTAAGCAAACTTATAACTATCATATGACCCACTTTGTCATCAGTGCGCCTGATATTCGCCACCTGCCGAGTGATGAAGGCATTGAAGTCGCTTTTGCCGGTCGTTCCAATGCTGGCAAATCCAGCGCGCTGAATACGCTAACTCAACAAAAAAGTCTGGCGCGTACCAGTAAAACGCCTGGACGTACTCAGCTTATCAACCTGTTTGAAGTCGAGCCTGGCGTTCGCTTGGTGGACTTACCTGGTTACGGTTATGCCGAAGTACCAGAAGAAATGAAACGTAAATGGCAGCGCGCGCTGGGTGAATACCTGCAGATGCGTAATTGCTTGAAAGGGTTAGTAGTGCTGATGGATATCCGCCATCCGCTGAAAGACCTCGATCAGCAAATGATTCAATGGGCCGTCGATGTCGGTACGCCGGTTCTGGTACTGCTAACTAAGGCAGACAAGCTGGCTTCTGGCGCACGTAAAGCACAACTGACTCAAGTGCGTAATGCTGTCGAAGACTTTATGGGGGACATCCAGGTTGAAGCCTTCTCCTCTTTGAAGAAGATTGGCGTTGATAAGCTTAGTGATAAGCTCAACAACTGGTTCAGCCAGATCCCACCGGAAGTGTTGGAAGACGCATTAGGCGGGGAATAACGCGATAGCGTTGTAAACTAAATGATGTAGGGAAGGCGATCTGCGGGTCGCCTTTTTATTTATCTCTAGGAATCGTTTATTACTCAAAACAAGCAATGATTCTCGGCAAAAGCCCAATAAAAAACGCCCCAGACATAAATGCCTGGGGCGGCTAAAATATTCAGCCAAATCCGATTACGTGAAGTAAAAGGTCTGAAAGATAGAACATCTTACCTCTGTACCCTACATCGCCCACTTTACCTCATTTGTTTGTGAGGAAAAAGTACTTTTTGTAGTTTACTTACACAAAAAGTGAGAGTTATGCGACCATACTCTAACTATGTGCACGATAAGTCGTAGTTTTATTACATAAACTGCTTAAACACCCATCACTTAGTGAGCTTGATCCCAGTTTTCACCGGTTCCCACATCAACTTTCAGTGGAACGGCCAATGTCATGCTTTGCTCCATCAAATCACGAATCTTCTCTTTAGCAACATCAAGATCATCTTTGTGGATCTCAAAGACCAATTCATCGTGTACTTGCATGATGATGCGTGCACGCGGTGCATCTTTTTGCGCCAACCATGCAGCCACGCGAATCATCGCGCGTTTGATGATATCTGCTGCGGTACCTTGCATTGGTGCGTTGATCGCCGCACGTTCCGCGGCTTTACGGCGCATAGCATTGCTTGATTTGATATCTGGCAGATAAAGACGACGGCCATCCAAAGTTTCGACATAGCCTTTTTCTGCTGCCTGATTGCGAGTACGTTCCATGTAATCCAGCACACCAGGATAACGCTCAAAATAGAGATCCATATAGCGCTGCGATTCTTTGCGCGGGATATTCAATTGGCGCGACAGCCCAAATGCACTCATGCCGTAAATCAAACCAAAGTTAATCGCCTTAGCACTACGACGTTGTTCGCCTGTAACGCTCTCCAACGGCGTACCAAAGACCTCTGATGCCGTTGCCCGGTGAATGTCCTCCCCAGCAGCAAACGCGGTCAGAAGCCCTTTATCTTGCGATAAATGCGCCATGATACGCAGTTCAATTTGCGAGTAGTCGGCAGCAACAATGCAGTAATCCTTCGGCGCAATAAATGCCTGACGAATGCGTCGTCCTTCATCATTACGTACCGGGATGTTTTGCAGGTTAGGGTCACTGGATGACAGACGTCCGGTTGCCGTCACCGCTTGATGATAAGAAGTATGCACGCGGCCAGATTGCGGATTAATCATCAGCGGCAGTTTATCGGTATAGGTAGATTTGAGCTTGGCCAGCCCACGATATTCGAGGATCACTTTCGGCAGCGGATAATCCAACGCCAGCTCAGCTAAAACTTCTTCATTGGTTGATGGCGCTCCACCCGGCGTTTTCTTCAACACTGGCAATTTCTGTTTTTCATACAAAATCGCCTGCAATTGCTTGGTTGAAGCCAGATTAAAAGGCTCTTCCGCCAGCTCATGCGCTTGATTTTCCAGCTCAGTGAGACGCACAGCCAGCTCTTTAGAGTGCGCTGCCAGAATAGCCTGATCGATCAAGACACCCGTTCGCTCAATGTGCGACAAAATTGGCACCAGCGGCATATCAATGTCATTAAATACGCGAGTCAGTTCAGCGCTAGCTTCAATTTTCGGCCACAACGTTTGGTGCAGTTGCAGCGTGACATCGGCATCTTCCGCAGCGTAAGGCGCGGCTTGTTCCAGGGCGATCTGGTTAAAAGTTAACTGATTCTTGCCTTTACCTGCGATCTCTTCAAAAGAGACGGTTTTATGTCCGAGATAGCGATCTGCCAGGCTGTCCATATCATGACGGCCTGAAACACTATCCAACACGTAGGACTCAATCATCGTATCGAAGGCGATACCGCGTAATTCGATGCCATATTGCAGCAAAATACCGCGATCAAACTTAAGGTTCTGCCCCACTTTCAGCTGATTTGCATCTTCGAGCAGCGGCTTTAATTGCTTAAGCACGTCATCACGATCGAGTTGAACCGGAGAATCCAGATAATCATGCGCAACTGGCAGATAAGCAGCCTTGCCAGCTTCAACGGCAAACGACAAGCCAATCAGATTAGCGCTCAGTGTATCCAGTCCATCGGTCTCTGTATCAAAGGCAAATACTTTCGACGCTTTGAGATAGTCTATCCATTGATCCAACGTGTCCTGATCGAGGATGGTGACATAACCTTCTTGCGAGAGCTGTGCACGTTCTACCGGCTCATTCGTTTCAGTCGTTGTCTCATTGCTTGCTTTCGCTTTTGTCGCGACTGCGGGACCTTTTTTATTGCTTAACCAGGTACCGCCATCGATATCAGCCAGCCAGCGTTTAAACTCATAACGATCAAACAGCGTCCGCAGTTGTTCATCATCAGGTTGTGCAACGTTAAGCTGGTCACAGGTCACATCGAGTTCAACGTCGGTTTTAATGGTCGCCAGCTTATAAGAGAGATAAGCCACCTCTTTATTTTGCTCTAGCTTGCCGGCCATGGTTTTTGCACCGCGGAAGCTCAAGGTGGCAATTTTATCCAAATCCCCATACAACGCATCTAAGCCGCCGATGCCCTGTAATAATGCTTGTGCTGTTTTCTCTCCCACACCCGGAACGCCAGGAATGTTGTCGGAAGAGTCGCCCATTAATGCCAGAAAATCGATGATAAGCTCAGGCGGCACACCAAATTTTTCGACGACTTCGTCTGGTCCAAGAATGGCGTTATTCATGGTGTTGATTAACGTGACACCCGGTGTCACCAATTGCGCCATATCTTTATCGCCGGTGCTGATGAGCACGGCATGCCCCGCTTTTTCAGCTTGCAACGCCAGCGTACCAATCACGTCATCAGCCTCAACGCCAGACACCGCCAGCAGCGGCAATCCCATTGCTTTTACCATCTGGTGCAAAGGCTCTATTTGCGCACGCAAATCATCCGGCATCGGTGGGCGATGAGATTTATATTCAGCAAACAGTTCATCGCGGAAGGTTTTACCTTTGGCGTCAAATACCACGGCAACGTGGCTCGGCTGATATTGCAATAATAGGCTGCGCAGCATGTTCAACACGCCATACATCGCCCCCGTAGGTTCACCAGCTGCATTGGTCAGAGGAGGGAACGCATGGTAGGCGCGATACAGGTAAGACGAACCGTCTACCAGGATAAGTGGATTTTCTGCTATCTGGGCCATAGTTCTTCTTTGTACGTTAAAGGTCTATGCCTAAGCATGCCATAGCTGGAGCTAAAGGCGAACCTTGGGAGCAGAATTGATGACGATCTTGCGAGATCCAGCGCAAGATCTATCCTGTGGATAAGTTTGTGAGTAAAAGTACATATAAAAAATAGAACCACAATAAATGTTATCGCTATTTTTGATATATACCTTTCTTTCATCTACTTAGCGATAGAAATGGCTTAAAAGTCGTGTCATAAAAATTTAAACGTCAATGTGGATATTAATTATTGAGATGGCTGCTAATCACCAAATATGACCTTATATTTTATCGGCAATAATGTTGTTAAAAATATAAGAGGGGCTGTGCGCTAGTTTATCTCTAATGGATAACAGCATTAGCTTAATAACGTAGAATCATTTAAACGCCAGCTAATCGCTGGCGTTTAAAGTACGGAAAGATTATTTCTGCTGTGACAGGAAATTCACCACATCAGAGAACTGCTTAACGTATGCATCCATTGAGCTGGTATCAAGTCCGTCATTTTTAATCAGGTATTTACCATTAACGTAAACCGATGGCACGCCTTGGATATTAAAATCAGCTGCGGCTTTTTCCTGCTGCACAACCAGCGATTTCACCACAAAGCTATTCCAAGCTGCGTCATATTGCTCACCAGTTACACCCGCTTGAATAAATACGTCACGAACATCAGCAGGCGTTTTTACAGTCTGGGTTTTCTGAATCGCATCAAACATCAGCGGGCTTACTTTATCTTCAACGCCCAACGCCATGGCAACAGCCCAGGCTTGCGTCAAAGTTTTGCCCATTGGCCCACCGAGGAACTCAACGTGATATTTCACATACTTCACGTCTTTTGGCAGATTTTTACGAACAGTATCAGATACATGCCAAACATGCTCAAACTGGAAACAGTGTGGACAATAGAACGAGAAGAACTCAAGCACTTGAGGAGCGCTAGTAACAGGTTTATCTAATGTAGTGTACTGCGCACCATTAGAAAATTGTTCTGCCGATGCGACTGATGCACTAAACGCTAATACCATACCAACCAATGCCAGAATAATCTTCCTGGCTGAAAACAGATTTTTCATAACAAGCAGTTCTCCATTTAAATTTAATTAAAACCGTTAACTCACTATTTAATTAGTACATTGGCATCAACTGCAAAGGTGGTGCCTGTAAATTCTTAATTTGCTCAGAAAATGCAGCTGATTGTTTCAGCCAGAAGTCTTCATCCTTCATCCACGGAAAACTTCTTGGGAATGCAGGGTCTTGCCAGCGGCGCGTTATCCACGCTAAATAGTAGACCATTCGCATTGCCCGTAACGGTTCTATTAGCGCTAATTGCTTAGTATCAAAATCAGAAAATTCCCCATAGGCTTCAAGAAGAATATCTAATTGGATCAGTTGCTCGCTGCGTTCGCCATGCAATAGCATCCATAAATCCTGCACCGCAGGGCCATTACGCGCATCATCCAAATCCACAAATAGCGGACCATCACGCCAGAGGATATTGCCGGGATGGCAATCACCATGTAAACGCAACGGCTGCCAATCAGTATGCCAATACTCTTTTACTGTACTGATAAGGCTATCGGTCACCCGTAGAAAAGCATCTTTTTGATTTACTGGGAGTAGTTCGCTATTGGCTAGAACAGTACGTGGCTCGGTCAGATACTCATCGATGCTGATTGTCGGACGTTCAATAAAGAGGTTTTCACTACCAACTTGATGAATGCGGCCAAGGAAACGTCCAACCCATTCGAGTTGATCCATGTTATCCATTTCGTATTGGCGACCGCCAATACTTGGAAAAACAGTGAACATGTATCCTTGATAGTGATGTAGCGTATTACCTTGGATATTGAGCGGAGCAACCGCAGGAATGTCAGAAGCGGAGAGATCGTACGAAAACTTGTGCTCTTCGTTTATCTGCAAAGCGCCCCATCGCTCTGGGCGGTAGAACTTAACAACATAACGTTTACGCTGCTCATCCAAAAATTGATAAACACGGTTTTCGTAGCTATTAAGCGCCGTTAGCCCTGAGTCGACTATTAGCCCGAGATCCTCTAAGGCATCCAGGATCAAGTCTGGAGACAACACCTGGAAATTAAATGCAGAATTATTCATAACGTCATTCAGAAAGGCCGCAGAGCAAAAATAACAGTGAGAAATAGTATCACCAAATTTTAGACCTGCGCATGAAGTTCACATAAGTTTACATCAATCCTTGATGACACCTCTGGCGCGCAAAATTGCGGTTTTGAAATCATCTTCGTAGTCTTTTTTAAGACCCGGAATTTCGGCCAAGCTATCGCTGCCGCGCATTTTAAGATGATAAATCAACGTATCATCACTTAATGCTTCTAACGGCCCTTGGTAGCCACTCTCTTGCGCTAATTTTTGTAAAAACTGCAGTAAGTTAAGATCAACGTCCTCTTTCCAGGCAGCATGCAGTAATTCAATCAGTTCATTAACTCGATGATCTTTCATTATGATTGTCCTTATATATTTAATAGTGGTACACGCTAACAGGGTTAATGAATCGAAGAAAGCAGAGGAGAAAAATGAAAAAGTAAAAACTGATCCATAACAAGATTCAGCGTTACAATCGTCGAAACATAGGCAGTATAGGGATAGTCACCGTGGAAAAACCTGACATTACCGGCGTAATTTTAGCCGGTGGACGCTCATCCAGGATGGGGCAGGATAAAGGATTGGTAAAGGTTAATGGCCAGCCGTTATTTGAACATATTGCTGCAAGATTAGCCCCGCAAGTCAGTCATATATTGATTAGCGCTAATCAGAATCAACATATCTATGCCGAGAATTATCCGGTTATTGGCGATGTGACTTCTGATTATGCAGGTCCGTTAGCGGGAATGTTAGCTGCATTGCAGGCTAGTCCTAGCGAATGGACAGCTTTTGTACCCTGCGATGTTCCCGCTTTCCCCGACAATCTGCTCGATCGTTTATGGAATGAAAAAGGCACTGCCGCTATAGCCTATGCAGAGGATGAATACCGGGCACATCCTACGCTTTGTTTGCTGCACAGGCGCGTAATAACCCCGCTTAGCGACTATCTCAATGCTGGCGAGAGAAAACTAATGCTGTTTTTTGAACAGCAGCTCGCGCGGAAAGTACGGTTCGAAAACTCCTCAGCCTTTGCCAATCTTAATACACCCGAAAATGTCAGCCATTGGCAGCAATTAACGCGAGGTTCCAAATGAAATCTGCTGTTCCGTTGCTTGGTATTGTTGCTTTCAGTGGTACCGGCAAGACCACACTATTAAAACAGCTGATACCTTTTTTACGTCAACAAGGTATTCGCGTTGGTCTTATTAAGCACTCTCACCATTCGGTAGATGTTGATACTCCAGGAAAGGACAGCTTCGAGCTAAGAAAAGCAGGGGCCAATCAGACAATGGTGGCAAGTAGCAGCCGTTGGGCACTCATGACCGAAACACCTGAACAGAAAGAACTCGATTTGCGGTATCTGGCGAGTCGTTTTGATAGTCAGTTTCTGGATTTAATACTGGTTGAAGGCTTTAAACATGAGCCGATCGCCAAAATAGCGCTTCATCGTCATGGTACTGGAAAATCTTTGGCTGAGTTAATAGACGATCATGTCTTGGCAATTGCGAGCGATATCCCGTTGGATAGCCAGATCAGGTCGCTTGATTTGAATAATGTGCCGGAAATCGGCGGGTTTATCGTTGAATGGTTAGCAAGATCGCGCAAATAATATGAATTATTAGGCTTTCGATGAGAGATCACTACGAAATATTTTTATTTCCCCCAATAGAAAAAGCCCTTCACTTTCGTGAAGGGCTTCGTCTTTGTTTGATGCCTGGCAGTTCCCTACTCTCACATGGGGAGACCCCACACTACCATCGGCG
>NZ_JBMOUD010000010.1:0-185275 GCF_049319665.1 Rouxiella sp. Mn2063 | reverse complement strand
CTTCTTTTTGAGTTTTAACACTCACATTTTGGCACTTAGATGCCGCGAAAGCTGGAGCGTCCATCTCATTATCCCTGTCTGCTTTCCCCTGGCCTTATTCGTTCGCTTGGCCGATAAGATGCGCTGTTTAAGGTCAAGGTCAACAGACAGAGTAAAACTGCTTTTTACCAGGAGCCTTTGGGGATTTGCGGGGTGTGGCACCAGTTGCGGTATTGGTTGATGCCGCCGTCTGGGGAGGTGAAGCCGATACAGCCCAGGATCGAGTCGAACAGTTTTACGTGCGATACCGGCGTTTTGTCTTTAGCCAGTTGTTGTAGCTGGTTAAAGGCGACGCGGTTGTCGTCGTTGGATAAGAACTTGTCCGATGCCCATACCATGATGGGCACAGCGCGTTGTTCCGGTGGAGCAATGTCACGCGGGGTGCCGTGGAAATGCATATTGCGCGATATCGATTCTCCGTGATCGGAGGCGTAGAACACAATCGCATTACGGTTACGCAGTTGGTTAAACACCTGCTCGAGGAAGTAATCGGTGTAAAGCAGCGAGTTGTCGTAAGCGTTAACCATCTCTTCGGTCGAACACGAATCATCAATCCCCATACATTCCGGCTGATAACGGGCAAAGCTGCGCGGGTAACGCTCGGAATAAAGATAATGCGACCCTTTGGTATGCAAGATAATCAGATGCTTGCCGTCCGGGTGATTAGTAATTGAATCTTTTACTTCATCGATCAGTAGCATGTCATCGATAGGCTTGCCAACATTACGCTTTTCGGCGGCAATATCCTCACGTAGAGAATAGTCAACGGCTCGGGTCTGGTTATAGAACCAGGCTTCACTTTGCATTGAATAAAGGTCAGAGGTGAAACCTTCATTTTTCAATACCGAGAAAACATTCATCTCTTTTAAGGTGCGTTGTGGCGTGTCGGTTGTTCCCCCTTCACGTACAAACATGCAGCGCAAAGAGAGCTTGGTCGCCGTGTCACAGGAATAGCCCTGAAGCGCAGCCAGATTTTTTTCTTTCGCCAGATTTGGCGTGTTATCGCGGGAATAGCCGTAAATTCCCATATGGTCACGGCGTGCGCTTTCACCAATCACGAACACCACATACAGATCATTCACATCTTTTGGTGGGTCGTAGGTGAAATGCTTACTTGGATCAAACAGGTTTTTCGCATCCTCAGCATTGCTGTAGGTGCTGTAAACAAACAACCCGAACGCTGAGAGCCAATTTGAAGGCGAGTAAGTACCAGCCACTACGCCGCCATAGCTGGCCATCATGCGATTGTTAATCCGATCGTGTGAGTCCTGTACATCACCCATCAATTTTAGTGGCGCCCAGCATAACAATGCCGCCGCAACCAAAGACAAGGCGTTAGTTGAGACGCGTCGCAGCGTTGTCTCACGTAGCGCCGCACCGGGCATTTTACTGCCCCACAGTAATACGATGGGCGGCAAACTCAGCAGTACTATCCAGATAATAAAATGCGTGCCCACCGCTTCTTTAGAGAGGTCGATAGAATCACTGGCTAATGCCGAGGCTAAAATGCCATAACCGATGTTGACGTTGAACATGATCATGTAATAACCCGCCGCCGTTGACGACAGGACAATCAAGCTCAGTAAGAGGCGATAAAGCGTTTTCCCCGTGAAGGAGAATAGCTGCGTCAAGAAGTAAACCAGCGAAAATATCGCCAGCATTTCAACGGCTATCGATAATGCATTGTCGTAATACAGTTGCGAATAACGGCGGAAAAAGATCGGCAGATTAAGCAGAATTCCCAGATAAAGTGCAATGAAAAGCGAAATCTTCTGTTGTGATAATAATCTTAATTTTTGCATCGGTCAGTAGGTGCTCTTAGCAAAATATAAGCTGATGGAATATCCTCAGCACATACCAAAGCTTGAGTATTGATGTAAGTAGACTCTGGTAACTGACTCTGACCGGTGGAAAAGATAATTCGTTCTATCTTCTCGAGTTTAATCTCAGTTAAGATGTAATATTTTATGTATTCCCTTGCATATCAATTATTTAAATAAACAAAAAATGATCGATTATTTTATAGTCATTTAGGGTTTATTTATAATCAATATGCTAGCAGTACACTTATCTACCTGACCGCAACATTAGGGAAATGCAGCGTAAAACGTATTTTCCCAGCGGCCAGGTTCTGCACAGTCACCTGCCCTTGGTGCAGCGCCATAATCGCCCGCACAATAGAAAGCCCCAGACCATTAGAATGCCCGCCTTCGCTGCGTGACGGGTCAGCGCGATAAAAACGGTCAAACAGCTTATCGAGTTTTTCTGGCGCAATGGATGTGCCGTGATTATCAACGTGAATTAATATATTGCTGCTGTGTTGTTCAACCCACACATTCACCGGGCTCTGCGCATCGCCATAATGAATTGCATTAGCAACCAAATTACTCAACGCCCTCTGGAACAACAATGCGTCGGCATAGAGTGTGCCTTGCCCCTGACAATGCAACCTGATGCCGCGTTCTTCCGCTAACCCCTCAAAATAGTCACTCACTCTTTGCGTTTCTAAAGCCAGTGCCAAGGGTGCAATGGTCAGCACCGAGTGCGCATGCGACGCTCGAGCTAAAAACAGAATATTCTCCACCATCCGAGAAATACGCTCGAGTTCCTGCATATTATTCGCCAGTAAGGTTTCATATTCATCGACGGTGCGGACTTGATATAACGCCACCTGGCAGTGCCCCATCAGCGCGCCGACCGGCGTGCGGATTTCATGGGCCAAATCGGCTGAAAACTGAGTTAAACGCTGATAACCATCGGCTAATCGGTCAAGCATGGCATTAAAAGAGAGGATCAGTTGCTGGAGTTCAAGCGGCGCATTATTCGTGCTCAAGCGAGTTGATAAGCTAGTGGGATCAATACCTGCGGCTTCTTCGGCCATCTTGCGCAAAGGATGTAATCCACGGCGGATCACCACAAAACCAAGGCCAGCAATCAGTAGGTAAGCAATCACCACTGAGGAGATGATTTCCAGACGAAATCTTGCCAGCATGCGTGCTTCACCGTTCATAAAATGCGCGGCTAATACATTGACGATACAACCATCGCGCATTTTGACCAGCGCCGCAGTAAACATAACCGGCGTGCCGTCTGGCGCATCAAGGTAATGAATGCTTTTCGCTGAAATAAGTTGGTCTTCAACGACCGGCACAATATCGGGCAAGACCAAACCGGAAGGATTAACATTAATGAGAGCGGACTGACCTAGCACGTTGAAACGTAAAATATCCTGCTCATTACCCAGCATATTCTCAAATAGACTGGGATTATGGCTCAGCTCAGGTAACGGAAAATCTTTGGCGAGCAAACGCCGGAAATACTCCACGCGACCGCTCAACTGCGCCTCGCCGCGATGCGTCATCTCGTCTTTCATGGCGTAATAAAGATAAATCCCTACCGCGCTGACCACCATAGAAGCAAGCAAGGCGAATAACAGTGCCGATCTGAGGGTAAGGGATAATCCGCGTCCAGGCGATTGGCTGCCGAAGAGATTACTCATAATCACGTACTTCACAGACATAGCCAATACCACGCACCGTATGAATCAGCTTCACATCAAAAGCACGGTCAATTTTGGCCCGCAGACGTTTTATGGCGACATCCACCACGTTGGTATCACTATCAAAGTTCATGTCCCAGACCTGCGAGGCGATCATGGTACGCGATAACACTTCGCCTTCACGACGCATCAGCAAATGCAGCAACATAAATTCTTTATTGGTTAAAGGAATTACGGTTTCCATTCTCGTCACTTTGCGGCGCAACACATCTAAATACAGATCGGCAATCGCATAAGTATCGGCTTCACGTACCGTGCCACGACGCAGTAAAGTACGGATACGCAACATCAACTCGGTAAAAGAGAAAGGCTTTACCAGATAATCATCAGCACCTAGTTCAAGCCCGTGGATACGGTCCTGTACTTCATCGCGAGCGGTCAAAAACAGTACCGGCACATCACTTTTTTTGCGCAGGACTTCCATCACTTGCCAGCCATTCAATCCTGGCAACATAACATCCAAAATAATGGCGTCGTAATTCTCCTCTAGCGCCATGAACAGGCCATCAGCGCCGTTGCGGGCCAAATCGACCCGATAACCCGCCTCACCCAAGCCCTTTTTCAGGTAGTCGCCAGTGCTGACATCATCTTCAATAACCAGTATCCGCATACAGGCTCCACAAGGGTAAAAATCATGTATACCCAAGAAACTTCAAGATACAGGGTATAGATAAGAAAACTACGTAGCAGGTTTACTCCACGAAGTTTACCAATCTTTGCCTCAACCGTTGATGACAATATTGTCATCAAAATGTCATCACCCTAACCCTTTCCATCATCCACTCTGAGCGTGACACACATCCAAATAAGCACGATTTAGCTGTGTTATACCCGAACTACATAAGAAATTTATCGCCACACTTCCCTATGCAAACTATCTGGAGAACAACATGATTAGGTCTTCCCGTATCGCTAGCTTATTGCTTTCATCGTTATTGGTCTCTTCGTTAACTCTCGCGAGCGGTGCGTTTGCCGCTGATGCCGTACACCCCATTTCACCAACGCGCGGCACAATTGACTCCGTCACGCCAACGTCAATCGAAGTGACTACGCGCCAAGGACAAAAACTGGATGTACAGTTGACCGAGCAAACTAAAGTCACCCAAGTGACCAAAGGGAAAATGTCAGATATACAGCCGGATAGTTTCATCGGGACTGCCGCCGTTCCACAAGCGGATGGCACGCTCAAAGCCTTAGAAGTTCACGTATTTGCGCCGAGTCTGCGTGGCAGCGGCGAAGGCTTTAATCCTTTTGAATCTGCCGATGGCAAAATCAATACCATGACCAATGGCACCGTGGGCAAACTGGTTAATAGCAATGGCCGCACCTTAACGGTCAAATATCAAAATGGCGAGAAAACCGTTGTCGTGCCTGATGATGTTCCGGTTGTACTGCTCGCACCAGCCGATCGCAGCCTGTTGAAAGCGGGTGCGCATATTGTCCTATTTGCAACCAAAGATGCTCAAGGCACTTTAACCGCACGCGGTATTGCCGCAGGCAAGGACGGCGTTGTTCCACCGATGTAATTAATTTGAGTCTGATAGCCAACACACTGTTGGACAAGGTAGTGATCCCGTCTGGCAGTGTGTTAATAGCAAAAATCTCGACTCTCTGCCCATTAATCAGGAGCTGACGATGCGTCATAAAAAAGCCCACTCCTTGCCCGTTCGCCTCACTCATTGGGTTAATTTCTTCGCCATGATTGGCATGGTATCTAGCGGATGGGGGATCTATAACGCCGATCCTTTATTTGATAATTTTAGTTTTCCGCAAAAGGCTACGCTCGGCGAATGGCTCGGCGGCAATATTGGCTGGCATCTGGCTATTATGTGGTTTTTAGTCGCCAACGGGCTGCTTTATCTCATTTGGGGATTTTGCAGCGGCCATTTTAAACGTGATTTCCTGCCGGTGACGCCAGCATCAATATGCCAAGACATCCGACGCGCAGTGACCTGGCGTTTGCCGCACAAATCAGGGCATTACAACGCGATACAAAAAATCATGTATATCGGCGTATTACTGCTCGGTGTACTGATGGTGTTATCGGGATTATCGATGTGGAAACCGGTGCAACTAAGCTGGCTGGCAAAATTAATGGGCGGATTTGATACTGCTCGTTACCTGCATTTTTTCGGGATGAGCGGCATTGTTTTATTTGTCGTTGTGCATGTTTTCATGGTGATTATGGTACCTAAAACGCTACCAGCCATGATAACCGGCGGCAAAAAAGAAGGTGACACCGATGCCTGAGAAATCTAAACGGCCTAAAGTCATACTTGAGCCAGACCAGCGCAAACAACTGGTTAATATTCAACGCCGCTTGTTTTTACGATCTGGACTCACGCTCGGTGCGGTATCGATGCTGACAGGTTGTAATATGCAAGATGGTGATGAGGTTGATAAAGTGTTGTGGGCGATGTCGCGCTGGAATGACCGTGTACAAGGCTGGTTATTTAGTGGTACCAAACTGGCACAGACTTATCGCGCCGATCAGATCACCAAACCTTTCCGCTTTAACGCCTACTACCCAGAATATAATGTGCCAGAAATCGATATCCCTAATTACCGGCTTGAGGTCTCTGGCAAGGTACAAAAGAAAACTCCGTGGACATTAGAGCAATTACAACGTTTGCCACAGAGCAGCCAAATTACCCGCTTAATTTGTATTGAAGGATGGAGTGCCATCGGTCAATGGAGCGGCGTGCCACTTAAGGTATTTCTTGAGCACGTTGGGGCCGATCTGAATTCGAAATATGTTGGTTTTAAATGTGATGATCGTTACTACTCGAGTATTGATATGGCGACGGCGCTGCATCCACAAACAATTTTAGCCCTGGATTTTGGTGGTGAACCATTGCCACCAGACTTCGGTTACCCGCTACGGTTGCGTATGCCAACTAAGTTGGGCTTTAAGAATGCCAAACATATCGGCGCTATTTTTGTCACCGATGACTATCCTGGCGGGTATTGGGAGGATCAAGGCTACAACTGGTTTAGCGGAATCTGAGTTGGAATTGTCATCGACAATAGCGGAATGCGTGAGCAGTAGTCAGAAATAAAAATCCGCCCCTTGAGGCGGATTTTTCAGATCATCGCAATGTCAGCAAGTGACGCGCGTTGTTCTGTTAAATTAGAAGCTGTAACCAACGCCAGCGATCCAAGTACCAACGTCTGTGGTGCGGATACGAGACTGCTCATAAGAGAAGTCCAGAGCAACGTTCTGGATTGGGTTGAATTGCAGACCCGCACCGTAAGAGAAGCCAACGTCGCTTGAAGAATTTTTATCACGCAGATCGGTAGAGCTTGAATTGTCGTTGTTTTGGAATTTACCGAAGCCAATACCTACAACACCGTAGATGCTTGCCCAGTCGTTCAGACGGTAAGCAGGACCAGCGGTGATGCCGTAGTATTGTGACTTGCTGTAGTTGTCACCGTCGTTGTACGCGTTCTTAGTGATGTAAGTGAAAGAACCGATAACGCCCAGTGGGTTGCTATCTTGCTCGTAACGGTATTTCAAGTTGAAGCCGTTAGCTTTGTTCACTACGCCTTGCATATCACCTTGAGCATAACCACCAGTTACGGTGCTAGTACCAGCGAATGCACTTGAAGAACCTAAAGCTACTAAGCAAGCTAATGCTGAAAGACACGCAATTTTTTTCATAAATCACCTCAAAATGGGAACCAAAAAACCTTCACCGTGAAAATATACCAAAAAGCGTTGTGAAACTCTGCCTGATATAAGGTGTCCAATGCGTCATATGATGTAACGTAAAGTTTCCAATTAATAAAAAGTCATTGTTTTTAAACAAATTTTAAGACTTAAGAATATAAGGAAAACTTATTGAACTTTTTTAGATTAGCAGATAAATCTTAAAAAGACGCGTGGTTTTTAGTCAATTAATGTCAAGAAAAGGCCTGAATCGATCTATTTTAAAATTTTTTTTACGTTTTTCTGTCATAAGATTCCTCTACACTAGCGGCCATTTTATCAAAGCCGCCACACACATCATTAAATTGTCATGTCTATGTATTAGCCATAACGCTTAAACTGAGTAAGGGATAACCACACAGTGAAAAACCAGTCCGATGCTATCTCTTCAAATCATTCAGCCCCTCTTGCCGCTACCCTCCCTAAACCTAGTTCACCTTTAGTAGCGATCTGTTTATTACTTGTCGCCATGCTTTCATTACAAGGGGGAGCCGCTCTGGCGAAATCGCTGTTTCCGATCGTCGGCCCGCAGGGCGTTACCGCTCTTCGTCTGGGGATGGGTGCCATTATTCTCTTATTCTATTTTAGACCCTGGCGCCTAAAAATAAGTGGCGGCAACTTCCGCGCGTTATTAATTTACGGACTGGCGCTCGGTTGTATGAACTATGTCTTTTATTTATCGCTTCGCACCGTTCCGCTGGGTATTGCGGTGGCATTGGAGTTTACCGGGCCGCTGGCTGTCGCCATGTTCTCCTCCCGACGAGCGATTGATTTTCTTTGGGTCATTCTGGTGGTTGCTGGCCTCTATTTCTTATTGCCGATTGGACACGGCGTAAGTGATGTTGATCTGCTAGGTGCATGCTATGCATTGATAGCTGGGGCCTGCTGGGCGGTCTATATTATTTTTGGTAAGAAAGCAGGCAGCAGTTATGGGCCAGGCACGGCAGCATTAGGTTCAATGATTGGCGCATTAATCTTCTTCCCGGTTGGCATGATTCAGGCGGAGAGTTCGATCTTCAGCATGGCGGTACTGCCGTTGGGATTAGCCATTGCCCTACTCAGCTCCGCAATGCCTTACTCGTTAGAGATGATGGCGCTGACCCGCTTGCCAGCAAAAACCTTTGGTACGTTAATGAGTCTGGAACCCGCTATCGCGGCACTTTCCGGGATCATTTTCCTCGGCGAAGAGCTTAAAGCCATGCAGTGGTTGGCACTAGCGGCCATCGTTGTTGCCTCCGCAGGCTCGACGTTGACCATGCAACGCAAAGCTAAAATTGTCCCCGTCGAGATAAAAAACACCGCCGATCGTCCCTCGTAAGAGAAACACCACAACTTTTGACACAGAAAGAATGAGCTTTCTGTGTCATCTCTCCAGCGCCATACAAGATTTGGGCACAAAATCTGAACGGCGCAAAAATGCGGCTCCTTATACTGATTTCATAGAACAGCACCGGCTGTTCATTTACTCATGCAAATGGAGTCGCATCATGAAAACATCTCAAACCAAAGTAGCCACATTGCTGATTGGTCTCGCCGCTGGGGGAATACTGGCCGACCAGGCCACAGCCTGTACCCGCGTTTTTTTAAACAATTATCCCGGATATATGATCAGTGCTCGTAATCTGGACTTTTTCGGTCCTGTCGATCCCGCTTTAGTGATCACGCCAAGAGGCGTGGATCATAATGGCGGTGATAACCCGAAAGCCGCAAAATGGAAAACACGTTACGGCAGCGTTGTTATTTATGCCGATGGTGTATTTCCGATGGATGGTATGAATGAAAAAGGCCTCGCAGGCCACACGCAGTATTACGCCAACGGCAGCCAGATTCAGACGAGCAACAAAGACAAACCGGTATTAGAAAGCCGCGCGTGGCTCTCTTATATTTTGGATAATTTCTCGACCGTTAACGAAGCGGTTAGCGCGATTAAAAATGATGTCAGGCTTGAAGCCAAGAGAATGCCGATAGATTACGCCTCGGATACTAAGCATATTGCCATTGAAGACCTCAGCGGTGACTCGGCCATTATTGAGATAGATAACGGCAAGGTGAATATTTACCACGATAAAAGCTATCAGGTAATGACCAATCAACCCTCTTTTGATAAGCAGCTGATCAATTGGGCAAAGTATAAAAATGCTCCTCGTGAGAAAATCCCCGGCGGTCAAGAACCCGATCAGCGTTTTGTGCGCGCCAGTTTTAATTTGAAGAACGTACCCCAGCCAGATAATAAAGATCAGGCTCAAGGATTTATCCTATCGGTAGTCAACAATGTTGCCGATCCTATTGGCTACCCAGAGTCCAAAGAGGAGCAAAAAGAGTTAGCAGTTTATGAGCAATACACCAAGCACCCTGAGCAAAATAAAGGCGATGCGACTTACTGGACCACCATTGCCGATCTCAGCCATCATGAGTATCACTTCAAATCGGTGTTTGCCGCCTCACAAGTTTGGGTAGACCTCGGGCAGATTAACTTCGACGCCCAGCAGCCGGTACGTCAAATCAAGCATCTGGCTAATTACGCGCAAAAAGGGTGGGAAGGCAATATTTTGACCAAAGCGGAACCAGTGAAGCCTTAAGTTGAAAAATCAAAACCACGCGGCCCGGCGTGGTTTTACTAACGCCATAATTAAAAATCAAACCAAAACAATGAATTAACACATTAAAAAATAATCATCATTATTTTTTCGTTTTCATGCATCCAAAACACTCGGTTGATTCGTATGTAGAGATGTGAGGCCAAGTCTTCATCGCTTTAGGCCTCATCAACTCAACCTAAATAAGGATTACATCATGAAAACGCTTATCCGTACCGCTCTGTGTGCTTCGCTGATGTTTAGCACTGCGTCAATGGCAGCAATGATGTCTGGCACCACGATGGTCGGTGGGGCTGCAATGTACCCATCAAAAAATATCGTTGAGAATGCAATAAACTCCAAAGATCACACAACATTAGTCGCCGCCGTAAAAGCCGCCGGGCTGGTGGATACGCTCGCCAGCAAAGGGCCTTTTACTGTGTTTGCTCCAACCAATGCCGCATTCGCCAAACTCCCCGCCGGTACCGTGGATAATCTGCTAAAACCAGAAAACAAAGCCACCCTCACCAGCGTCCTTACCTATCATGTTGTCGCCGGTAAATATGAGATGAAAGATCTAGAAAAGCTGCTGAAAAAAGGTGGCGGCAAAGCCGAGCTGAAAACGGTCAATGGCCAAGCATTATGGTTAATAAGTAATGGCCCACATAATATTCAACTACAGGATGCTAAGGGTGATGTGGCCAATATCAGTACCTACGATGTGCAGCAGAAAAATGGCGTGATCGATGTTATCGATACTGTGCTGATGCCGAAATAAAACCGACTATACTGAGAATCGACATTGCGGCTCAAAGACGCAACTCAGCAACATCGGGGATGGAAGATGCATGACAATTTGCTGAAAAACAGCGGCTCGGATGACGAACTCGCCCATCAAAAAAAACTGATGGGCGCAATAGTACAAGGCGATCGTCATGCATTTGAACAACTCTACAAATTGACATCCCCCCGGCTGTTTGCCGTGGCGCTGCGTATGCTGCGGCGTCACGCCTGGGCTGAGGAAGTGCTGCACGACAGTTTTATTACCGTGTGGAACCGGGCCTCGTCTTACAATCCTGCGCTCAGCTCCCCCATTACCTGGCTAACACATATTGTGCGTAACCGGGCTATTGACTGGCTGCGCGGCAGTGATAATCAATGGCTTGAACTCGAAGATGACGGTATCGCACAACTGCCGGAGTCTATAGATCAACCGCTATATGAGCTACAACAAGACAGTGACGCCAAAGTGCTGGCCGATTGCCTGGCGCATCTGCCATCAGAACAGCGACAAAGTCTGGTGCTGGCTTATTATCAAGGGCTGTCGCACGGCGAAGTGTCGCAACATCTCCAACAACCGCTTGGCACGATTAAAAGTTGGATCCGTCGCGCCTTGGATCATTTAAAAAGTTGCGTGGGCCTATGAAAAACAGACGGGAGTATCGTGCCGCACTGGCGGCAGAATATGCGCTCGGCACGCTGCGTGGCCCAGCGCGACAGCAGTTCGAAGAGCACATGCGCCAAGACGCGCAGTTGGCGGCCGAGGTTATCCGCTGGCAAGAGGCTTTCACCCAGCTCGACAACAGCTTACCACTCATAACACCACCGCCATCGGTATGGAAAAAAATTCAGCGTCAGTTACCTGTCTCATTAGAACCGCTCCCGACAGTTTCAGCAAAACGCACCACACCGCTGACCCGTTATCTCGGCTGGGCAATTGCTGCGGGTTTAGCGGCCTTGTTACTGATGCCAAGATTGCTGGTACAACCCGCCCCATTAGTGCCAGTGGCGATTCTGACGAACGCTCAGAGTGCTGCCAATCAGGGACAATGGGTGGTCAGCGCGGATAAAAGTACCCGCAGTCTAACGCTGACGCCGCTGCAAACCGCTGGCATATCGGCCAACCATAGCCTCGAACTCTGGGCGATTCCAGGAGGAGGTAAACCACGCTCCCTGGGATTATTAGACACTCAGTCACCGACGCAACTAACACTGGCAGCCAATATGCCTGAATCCGGCGTCACACTGGCTATCAGCCTAGAGCCAAAAGGCGGATCACCCACCGGACAACCGACCGGTACGGTGCTCTACAGCGGTAGGATTTCGATGTAGTATCGATTTAATACTGAGTATTGCAGGTCTTATATTAAAGAGTGGCGCGGGTATGAAATATATTCCCTGCCACTTTTATCATTGGTTACAGCTCACATCTACTACAATCACGACTATCAGACTAAAGTCAAGAAACCGTCAATATCATCACAATATGTTTCAAATAATCGCACCAGTTATTGAATCGATAAAATAAAAGTAATGAAAATGATAAACACTTTCATTTATGAAAATAAAAACAATAAAAATCAAGAAATTAAAAAACAATTTAATTTTCAGGGTTGATATATAGCTTATAAGACCTTAGGTTATTCATTAACGCTATTTCATATTTCCACCTTGAAATAAAGCGCAAGAAAAATAAGGGAAAGAGATTCAAAAAAACACAGTAGGTTATATCAATACAATCAATAGGTATTAATTTCCGGCAACATCAGAAAATCTTGCTATACTTATTTCCGTAACCAAATTCGTGTTTTAAGAAAACATAACGTTATTGAAAATTTACTGTTCGAGACATACTACCCAAAAGAAGGGTAAAAACTACTCAACTTAAGAGGATATCAACATGAGTACCGCTAAACTGGTAAAAACGAAATCTTCTGAACTTCTTTACACTCGTAACGACGTTGATGAAGGTGTGAAGCTCGATACGATCAAAGTACTTAATCGCCTGGTGACCGAATACATCGACCTGTCGCTGATTACTAAACAGGCTCACTGGAATATGCGTGGCGCAAACTTCATTGCCGTACATGAAATGTTAGACGGTTTTCGCGCAGCCATCACAGAGCATCAAGATAACATCGCCGAACGCGTAGTGCAGTTGGGTGGCGTAGCATTAGGTACAGTGCAAGTGGTTAACGATAAAACCCCGCTGAAAAGCTACCCGACCAATATCCACACGGTGCAAGAACACTTGAAAGCACTGGCTGAACGTTATGCCGTGGTTGCTAACCATACCCGCAAAGCCGTTACTGAAGTTGAAGACGAAGATACAGCAGATATCTTCACTGCGGCTTCTCGTGATTTAGATAAATTCCTGTGGTTTATCGAATCCAATATCGAGTAATTTCTGTAAAACGATAAATTACATCGAGAACCTAGCGTGTCTCAGCGATAAGACAACAGCGTCGCAGCATGTTTTCGATAACGCGGCCTCCGACAACGGGACGGCTCGATAAAATATGATGCGCTATCAAGGGTCAGCACGCTCATCTTGCTGGCCCTTGATTCATTTTATGCCCCATATCTTTCCACATATCTTCCATTCAGTCTTTTGCCGCAAACGCCATGCACAAAATTGGTGCAACCATTTTCACCCTCGACACAGTTGCACATGCTTCCCTACAAATCCCCGCTCATTTTGGGCCGTTTTTTGCTCAAAAAATTTTCAAAGTTAGCTTTAGTTATCAATATGAAAAGCAAATTGTTAATTTCTGTTTGTTATTCGCCAACTTTCTGTTTAATTAAAAACCCGTTGCACCATAAGAATACTCTTAGCCCAGCAAAAAGCACCATCACAGTGCATTGCAGGCTCGTATGGTAAAGGAAATACCGGTAATTTAAGATAAGTCTTTGAATGTAGGTAACAATCAAAGACAGGCATGCTTATTGCTTAACGATGCTCGCAACAATAAAAGGGGCAGATTTTCCCAACCTATTACAAAGGATATTCCATTTATGAAATCACTGTTGAAAGTTTCCTTGGCGGCATTGGCACTCTCTTTCGCCGTTAGCTCACATGCAGCAGAACAAAAGCTGATCGTAGCGACTGATACTGCATTTGTTCCTTTCGAGTTTAAACAAGGTGACAAATACGTCGGTTTCGATATCGATTTATGGGCAGCATTGGCTAAAGAGATGAAGGTGTCTTACACCCTCAAGCCAATGGACTTTGATGGCATCATCCCTGCATTGCAGACTAAGAACGTGGATGTTGCTTTGGCTGGGATGACTATCACCCCAGAACGTGCAAAAGCGGTTGATTTCTCTGATGGTTATTACACCAGTGGCCTGATCACTATGGTGAAAGCAGACAACAAAGACATCACCGGTGCTCAAGACCTGAACGGCAAAGTGGTGGCAGTAAAAAGCGGAACCAGTTCTGTTAACTACCTTGCTGCTAACCTGAAGCCAAAAGACGTTCGCCAATTCCCAAACATCGACAGCGCTTATATGGAATTAGGTACTGGCCGTGCTGATGCTGTGCTGTTCGATACACCAAACATTCTGTACTACATCAAAACTGCTGGCCACGGTCAGTTCAAAACTGTAGGTGCTACAGTTCAAGGTCAGGATTACGGCGTAGCCTTCCCGAAAGGCAGCCCGCTGCGTGACAAAGTTAACGCCGCACTGAAAACGCTGCGTGCTAACGGCACCTATGCAGCAATCTACAAAAAATGGTTCGACAGCGAGCCAAAATAAGTCAGGCAGCACCCGTTAAGTTGTGACACAGAAGTAGTGACAGAAAGAGATTTAATGCCGAGACCGTTCCCTCGGCATTAAATTACCTGATTGTCGGTAGCATAATTTGTTGGTTAAACATAACCGGCAACAGGATTGATTAACTCGTTGGAGAATGATTCATGCAGTTTGATTGGAGCGTGGTGTGGTCCGCTCTTCCTATACTTCTAGAAGGCGCCAAAATGACGCTGTGGATTTCGATCCTCGGCTTGGTTGGCGGCTTGGTTATCGGTTTAGTCGCCGGTTTTGCGCGCGCTTTTGGTGGCTGGATCAGCAACCATATCGCCTTGGTATTTATTGAAGTCATTCGTGGCACCCCCATCGTCGTGCAGGTAATGTTTATTTACTTCGCTTTGCCGATGATGGTGAGTGGTCTGCGCATCGATCCGTTCACCGCTGCCGTGGTGACCATTGTGATCAACTCTGGTGCCTATATTGCGGAAATTACTCGTGGTGCGGTACTGTCGATTAATAACGGTTTCCGTGAAGCAGGCCTGGCTTTAGGTCTGTCTCGCAAGGCAACACTGCGCTACATCATTATGCCTTTGGCTCTGCGCCGTATGCTGCCTCCATTGGGCAACCAGTGGATTGTTAGTATCAAAGATACGTCGTTGTTTATCGTTATCGGCGTTGCGGAACTAACGCGTCAGGGACAAGAAATCATCGCTGGTAATTTCCGCGCGATGGAAGTCTGGAGTGCAGTCGCCGTTATTTATCTGATTATCACGCTGGCCCTGAGCTTCGCTATGCGCCGCCTCGAACGTAAACTGAAAATTATATGATTGAATTCAAGAACGTCTCAAAACACTACGGCAAAACTCAGGTATTGCACGATATCAACCTGAATATTTCCCAAGGGGAAGTAGTGGTGATTATCGGGCCATCTGGCTCAGGCAAATCCACTCTGCTGCGCTGTATTAACAAACTCGAAGAGATTACCACTGGTGATTTAATCGTTGATGGCTTGAAGGTTAATGATCCCAAGGTAGATGACCGCCTGATCCGTCAGGAAGCCGGGATGGTTTTCCAGCAGTTTCATTTGTTCCCACATATGACGGCGTTGGAAAACGTGGCATTTGGCCCTATTCGTGTACGTGGCGCGAATAAAGAAGATGCCACCAAACTTGCTCAGGAATTGCTGGCTAAAGTTGGCCTTTCTGAACGTGGTCATCACTATCCGTATGAACTCTCAGGCGGCCAGCAGCAACGTGTTGCTATCGCTCGTGCGCTGGCGGTGAAACCGAAACTGATGCTCTTTGATGAGCCAACTTCGGCCCTTGACCCGGAATTACGTCACGAAGTGTTGACCGTAATGAAAGACTTGGCGGAAGAAGGTATGACAATGGTCATCGTGACGCACGAAGTCGGCTTTGCTGAAAAAGTGGCCTCACGTCTGATCTTCATCGACAAAGGCCGTATTGCTGAAGACGGCCCACCGGCTGAACTTATTAGCAACCCGCCAAGCGAACGTCTGCGCGAGTTCTTGCAACACGTCTCCTGATTTGAAGACAGGTCTGTTCCATAAAAAGCGGATATCCTCGGATATCCGCTTTTTTTTGCCCATCCCGCGATAAGTTTCCTACACTGTTTTACATCAATCGCTTTCTATCACTGCTTTGACAGAAATCGACTCGCCATACCTGCTGTTTTCATAAGCCCATGTTTCAAGAGTGAGGAACAATGCCGAATAACGACTGGAATGCGTTATCGCAACGACATAAAAATCCCGTGCTGCTTGTCTTGCCTTTTCTGATCCTTATGCTGAGTCTATTCAGCGACTTTTCTCATGCAGCAACCACGGTACAAGCGCCGTCTCAGGATAACAATCAGCAAAAAGCGTCTTATGCCGCGCTTGCCGATATTCTGCAAGATGATAAATCACGCGCGGAGCTCATTGCTCATCTGCGTGCTGCCGCGGGAGAGTCTTCCAATTCTGAACAAACTGCCACACAAAGCACAACAGGAAACTCAGCCGAAAAAGAGGCTGAAATACCATCGCTTAGCGATAAGTTAGCCGATGTCAGTCAAAGTTACGCATCAATGGTGATGCAAAAAGTTCAGACACTCAAAAAGACTATAGACTCAGGCCCACGGCAGACTTTTGATGCTGATAGATTTTTCCATGCATCAGGATACTTTATCCTCACGGTATTCGTGACCTTTGCCCTATTCCATCTAGTACGCATGCTCATCGGCCCGCTTTACAAACGTCTGGGCCACTGGGGACATCACGCCCGTCTCAAACAGGCCCGTTGGTACCAGCTGCCGGCCAGTATTATCAGTGCATTCGCTATCGATATTGCCATATTGCTACTCACCGTCGCGGCGGGGAATCTCTTTACACAATATGTGAATGGCGGCAGCGCGCTGATTGCTCGCCAGCAGGCATTGTTTCTCAGTGCGTTTGCGGTTATTGAGTTTTTTAAGGCGGTATTGCGTTTACTCTTCGCACCCAATTTTGACTATTTACGTCCTTTCCCGCTTAGCGATAAAACCGCAAGCTACTGGAACACTCGCTTAGCTTGGGTCAGCGGGCTAATTGGCTACGGATTAATGGTAGTAGTTCCGATCGTTGCCACCCAAATAAACTACCCCACTGCGGCAATAGTGAACTTTGTGGTGATGCTGGCGTTAACGCTGTATGCCAGTTGGCTTATCTTGCATAACCGTAAAAACATTCGCGATGAATTCAACCGATTAGCGCAAAATTCACTGGCATTTTTTAGCATCATTCTGCGCACGTTGGGCCATATCTGGCATATTTTAGCGGTAACCTATTTTGTAGTGCTGTTCTTCCTATCTCAATTTGATTTCGCCGACAGCCTGACCTTTATGATGGCCTCCACAGTAAAAAGTTTGGCAGTGATTGTCCTTGGCGCGGTGATCTCTGGCCTGCTGTCGCGATGGATTTTAAAACGCATCACGCTGCCCGAGGATATCAACCGCCGCTATCCGCACCTACAAAAGCGTATCAACTCCTACATTCCTGGCGGGTTGAAAGTACTGCGTGTTTTAGTGGTACTCACCGTCACGCTATCCCTGCTTGATGCGTGGAAGATTTTCAATCTTCACCAGTGGCTTATCACTGAATCTGGCAGCAAGGTCGTCAGCAGCATTGCCCACATCCTGTTTATTTTGTTCTTATCCGTGGTTTCCTGGACATTACTAGCCAGTATCATCGAACATCGTTTAGCACTGGAAATGAGTAACGGTAATCGCCCAAGCGCCCGGGAGCGCACGCTGCTAACGCTATTTCGTAATGTGCTGGCTATTGTGATTTGCACCATTACCATCATGATTATTCTCTCGCAGATAGGTTTGAACATCGCCCCGCTGCTAGCCGGTGCCGGAGCATTGGGTTTAGCGATAAGCTTCGGTGCACAAACGCTGGTGAAAGATGTTATCACCGGGGTATTCATCCAATTTGAAAACGGCATGAACACCGGCGAATACGTCACCGCAATGGGTATTACCGGCACAGTGGAACAAATGACTATCCGTTCTATTGGTCTGCGCGATATCTATGGCGTCTATCATATTGTGCCCTACTCGTCGATCACCACGCTGTCTAACTACGAGCGAGAATTCGGTGTGTACCGTGCTGCCTATACCGTTAGTCGCGATGAAGATATCGACCACGTCAACACGATCCTGACCGAAGCAGTTCAGGCGCTATGGCAGGACGAAAACGTCAGAGGATCGCTACTCGGCGAACCTACCTACCAAGGCGTCGTCGCCCTCGCCGACCAGTCATTCACCGTACGGGTATTGATCCGCACCAAAGCGTTAGAACAATGGAATGTACAATACGCGTTAGACCGCTTAGTGAAGATTCACTTTGAGAAAGCGGGCATAACCATGCCGAAACAGGCGATGAAACTATACGGGGAAGATGGGCCACATCGGCCCAAACCGGATGTTTCAGCTTTGGAAAGCTGATCAAACGAATAGGTTAAATCTGGACCGAGATTTGGGCGGTTTCTTTAAGCCAGAATGGCTTAAAATCCTTTTTCAAATATGGAAGAGTGAATTTTTCGGTTTGCTCAAGCTTAACCGAGCTTGGTGCGGTTTTGTAAAACCGAGAACGGTGAATATTTCGGTTTTTGAAGTGTAGTGATCAATGCGGCCCCGCAGCCGAAACCGAGCAAAGGAACGAAGGCGCGTTCCTTCGCAATCCTGCGCCTTTTCCAACCTCCATATCCAGTCCGGCGGAGGCCATGTTTCAGTAGCTTCAGTGATAGCGCAAATTTCATCCCATCTGGGATGCCCGGCTACGGGGTCGAGCCAACGGTAAAACTGTTGTCTCTCACCTCTTGCCGGTGAAATTTTGAGTGCGCTTAGCGGCTTTTAAATCAAATGAAAAAGTACAAAGGCAAAGGCAAAGGCAAAGGCAAATTAGTTTTTGACGTAACAAGGTTGGTGGCGCACTCAAAATTTCACTGACGAGTGGTGGAGAGACGGCGAGCCTGTTTTGCGAGTAGGCTCGAATCCGAGGAAGGAATGGCGGAGCCATGAAATTTGCGCCTATCGCTGCGGCACCTGAAACATGCCCTCCACTGGACTGAATAATGAGGTGAGAAAAAGGCGCAGGATTCTAAAGGACCGCGCCTCGGTCCTTTAGGCGGCTTAGGCTGCAATGCCACATTGAACACTGCATTTGAGAAGCCGAAACATTCACCGTTCCCGGTTTTGAAAAAGGATTTTTAAGCCCTTCTGGCTTAAAGAAACCGCCCCAATCTCGGTCTAGATTCAGTGCCTTGTATGAACAGACCCATCATTTGATAATTCTGCCATCATCTTGACCAGGTCTTGCATCCCGAGATTGACCTGATTAATCACATCCCCTGCATTGCGGCTGAGCGTAACGCCACCGCCTGCGCGGCTGACACAACTCCCCATACCATCGATGGCGGCTAATACACCGTCGCGAATGCTTTGCGTGAGCTGATCAATCTCAACCGCTGCTTTACGCGACTGGTCAGCAAGAGAACGCACCTCTCCAGCAACGACAGCAAAGCCGCGGCCCTGCTCTCCTGCGTGAGCGGCTTCGATAGTCGCGTTGATGGCTAATAGATTGGTCTGCGAAGAAATTTTTCTGATAGTGTCGACCATCTCGCCAATGCGAGAAGAGGTTTCACCAAGCTGGCCAATAATATCCGAGGCACGTTTGGCTAACGCTTCGACTTCCTGCATATCTTCCACTGCTTTTTGGACAATGGTGACGCCTTGAGAGGCTGTTTTGTCGGTGTTTAGTGACAACTCATGAACATGCATCATCATGCTTTCTTGCTGTTGCAATTGCCTCATCTGTTTAGTCACATCTTGGGCAATTTTAACAATTTTCACTACCCGACCTTCATCGTCTATTACCGGGTTATAACTGGCTTCCAGCCACACGCTCTGTCCCGCTTCGTTAACCCTTTCGAAACGTCCCAAAATAAACTCGCCATTTCTCAAACGTTGCCAATGCTCTATGTATGCCGAGGAATCTCGCCATTCTGGCAGACAGAAATATCCATGCGTTTTCCCTCTAATTTCATTTAGAGAGTAACCCATAGTTTTAAGGAAATTGCCGTTGGCATTAAGTACAACCCCTTCCGGAGTAAAACTAATCAAGGCCATTGAGCGGTCAAGTGCTTGGATAATTCCCTGGTGTTCGCCTGATTGATTAATACGCTCAGTGACATCACTGGCAATTTTGATGATCTCAGCAACCTTTCCCTGTTTATTCAATACCGGAACATAGGTCGCTTCGAGCCAAATCAATGAGCCGTCTTTACGGACCCGTTTGATATTGCCACTGATCGGCTTACCGTGGCTTAGCTCATTCCAATGTTTTTTATACGCGGCGCTTGCAGCAAATTCCGGCGTACAAAATATTCTGTGAGGCTTACCTATCACTTCTTCCCGAGTGTAGCCCATACCTTTTAGAAACAAGCTATTCACTTCTGTAACCACACCTTCTGGAGTGAAAACAATCACCGGTACGGCATTAGAAATTGCGGAAAACTTGTCACGCCATGCGGTACTAAACTGATTAGCGAATAAATTCATATTCCCAGTTACCCTATACTTAATGGCTTAAATTAATCGAAAAACACAGTTGAGAGACTCAAAACCGTGTTATCAGTACTTTTTAGAAAATTTAAGGATAGCCCCTGGAAAGGAAAAACCGCTTTTTCATCGCTTAAATGAAGTCAACTATATAAAATATAAAAAAATAATTAATTATTGTAACAATCGTATTGTTATCAACTAAGCATAATTTATAAGTCAAAAAAAGAAAGCTCTTGGGGTAATTTTTTTTCAGCCTGCTATCCAGAGCAAGAGATAGCAGGTTTTTTAGCGTGTTTCAGTTAAATGAGCTTAATTCCAGCGCTTGCCAGCCCAGGCTTTCTGCTGAGAAACGGTCAGGAAAGTCCAGGCGACAAAGCGGCTGACTTTTTGCCCCTGCGCCATTTCTACAGTGCGAATATCGGTAGCACCGGCTTCTTCAAGTGCTTCGTAAATCAGAGGTAAAGTGGTCTTTTTAGAGATTAACACGGTGAACCATAGGCAGTTATGGGCTTTACCCGCACTTTCTTCTACCATACGCACCACAAAGGCTTCTTCACCGCCTTCGCACCACAATTCGTTGTGTTGCCCACCGAAGTTCAATTCCGCTTTTTTATTTCCCCAAGGACGTTCCAGCCCAAGGTTTTGACGTTTACGCTGGCTGCCAGCAGCGGCATCTTCTGCCGAAGCATGGAACGGCGGGTTACACAGCACTGCATCGTAACGTTCGTCATGACGAATAATGGTGTCAAAAATACGCGCAGGTTTTGCCTGTAGGCGGAAACGCACTTGGTTGGTGAGCTGTGGATTGCTGGCAACAATCTTCTTCGCCGCTGCCATCGATACCGGATCAATTTCACTCGCCGTAAAACGCCAGCCATATTCACGCAATCCGATGATCGGGTAAATACAGTTAGCACCGACACCAATGTCTAGAATGGCAACATTTTTGCCTTGCGGAACGTTGCCCGCATTGTTGCCTGCCAGTAAATCGGCCAAATGATGGATATAATCGGCGCGTCCTGGGATCGGCGGGCATAAATAATCAGCAGGGATATCCCAGTTTTCGATCTGGTAAAAATGGCGAAGCAACGCACGGTTCAAGGCTTTAACAGCTTGCGGATTAGCGAAATCGACCGATAAATCGCCCCATTTGTTTTCAAACACAAATTCCGCCAGTTCTGGACTGCTGGCGATAAGCGCCGGAAAGTCATAGCGACTGCGGTGGCGATTTCGCGCATGAAGTCCGCTTTTTTCCTGCGGGAAGATTTTCTTTTGTTCCACCTGAATGACTCTCCGATAACAATAATGCTAAGACAATAATAATAAGTGCCGCCCTCTTGGCACTTTCTGCCGCGTAAGATACCACAAACTGGCGCTAACTATCGCGCCAGCACGCGATGCCGCCTAGAATGCTACATCCAGTTCAACGCAGTTATGCTAGCTTGGGCCAAGAATGAGTGTGGAGTGTTAATTGATGGGCAAAGGTGAATAATGAGTTCTGATGATCGCTACTACTACGAACCGGCTAATGGGCACGGTTTGGCACACGATCCTTTAATCGCCATCATCGGGCCGCGCCCGATTGGTTGGATTTCATCACTTAGCAAAGCAGGACAGCGCAATCTTGCGCCTTACAGCTTCTTTAGCTGTTTTAATTACCATCCGCCCATTATCGGTTTTGCCAGCGTTGGCTGGAAAGACAGCGTGATGAATATTGTTGAAACTGGCGAGTTTGTCTGGAATCTGACGACTAGGGATTTGACAGAAAAAATGAATGCCAGCTCCATCGCGCTCGCTCACGGCCGCGACGAGTTCGACTTTGCAGGCCTGACGCCACTGGCTGGACATCGAGTAAGCGCCAGTCGCGTTGCAGAAAGCCCGGTAAACTTTGAATGCAAACTCAGCCAATGTATTCAATTACAATCCGCAAGCGGTGAGAAAATCGACACCTGGTTAGTCTTGGGGGAGGTAATCGCCGTGCATATCGACAAACATTTATTGGATGACAACGGCGTCTACCAAACCGCTCTTGCCAACCCCGTACTACGCGCCGGCGGACCCTCCACCTACTACGGCATCTCTGACGATCAGCGCTTTGATCTATTCCGCCCCAAAATAGACCAATAGCCAACCTCTAGGCTTTAGCCGAAAAGCCTTTGCCGGACGCTCTCGACAGCGCTGGCATATTACGATGTATTGATAAGTGGCTAAACCTGCACCAATGCCGCTATAGGCCAATAATAGCTTTATTCATCTCAATTCCCCTCAACGGCACGCTGTTGAGGGGAATTGCTCTCACCCAACTTGCTGTGAGTCTTAATTTTTCATGTAAGTCTGCTGAACAAAATCAGCAAAATCCAGGCACATTGCTTCATCGCCATCAGCGTTATCCGCCAATACTCGCTTACCATCTACCACTTTGATATGTACCTGCAAATCAAAGTCGGCGGCAGGCTGCTCGCGCTGTGCTGCGCTAGCGATGGTTTGCTGTGCTTCTTGCAAGGCAGCCGCCACGGTTTGATTACAGCTTTGTGCCAGATAATCAGGATTGAACCCTTCACCGGTCAAACTGCGCAACGTGTCGTCATGGCTGACACTATTACCTGGAGTCCAATAATGTTTCGCCAGATCTGGTCCAATCGCCGGGTTATCTGTTAAATAGCCATCACGTTTCAAGAAGAAGGCGCGCGTTTGTTCAACGGCCATCAGCGCCAGCAAATAGCCTTGATAGGAACAGGCCGACTCCAGTGACAATAAATGAGGTATTGCTAATGTCGGCCGTGGGCTACCGGTGACGCCAAGAATATGCGTTTCCACATCACGAGCTAAAGCGGTGATCGCTTCTGGCGTGCGTTTCTCATCCGGCCATTGATACAGTTGCCACTCAAAATATGGTACCAGTAAAATATGACGTTCATTAAAGGCACGCATTGGCTGACGTGCGGCAATACTTTCCTGAATCAGTTCATCCGGCACCGGCTCACCCTGTGCATTGCGGGCATAGCGTTTGAGCCAGTCGGCGTCATCAAGCAAGCTATCGCAAAACATTGATTGTGTTTCAGCATAGGCCATTGACGTCGGCGGGAACTCTTGAGAGAAGCAAGGCGCGTTCTGGCGAATATTAGCAAAATGCGCCGCATGGCCGCCTTCGTGGAATAACGTATTAATCCCGCTTGCACCGCTGCCAATTTGGTCCGGCTTAGCCAGGCTGGTGAAGTTAATCACCCCAGACACCCATTTGCCATTGTCATAAAACGTCGGCACTGGGCTATGCATAAAGCCGTTCTCATATTTGCCTTCACGCACTAGCAAATCGAGCTGCATCTCGGCACCGTTAAAGCCAATATGCAAACGTTTGAAGCTATTGATCCAACGCGCGAGCGAATCAGCAAACGGGAAATAAGGGTCCAATTGTCGAGTTACATCACCGGCGCTGGTAAAGCGAATATTCCACGGCATCAGCGCCGCATCCCCTTCCCTCGCCACCAGCTCATTCAGGCTGCGGACGTTGGATTCTCGGGTTTGCTCTTCAAAACGGTCTAAAATCGCGAATAACTGCTCTGGCGACATGCGCTCAGTTTTATTCACTTTGTAATCAAAGTAGTTACGATAGCCCAGTTGGCGAGCAAAGCGGTTACGCAGCCCGACTAACTCAGACAAGCCATTGTGCAGCAGCCATTGCTCTAATTCGCGTAGTGCATTATGTGAGCTGCGACGATAGGCTTCGTTTTCATTGTTTGCCTGGTTAGTTAATAGCTCACCCAGCGACGCATTAACCCGCTCGCCTTTGCTATTAATGTGAGTCAAGCGCTGCTGCTTTCTCTTCGCAAATAACGCCGCTTCCGCCTGGATAATTTCATCAAGCAGCACCTGCGCTTGCGGATCTTCAATCGCATTACAATCAAAGAAGCGATACCAGCCGCGCAGCCCATCTAATAATGGTTGATTATCTGCCGATGCCTCAGCTTCCAACTCACTAATCAGCTCACGAATCTCCTGCAAACGGCTCGGCTCAGCAATAAAACGTTTATAAGCCGATTCGGCCGCCGCATAACGAGCCGACACATCTTCCTCCCCCGTCCCCATATAGTTCTGCCAGAACAACTCTTCTTTGGTTTGGTGGATTTTCAAGTAATCGTGGTTTAGGGCATCGAAATATGCTTGGGATTTTTTCATATAAACTCGGCTGTTGGGTAATAAAGGGGTTTATTGATTCAGTGTAAAACCAGAATGGTTTTAAATCCTTCTAAAAATATACAATAGATTATTAAATCTGGACCGAGATTTAGGCGGTTTTGTAAAACCGGGAACTGTGTAATTTTCGGCTTCTCAAATGCAGTGTTCAATTTGACATTGCAGCCTAAGCCGCTTCAAGGGGAGAGGCGCTCCCCTTGAAAATCCCGCGCCTTTTCATGGTGTTATATTGGATTCCAATTAGACTATGTTTCAGGTACCACCACGACTGGCGCAAATTTCATGGCTCCGCCATCCCTTCCTCGGGTTCGAGCCTGCTCAATAAAAACTTCGCCGTCTCTCCACCACTCGTCAGTGAAATTTTGAGTGCGCCAGGCAACTTTTAAATCAAGTTCAAAGGAAAAGGAAGTTTTAGCTTTTGATTCTAAAAATGCCCGGTGGCGCGCTCGAAATGACGCTGAAGGAGTGGTGAGAAATCGCGAAGTGTTTATTGAGCGAGTCCGAATCCCGACTGAAGGCACTGCGGAGCAGCGACATTTGCGCCTGTCGCCGTGGTACCTGAAACATGGCCTCCGCTGGATGCAGAATTGAAGTAGCAAAAAGCGCGGGAAGCCGGAAGGGGCGGCGCTTACCGCCCCTTCGGTCGGTTTAGGCGACGGACCACTATTGATAACCGCCGCTGATAAACCGAAACATTCACCGTTCCCGGTTTTACAAAACCGCCCCAAGCTCGGTTAAGCTTGAGCAAACCGAAACATTCACCAATCTACTATTTGAAAAAGGATTTTTAAGCCCTTCTGGCTTAAAGAAACCGCAAAAATCTCGGTCTAGATCTTCTTCACATATTCAGATTTTAGTTTCATCTGCCCGAAACCATCAATCTTGCAATCAATGTTATGGTCGCCTTCGCAGAGGCGGATGCCTTTCACCTTGGTGCCGATTTTCAGCATCGATGAACTGCCTTTGACTTTCAGGTCTTTGATCACGGTGACGGCGTCGCCATCAACTAAAGTATTACCGTTAGCATCGATCACAACTAATACGTCGTCATCTTGCGCGGCAGATTCACCGTTTAGCGACCAGACATGGCCACATTCGGGGCAGTTGAGCATTTCATTGTCTTGCCAGGTGAATTCAGACTGACATTTTGGGCAATTTGGCAAAGTTTCCATCACAAAATCCTTAAAAGTAATTTATATCCATCCTGCTTGAAGTTACCTCTGTGTTGGCTACGCTCACTTGCCGCCTTGACGCAATTCCAATTATTTTGGATAGACTAATTCCATTAAAATCATGAAGTCATTTTAAAAGTTGTCGTATTTTACTTGTTTACCCCTACTTTTGATAGAGGTAAAGGATTTTGGCCTATTATTGCCCATGATGAAATATCGTTAAAATAGCTGCTCGACGATAGCTCTTGCCTCGTTGATATCGCTGCAAACGCCGGTTCCAACCAGACAGCAACTCAGTTGATTTAATAATGCTTGTGGAATGGCACAGCGGCCATGTAAGCAATCATTGATAAACGCCACAGTAGTGTCGATATCCTTGGCACCCGGCAATGTCACCTCAGTAAACTCATGTTTATCCCACAGCATCGACTGCTCACCATCAGCAATCATATAAATCGCCGGGCTACGCAGCGGGTTGGCATAAACTTCACCTTCCGTGCCTTGTGAAAGTAATGCCCTGCCCGCTATTTGTAAGAAGAAGGAGGAAACTTTTTGCACATATTCTGGGTGAGATACGCTGGATAAACGTAGAGACGGCTGGTCGATAAATGGCGTGATCAGTTTGGCCAACGTGTGGCTGCTGTTACGCACACCCATTTGCCAGCGTAACTGCAATTGCAGGTCAATGGCTGGGCATAATACTGATACCGGGATAAACACCGGGCCATTGCCGCTATCGAGTTGCTGCTGCGCCTGTTGCTGACTGAGAGCAGGCTCGATGCCAAGCGCATGAAAAATCTCCTGCGTGGTGACGCGGCTCGGATCTTCGCTGACGCCGTGAACCACTACCGGTAAACCTAAGCGGCTGAGTAAAATAGCCAGTAATGGCGTTAAGTTGGCCTGCTTGCGTGCACCATTGTAGCTTGGGATCACTACCGGTATTGGCTGTTCAGCCGGGGCTTGCAAACGCATAACCTGCTCCGCCATCGCTTTATAGAAACCAAGCATCTCCTGCTCTGATTCGCCTTTAATACGCAAGGCGATCAATAGCCCACCGAGTTGTAAATCAGGGACTTCTCCAGCCAGCATCAAACGATACAGCTCAAGCGATTGTTCAAAATCGAGATCGCGGGCGTGATTTTTTCCACGCCCGACTTCTTTAATTATTTTGGTGTAATCCATTGTGGCTGACTCTATAAATAAGAACTTGCTAAGCATACTCATTGAGTAATGCCGTCGCTATTATCAAAGCAGGTCTTTGGCTTTTTTCATTGCACTAGCAAGCGGACTATTTTGCCCTTCAGACTCGTACAAGCCCTTAGCTGCACCTGCAACATCCTCGGCAGAACGGTTCTGTCCTAGCTTGGCTTTTCCCACCACCCGATGCGCGACTAACTCGATACCTACAATACCTTTTAACATTGAGGCAATAAAATTATCCGGCGCATCACTAATTTGCCAAGGCTCAGGCCGCTGGCCTTCATGTAAATGAGTGAGCCTTTCTAGCAGAGTGCGCAGCCACTGAGGATCATCAATAATTTTTGCCGTAGCACTAACCTGTACGGTCGCGTAATTCCAGGTCGGTACAACTTTACCCCCGCTTGGTACTTTTGAGGCATACCACGATGGCGAGATATAACCCTGCTCACCTTGAAAAACGACCAAGCATTCAGGGTTGTCGCACAGCGACTGCCAATGCGTGTTGGCTTTGGAGAAATGAGCCCGCAAAGTCATCACGCCATGAGTATCGACATCCACCAAAAAAGGCAGCGGATTGGCTTCTATTCCCTGCGGGGTATTGGAGATAAGTAACCCAAGTGGATAGCGAGAGATCAGCTCCGATTGCGCGCTAATCTCATCCAGAGAAAATGATTGAGGTGAGTACACCAGACCTTCCTTTTAGCAGCCAATACGATGAGATAACTTATACATTATTTGCTGTAACAATCAATTTTTCAGCCTGAAGGCTCGAGAACTTAACAAGGGAACATTTTCACAATATGAAAATGAAATATTTTAATTATTTTGCCGCCAGTTTCATAACACATATCAATATCATTTAAATCACTCCTCCTATAAGACATCTGCAAATTCGTGCTTTAAGAAAAAGTACCGGGCTAAATTCCTAATATAAACATCGGCGAAGCGAATCTACTCATTATAAAAAATCATCGCATGATAAAATATAAAAACTAAATAGCTCATTTCGACTCAATTACATGGAGAAGTAAGATAGTGAAAGAGAAAAAATCACTCGGAATTATGACTTATATTGATAGCTCAAAAAAAATGTTAGAAGACTTTTCCTGGCTCTATAAAAGCTGGATTTACAGCGGTTGTTGGCGTACCTCCGATCTTATTGTTGTTCACCATCCAGAAATAACGGAGAAATTACCTAAAGAAGCCGGCGTCGTTCTTATTCCTTGTTTACCAACATCCCATACTGACCCTCTTTTTAAGGATTACCATTTTATCAACTCAATTGGTTGTCTGACTGGCGATGAAGTGAGCAAAGTTGCGCGCCATTACGACTATCTATTGCGTACTGATGCCGATGTTTTTTTAACAAAAAATCTGGCATCGTTTAAGCCTAATTTTCCTGTACATGGCCGCGGAAACTATTATTTCAGTGATGATTTCAAAAAGAATATGCTCCTATTTTGTGAGAAACACCGGGTTAAACATCATCATAGATTTGGCTGTGGCCATTCGATCATGGCAAGCTCTGAACTTGTTATCGATTTCTTACAACGACAACTTCATTGGAGCCGCGTGCTGATGCAGGAATTTGGAACCGATCCTGCAAACTGGGGAGAGTGGCCACACTGGTGCCGCGGAGTAACAACCATGTATGCCGCAGAAATTACGGCAAATGAAAGATGGGGGGATTTTTTACAAAATGGGCGCGAGCGCATATTGGATATAGAAAGTAATAATGAGCAGGATATTGATACCCTCACCCTTCACATTCATGGCGTACATACCACTGATTATTTTTCTAAATTTGACTACCGGGATGGGAAATATGACTATATTTCTCCAGACATCTTGGATAAAAATAAAATCAATCAATACTGCCATTGGATTTGCATGTCATCAATAGAAGACATTAAGGCAGAAGCAGGTTATCTGCCAAATTAATAGTGAAATAATAAAATAATCGAGGGATAAAAACTCATCATACTTTAAGAGACAGAATACATTCTGTTCTCAAGGTTGATGAGAGATATATTTATCCCTCGATAATCATATTACTCTAGCGCCGAGTTGTACGCTTACGCCCGCTTTTTTTGACCACCGTTTTCGCCAGTTTTACCGCAACATATTTACCCGCCTCGGGCATTTCACGTTGTTCAATCGGGAAAACGGGCAAAGCGGCCAACAGCCGAGAGCCATAGTTTTTAGTCAGCAAACGACGGTCGTAGATAACGATTTCGCCATGGCATTGATGACTACGGATCAGCCGCCCTACTTGCTGGATTAAGTTGAATGAGGCGCTAGGCAAGCTCTGCACTTCAAAAGGATAACGTTTGAGGGTTTTCAACCATTCTCCTTCGGTAAGAATTACCGGGCTGTCGATCGGCGGGAAGGCAATTTTGTGGATATGAACCTGAGTCAACAACTCCCCTTTCAAATCCAACCCTTCGGCGAAAGACTGCAAACCAATCAACACGCTAACTTTACCGGCTTCAACCCGTTTACGATGTTCTTCTACCAGACGATAGCGAGGCTGGTCGCCTTGTACTAACAGCATTAAACGCAAATCCGGCATCAGTTCGACAAATTGCTGCAGCGCGCGGTTGCTGGCAAACAGCACCAATAAGCCCAAGTGCTTTGCCTCGGCCAGTTCGGCACGGAAAAACTCTGCCATCTCGGCGATATGTGCTGCTTCATTAGCCATCAGTGGTTCATGCTTCATCTGCGGAAGCACCAGTTTCCCCTGATCGATATGATTAAACGGCGAATCGAGGCTAATAAAACGATCGCCTGCTTTTTCCGTTAGGCCGCTCAATTCCTGCAAGCGGGAAAAGCTGTTTAAAGAGCGCAACGTTGCCGATGTCAGCACCACATGCGGCACTTTGCGCCAGAGCATTTTTTCCAGCTGATCGCTGACCCGTAACCCGGCACAGTGGAACATCAGGTGAGTCTGGTTATCAAAATAGGCGCGAGAAACCCATTTACCTATTGGCGCATTAGACGATTTATCCATTGCCGCTAATCGCCATAATTTACTCATGGTTTCCAGATAACCCAACATTCTGCTCATCTGCAAAATGGCACGATGTAAGCGCATCACATCATGTTTTCCGGTTTTTTCGCTGAGATCATTAAGCATAAATTCGGCCAGGCTGCGCAACCCATCCGTTAGCTTAAACAGTCGGGCACACAGCTCTAGCAACTCGGCAGGCAGGTGCCCCATTTCAAAACGATATTCCGCATCAGGTTGTTCAGCAGGTAAGTAAAGTGTGACCTGCTGCTCTATCAGCAACAGCAATTCGCGCATTTCAGCGCAATGGTTGTGTAAACGCTCAGCATTGGCCAATGGCGGTGGATTTTTCGGCGTGAACAACGCCAGGCATTGTTCGATTTGGCGAACAAAATTATCCAACTGCAGATGATTCCATACTGCGGTGATCTCGGCGTCCACTTCCAACGCGTCACGCGCCACTTCCGGCAGATGATGGCCTTCATCGAGCACTAATAACAAATCTTTGGCTGGCGGTAATACCGATTCAGATTCCAGTGCCGCCATCACTAATGCGTGGTTAGTTACCACCACATCCGCGCTTTCAATCTCTTTTCTCGCGACAAAATAAGGGCATTCGCGAAAGTAATGGCAGTTGCGTGATAAGCAATTGGCTTTATCGGTGCTTATCTTCAGCCACAGCGGATCTTGGATAGTTTGTGGGTAGTGATCGCGCAGCCCGTCCCATTGATAACGTGTGAGAGCGCCTTCCAATGTTTTGCATAACTGATGCTCTTCACCGTTGGAAGGAGCCAATTCATCACCCAAAAATAATCCTAAATCACCTTGAGAATTCTCATTGGTCATAGCAGCCAGATTACGTGGGCACACGTAACGGCCACGGCCAAAAGCCCCGGTAAATTTAAGATCGGGAATGATTTTTTTCAGCAGCGGTAAATCTTTACTGTAAATCTGATCCTGCAACGCAACGTTGGCGGTGCTGACAATGAGTGGCTTCTCCTCGGCACGACTGACTGCAATACCGGGGATAAGGTATGACAACGTTTTACCGACACCTGTCGGTGCTTCAATGGCTAAATGTCGCGCACTGTCACCAGAAAACGCTTTAGCCACCTCGGCAATCATCTGCCGCTGCGGAGCTCGCGAAATAAAATCAGGGATTTGTTGTTGTAACGCCTTATACCACTGACTGATTTGTTCTTTTACTGCAAAAGACAGCGCCATGCATCTCTTATCTATACGAAGTGTGGCCGCCATTGTCCCACAGACATTCCTCTGCGTCAGCCAACAAAATACCTTTGGTTTTTTCTTCAACAAACGTCAAGGGATTATGAGGATAAAAAGGAGAGTTATTTCGAACTGTCATAAATCGATAACAAAGATACGGTAAAAATCCCATCGCTGTGAAAATTTGAGGTCCACCTTAGACCACCAGCACACACATGATAGCAACGATCTTTCATACTAAAATTCAGGGCATTTAAAACATGAAACTCAATATTTTGGCGATCTTAGTTCCATCATTAATCATTGCCTCCGGCGCACAAGCAGCAGAAATCTATAACAAAGACGGAAACCAGCTTGATCTATATGGAAAAGTGAAAGCCGAACATTATTTCTCTAGCTCAAACGCCAACGATGGCGACCAAAGCTACGTGCGTTTCGGTTTTAAAGGCCAAACAAAAATTAACGACCTGATGACCGGTTACGGTCAATGGGAATATCAGGTTGCTGATAACGCCGCAGAATCACAAGGTACTGCGGGTTCTGGCACTAAAACCCGTCTGGGCTTTGCTGGTCTGAAATTCGGTCAATATGGTTCATTCGACTACGGCCGTAACTACGGCACACTGTACGACGTTGAATCCTTCACCGACGTTATGCCAGAATTTGGTGGTGACGGTTACACCAAAGCTGACCGCTTCATGACTGGTCGTGCTAACGGCTTGGCAACTTACCGTAACCGTGGCTTCTTCGGTTTGGTTGATGGCCTGAATATCGCCCTGCAATACCAAGGCAAAAACCAAGACACTACCGGAAGTAACGGTCGTGCAGCCAAAGCGGCTAATGGCGATGGTTTCTCCTTATCTTCAAGCTACGATCTTGGCGCTGGTTTCACGGCTGCGGGTGCTTACGCATCATCTAACCGTACTCTGAGCCAACAACAATCCGCAATTGGCCAAGGCAGCAAAGCTGAAGCTTGGACCGGCGGTCTGAAATATGACAACAACGGCGTTTACCTGGCAACCATCTATGCTGAAACACGTAATATGCTGCCGGTATCTGTCCCTGCTGGTGCTTCAAGCCTGACAACAAGCTCAGTCAGCGGTTATGCGAACAAAACTCAGACCTTCGAAGCCATTGCGCAATATCAATTCGACTTCGGCCTGCGTCCATCTTTGGGCTACGTGCAGACCAAAGCGAAAGATATCGAAGGCGTGGGCAATGCTAACCTGACCAAATACATTGACGTAGCAACCTATTACTACTTCAACAAAAACATGTCGACCTTCGTTGATTATCAAATCAACCGTTTAGGTTCTAACAATACCTTGGGCCTGAACAGCGATAACATCGTTGCTGTAGGTCTGGTTTACCAGTTCTAAGCTGTTATTACCCTCGTCTAGTTTATAAACATTCATTGTGTTGTTTTGCCGGGATTCATCCTCCCGGCTTTTTTACGTCTATACCCGTCATACTTCAAATTGCAGGGCAATGATTTTGGGGATAAATCCGTTCGTTCTCGGATTTTTACCATTTCCAGCTTTCTCAATTTGCTGAATCTGCTAAAGTTTTATGGCTTTTGTCATAATGTGCTGCTAAACAGCATGTCGAAATACAACAGGGATCATTGTTGATCTTCTAACCATAATGAGAAAGGGTGAAGAAAGTCATGAAAAAAGTTTCACTTTATAGCGTCAGTGCCTTAGTTCTACTGGCACTCACCGGTTGCGCGCAACAGAACAAGCAAGATGCGCAGGCCCAGCTAAACCAACAAACCGTCATGGCGTTGAACTGGTTCCAGCAATCTGGCGAGTATCAAGCGTTGACTTATCAATCTTTCAGCATCGCCACTCAAGCCTTTGACCATGCGGCGTCGTTAACGGGTAAACCAAAAGCGGTGATCGTCGATCTCGACGAAACCATGATCAACAACAGCGCCTATAGCGCATGGCAGGTTAAAGCAGGTAAGCCTTTCGATAGCGAAAGCTGGTCAAGATGGGTGCAGGCTAAACAAGCCACTGCTATCCCAGGCGCAGTTGATTTTGCTCGTTATGTTGATAGCCATGACGGCACCATATTCTATGTCTCAAACCGTGACCAAAAAGACTACGCTGCGACAGTTGCCAATCTGCAACGCTTAGGCTTCCCGAACGTAACGGAAAAAACCGTGCGTCTAAATACCGGCAGCTCTAATAAACAGGCGCGCTTCGATGCCATTAAGGCCGAAGGCTACAATGTGGTGTTGTATTTAGGTGACAACCTGAATGACTTCGGTGCAGCGACTTACCATAAAGGTAACGTAGAGCGTCGTGACTTTGTGAACCAGAACCACAAGCTGTTCGGCACGCAGTTTATTGTGTTGCCTAACCCACTGTACGGTGATTGGGAAAGTGGATTGGCGGCAGGTTATAACAAACTTACCCCAGAGCAGCAGTTGCAAACCCGTGATGCCAACTTGAAAGTGTGGGATGGCAAGTAAGTTGCCATAAGAACATACGATACTGATATTGATGTAACCTAATAACGGCGTCTCTGGCAATAATTGAATCTTGTTATGCGAGAGACGCCGTATTTGAATTGACGGTAAAAACGCTTAGGGCTTTTTCGTTACCCATAATACTGGCCATTGCCCATCGCGGCTGAATCCATCGCAGCTTGGCTCCGAGGTATAAGAGGCTAAACGAAAAGCCGATCCATCAAATACCCAGCGAGTTGATACCCCGCAATCCCCTAACCCTCGTCCTTTATCTAAGGTGGAGAGTTCGCCAGTTTTCGGATCGTAATCGGCATTAATCAACTCTGGTGCGCTATCATCATCGCCAAGCTTGAACGGCAAGGTTAACTGTAAAGCTGCCGATTTATAAGGCGGCTGCCGCGAAACGCTGAAAGCCAGCATAAATTGATTGTAAGCACCCATATCACAATCGATTGTCATCAGCGCCTTATCATTGCTTAACGCATAGAGATGCACTTCTCGTTCAGACTGTTCCAGGCTGCAATCATTATTATCAATACTGGTCGCCATACTTTGGGTAATGGCTGAGATTTCCCCTTCGTTAAGCGGGTGTGGTGCATTAAAACGAACAAGCAGTGGTGCTGTAAGTGCCGCAGGAACGCTGTTCACCGGCTTATTCCCTCGCCCGCTCCATGCGCTCTTAGTACCAATGCGGCCTTGCTGTTCATCAATTGCCAGCAACGCGGCTTTTAATCCCTTCAAAGAAAGCGTGGGGTGAATCGTTTGTTGCGAATCGAGTTTGCCGCTCAATTGTAATTGGTTGGCATCACGGATATTGGCAATAAAATCACCGATGACCAGATGATTATTACTGCTGATATGCCTTTTACTGATTTCCCATTCGCGGCGGTTAAAATTCAGCGGTTTCCCGTTGAGTGTTAAGTGATTAGCCAAAACCGCATCCATTAATTGCTCATCATTATTTTTTTGATAATCAATCGTCAGACTGGTTTTACCTTCCGGACCGGCTTCCCGATAGAGTTGTAACACCAATCCCTGACTGTCCTGCGTACTGCGCACCAGACAACGATTAATGTTATCGCAACTGAGCTGCCAATCCGTGTAAACCCGTTGTAACGGCTCAGCATGGAGGCGATTTCCTAGTAAGGAAACCATCAGCAGCAAAGGGGCAGTTATCCAATAAAGTCTCATCACACTCGGCTCTTTTGCGGAATAATCTTCCTAATATTACCGCAATCGGCACAAAGGAAGTGGTTAGAAATCATCATTTATTTATCTGTAATGAGAAAGGAATACCAGCAATTTGAGTATGCCAACCCCTAAAGCTATTCAAAATAGTGAGGCCACTGGCAACGCTGACCGCAGTAAGTATGACGAATATGACATTCCGCACACGTTTTGTTGCTCTGTTAAACGCTTACCAACACAAAGGACTGATATTCTGTGAAGAAATACTGCGTGAATTCGTTAAAAGGCGTCGATGGATGGTAAGAGGGGTATCTCTCATTTTTAGTCAATTAAAGCTGAAGCTAACCCTGTTGCTATTGCTCCTTGCTTCGCTATCAGCGTGGGCAGAATCTCCGCTGGCCGTATTTCGTGGCACCTTAGGTTCCGCGGCGGTGGTCTTTGAATTAAATTTCAATCGGCCAGAGGCAATAACAGGGCGCTATTTTTATCAAAAATACAAAATGGATTTACCGCTCAACGGCGCAATGGATGGCAAAGCGCTTATTTTAAAAGAAGGTACCGATAACTTAAATGACTCACCACGCCCAACGTTAATGTTACAACCGGACGGCTATTCAGGCTGGCAAGGGAGTTGGACGGATACGCAAGGGAAGATATTGCCGTTACATCTCATGCCTGTGTCACTCTTACCAAGCCAGAATGGCACTTATTTGGATAGACTTCTGCAAAACGATCCTTATGAGTATTTACGGGTAAGTGATTTGCCACTGGTGCCCGGCAAAATACAAACATTCATGGGTTATAAGCTGCAATGGTGGCATGAACCCCAGTCTAAGATTGCTTTATTTACTTTAGTCTCCGGCTTTCCCGATGCTCAACTCGCGCTGTTAAATAACCAGCTAAAAGCGCGGATGATGCAGGAAGTGATTAATTATCATAGCTGTATGCTCAGCGCGAGTCGTTTTTCTAAAGCTGTTTTCAAACAAACAGTTACCCCAGAATTCATTTCCTCTGCGGTTATCAGTGCCAAAGTAATTACTGAATATGACTGCGGCGGTGCGCACCCTGATATGAGTGATTCCTCACTTAACCTTAATGCACAAACCGGCAAACATTTAGCGTTAGAGGATGTATTTTGGGTTGGGAAAGAGAAACCATTTCATTACTCATATGGCGCAGAAAGCGATTTATATAATGGCAATCGCGATAATAAAGAAGCCAACAATGTAAGCTTTGAAACCTATCTGAGCTACCGGGAAAAGAGATTTGCTTCATCACTGATTTCAACGCTAAATCTGTTGTATCCAGATAAAATGCAGAAAAATAGAAGAGATAATGATTGTGATTACCGTGATGATGAAATTTGGTACTACCCTAATTGGTACTTTACCCCTAAAGGGTTAATGGTGGTCCCCGCGTTTGCCAGAGCAATGCGTGTTTGTGAAAATATCAGCTGGTCAGTATTGCCCTGGAACTATATTGAACAACATCCCGGCGGGGTGGCATTGGTATTACCAAAGCAATAAATACCAGACACATAAATACTGCGTTTAGGCCGATGCACGCGTCGGTAGATTGCTTGCCAATAATTTGTTACACAAAAAACAAGGTTATTATCCAGTTTGGCTAAAACCGGATAATAATCATCAACATCAATGCTTAGGCCATCCAGCCCTGAGTCTGCGCATATTGTAGTAATATCACCGTCTTACCATCAGTAATTTCACCGCTTTTTACCATTGCCAAAGCGTCGGTAAAAGGCAACTCGATAACATCAATATCTTCATCTTCCACGCCGCCACCAGCATTTTTGCGTTGATCTTCATGATATTCTGCGGCAAAAAAGTGCAGAATTTCGGTGACGCCACCCGGAGACATGTATAATTGGAACAGTTTTTCAACCTCACCAACGGCAAAACCTGTTTCCTCAATAGCTTCTTTGCGAATACAGTCTTCTGGCGTGTCGTGATCAAGTAAACCGGCACAAGTTTCGAGTAACATACCGCTGGTGTTTCCGTTAACATAAGTAGCAAGACGGAATTGGTTAATTAACAAAACCGTTTTTTTCGCGCGGTTGTAAAGCAAGATGGTCGCGCCATTACCGCGATCGTAAACTTCACGTTTATGTCGTATGGTCGAACCATCTTTTTTAATGAGATCATAGGTATAGTTACGCAGTACAAACCAATTATCTGATAGTAACTGGTTTTTAATGATTTCTATCTTGTCGTGCACGGCTCATCTCCAATCAGGTCGTCATTGCGCAATGATAGAACCCTTAAGCAGCGAAAAACAAAGTTTATTCAGTAACATTGCTATTCAATAACGATGCTATTGAGTGATTTTTGCGATTCAGTCATATCGTATAAGGGTTAGCAGTTCACATTCTCTAGGAAGGGATAGTACCAATTAAAGGAGCAGTACAAGTGATGAAACAAAGCTTTAGAGTGATGATCGTTGATGCACATCCATTAATGCGTCGTGGTATACGCCAGTTGTTAACTCGTAACCCACAGTTTGATATCGCAGCAGAGGCTGACAGCGGAAACGATGCCCTCATTAACGCTAGCCACTTACCACTTGATATAATCATTCTCGGTAGCAATATGCATGATATATCAGGACTTGAGATGCTTAACTCGCTACGTAAGCGAGATAGCAAAGTCAAAATCATCGTATTTACCGATTCAGATAACCCGGATGACATTGTGAAAATGATGGGCGCCGGTGCCAATGATTATTTGTTCAAAGATAGCTCGCCTGAGCAGCTTTTTGAGCAAATATCACAAGTCGTATTAGGCCAAAATAAACTCAGTGACAGAGTGAGCGACACGCTAAATTGCCATGAGATAAAATCAAACCCGATGGACCTCCTCACTAATCGTGAAAAAAACGTACTCGGTGAAGTTGCCAAAGGGCTATCAAATAAGCAAGTCGCTAATGAACTGAGTATTTCCGAAGAAACTGTCAAAGTTCATATCCGTAATTTGTTACGAAAACTGGGCGTTCATTCACGAATTGCCGCGACAATATTATTTTTTGACCACAAATAATCAGCAACTAACCATTATTTAACCTGCCCCAATGGCCTGAACTTAGACGCAGTGCATAAACATAGCACATATGCTTTCCGCTCTGCTTCAGGCCATCACTCGAATTAATTTCAATTTAATCCTTTATTATCAATATATTGAAAGATAACCACTCACGCAGTGGGAGTGACCAACAATGACTGATTTCTTCCCCCAGAAGGCATCACGGCGGTTTTTTACATCATCTCCTTTTTTTCTTCACGTTGTTCTTACGCTAACCAAGTAAAGTGCATAGAGTTGGGCGATCATTCTGACTTGTGCACTGTCAATGCCAAGAATCTAAGGTTTCCTTAACCACAATAATATTTAATTCCGGTTCATCGCTTTATTTAATTATCCTGTTTGAGTGATAACGAGGTTGTTGACGCATGGCTAACTTTTTTATCGATCGCCCCATTTTTGCATGGGTTCTCGCGATCATTGTTTCTCTGTCCGGCCTGTTAGCGATTCACTCGTTACCTGTCGAACAGTACCCACAGCTAGCCCCACCTAATGTGCGTATTACTGCGCAATATCCTGGCGCGTCGGCGAAAACGGTGGAAAACACCGTGACGCAGATTATCGAGCAGAATATGACTGGCTTGGATAATCTGATGTATATGTCATCGCAAAGTAGCAACGATGGTAAATCACAGATTAACCTTAGTTTTATTGCTGGCTCCAACCCAGATGAAGCGCTGCAACAAGTACAAAATCAGTTGCAACAAGCGATGAAACGTCTGCCTCAAGCGGTACAATCACAAGGAATTACGGTTACTAAAACCGGTGATACCAGCTTAATGATGGTGGCATTTGTTTCTACCGATGGCAGCATGGATAAGCAGGATATTTCCGACTATGTTGCGTCGAATATTCAGGACCCATTGAGTCGCGTAGATGGCGTGGGCAGTATCGATGCCTACGGTTCGCAATATGCGATGCGTATCTGGCTCGACCCGAATAAGCTCAATAATTATAACCTGACCACCGATGATGTGGTGAGCGCGATAAAATCACAGAACAGCCAGGTTGCCGTTGGACAACTCGGCGGTGCACCGTCCGTGGATATGCAGGCACTTAATGCCAGTATCAACGCACAATCACAATTAGAAACGCCGGCACAATTTAGCAAAATCACGTTACGAGTTAATCAAGATGGCTCTCAAGTGACGCTAGGCCAAGTGGCAACTATCGGATTAGGTGCGGAAAACTACGCTCTGCTAAGCCGTTATAATGGCCAAGCGGCATCGGGTATGAGTATCAATCTGGCATCTGGCGCCAATGAACTGCAAACCGATACCGCGGTACGTGCGCGCATCAAAGAGCTAGAGCCTTACTTCCCGCACGGTTTGAAAGCCGAGATTGCCTATGAAAGTACTCCTTTCGTTAAAGCGGCCATCACTGACGTAGTCAAAACGTTGGTAGAAGCAATTGTGCTGGTATTTTTAGTGATGTACCTCTTCTTGCAGAATCTGCGGGTGACGCTGATCCCAACTATTGCCGTGCCGGTAGTCCTGCTCGGCACCTTTGTGGTACTGCATCAGTTTGGCTACAGCATCAATACGCTAACGATGTTTGCAATGGTGCTCGCCATCGGGCTGTTGGTCGATGATGCCATCGTCGTTGTCGAGAACGTCGAGCGTGTAATGAGCGAAGAAGGACTGAGTCCGCGAGAAGCCACGCGTAAATCGATGGGGCAGATTCAAAGCGCACTGGTCGGTATTACCATGGTACTGTCGGCGGTATTTGTACCGATGGCCTTCTTCGGCGGCACGACCGGCGCGATTTATCGTCAGTTCTCGATCACTATCGTCGCCGCTATGGTGTTATCGGTTATCGTTGCGCTTACCCTGACTCCAGCGCTGTGTGCCAGCCTGCTTAAACCTATCGCCAAAGGAGAACATCACGGTAAACGTGGATTCTTCGGCTGGTTTAACCGCATGTTTGATAAAAACAGTTATCGCTATGAACGTGGGGTCAATCGTGTCCTGCGCCACGGTCTGCGCTATATGCTGGTTTATTTATTACTGCTGGTTGCTTTGGGCTGGATGTTCATCAAACTGCCAACATCGTTCCTGCCACAGGAAGACCAAGGACGCTTTACTGTGCAAATCCAGTTGCCTCCTGGCTCCACTTTGCAACAGACACAAAAAGTGGTGGAAAAAGTTGAACACTATTTCCTGACTAAAGAAAAACAAGACGTCTTGTCAGTATTCGCCACTATCGGTGCCGGTCCTGGCGGTAACGGACAGAACGTTGCGCGTATGTTTATTCGTTTGGCATCTTGGGAAAAACGCAGCGCAGGCGACAATAGCTCGTTTGATATTATCAATCGCGCGACACAGGCCTTCAAAAAGATCCCGGAAGCACGAATTATTGCCAGCAGTCCACCCGCTATTAACGGCTTGGGGACATCTTCTGGTTTTGATATGGAATTACAAGATCACGCCGGACATGGACATGCTGCATTAATGGCAGCCCGTGATGAATTGCTTGAGATGGCAGCGAAAGATCCACAGCTTTCTCGCGTTCGTCACAATGGTTTAGATGATAGTCCGCAATTGCAAATCGACATTGATCAGACCAAAGCGCAAGCCTTAGGCGTCAGCGTTGATACCATCAACGATACGCTAAGCACCGCGTGGGGCTCAACTTATGTCAATGATTTCCTTGACCGTGGCCGTGTGAAAAAAGTCTATGTGCAAGCAGCGGCACCTTTCCGCATGCTGCCGGATGACGTCAATAAATGGTATGTCCGTAACGCGTCAGGTTCGATGGTGCCCTTCTCCGCCTTCGCCACTTCGCATTGGGAGGTGGGTTCCCCACGTTTGGAGCGCTATAACGGCTACTCCTCGCTGGAGATCGTTGGTGAAGCAGGTAAAGGAGTCAGTAGCGGTACTGCTATGGACGAGATGGAAAAACTGGTCAGCAAATTGCCGGTTGGATTCGGGTTGGAGTGGACTGGCCTCTCTTATCAGGAACGCCTGTCGGGTTCACAAGCACCGGCCTTATATGCCATTTCGCTACTGGTAGTGTTCCTGTGCCTAGCCGCGCTTTATGAAAGCTGGTCGATTCCGTTCTCAGTGATGTTGGTCGTACCGCTCGGGGTTATCGGTGCGGTTATCGCCACTTCATTACGTGGTTTGGAGAATGATGTTTACTTCCAGGTGGGGATGCTGACCATCATCGGTTTGTCCGCTAAGAACGCTATTTTGATTGTTGAGTTTGCCAACGATTTAAATGCCAAAGGGAAAGCACTGGTCGAAGCCACGCTGGAGGCATCAAGAATGCGCCTGCGCCCGATTTTGATGACTTCACTGGCCTTTGTATTTGGGGTCTTACCGATGGCAATCAGCAACGGTGCAGGTTCAGGTAGCCAACATGCGGTCGGCACCGGGGTTATCGGCGGTATGCTGTCGGCGACGATATTGGCTATTTTCTTCGTCCCATTGTTCTTCGTACTCGTGCGCCGTCGTTTTCCAGGAAAACCGACGAATACACTGATGGCAGATATGGCCGAGGCGCAAATCGAGTCTACGTCTGAAGATCAGAAATAAATATACGGTTCTTTATCAGCAAGGATGCTGATAAAAATAAAAAGGGCGCTAATGATTATTAGCGCCCTTTTATATTTTCTACCCGGGTGAAAGAATGTATAACAAACTTGCAAACCTGGATGATGTCATTTATTGAGTTTTGGTTTTGCCTAGCGGCGCAACATAGCTTCAATAAACTCTTTCCAGTTAATCAACTCTTGTTCGACCATAATAACCTCGTAATGTAACGCCGGGGATTATACGATCGCTTTTTGTACTAATAAATTGCTTATTCCGATTATTAGAGGCTAATCACATTGCTTAAACTGGTTATTAAACGGCAGTTCAACCTGAGTAATAGAGGTAAATAACAGGCATGAATATTGCCTTAATAACCACTGCCCACTATTTTGTTTTTCATCCTTATTTGGGACAGCCGAATTATGTTGCAACTTATTGATCAACTTACACAAGAAGGTCATCACCAAGCCGCATTACAGCACGCGCTAAATTTATTGAAAGATGACGCTTATGCGAATTCGGCCCAACTGATGTACAAAATAGCCTCGTTATACGACGTACAAGGCTTTGAAAAAGAAGCGATTCCTTTCTATCAGCAGGCTATTGCCAATAATCTGGAAGAAAAAGACTTACCAGAGGCCTATTTAGGTCTTGGCAGCACTTTTCGCACGCTAGGCCGCTATCAAGAATCGCTCGAAACGTTCGAAAACGGATTAGTACGCTTTCCCGATGCTGTAGATTTGAGAATATTCCGAGCGATGACCCTGTACAATTTGGGACAAAACAAGCGTGCGGTAAGCGAATTATTGCTACTGTTGGCAGAAAACAGCCAGCATCCACATGTCACCCGATATAAAAGAGCGATGACGTTGTACAGCGAAGATTTAGACCGCGTTTGGTCATGATTTCCGCGATTTCTTATGCCATTATCTTGCCGATAAACTATCCGCTTATTGGAGAATGGCATGACCATAGAAATCACTAGCGACCATAACTCCCCTGCCATCGATTGGCAGCGTCTGGCCGACCTTCTTGAACTCAGTGGACTCAATAAGCGCCACTTACCCACCTTAGAACTGGCTTTTACCCGCAGCCAGTTTCGTTACTTTGGCTATATAGGCGACGAGCTTGTCGCTGCAGCGCGGGCAATTAGCGACTTCACTACCGTGTCTTACGTCTGTGATGTCGCCATCCATCCTGACTATCAAGGTCAAGGTTACGGAAAAGTTCTGATGCAACGCATCATGCAAGACCTGACGCCATTGGGGAAAGTGATCATTTACGCGGTACCCGATAAAATAGATTTCTATAAAAAATTCGGTTTCAACCCTTTGCTTACCGCCATGATCCACGTTAGTGAAGAGAATCTTATCCGGATGCAGAAGACCGGCTATATCCCGCAATAATTCACCGCTATATAAGCCTAAAATGGCAAGGTCGTTGGCCTTGCTCCTTTTCTCTTAAATACCTATCCAATTTCCCCTTACGTCTAGATCCACGCCGCGTTTTACCGCATTATGTGGGCCATTGATTTTCGCAGCCGGCAAGCTTTTGCTGCCTCGTCGATACCGACGTTTGACTGCGGATTTGGCTCACTGATTTCACATCGAGGGTAATGTTTCCTATGACCGAAACAACGATAACGTCCCCTTTCATTATGTATGGCATCAAAAACTGCGATACGGTCAAGAAAGCGCGTCGCTGGCTAGAAGAGAACGGCGTTGACTATCGCTTCCACGACTATCGTGTCGAGGGTTTGGACGATGCACTTTTGCAAACTCTGATGGATAAACAAGACTGGCAGGCCTTACTCAACACCCGAGGCACAACCTGGCGTAAGCTCGATGAAGCCGAGCGCGCAGCCTGTGATAATCCGCAGGCCGCCAAAGCCTTGATGCTCGCGCATCCTGCGATCATTAAACGTCCTTTCTTGCTGGCCAATAAGAATGGACAGTCGCTACTGGGCTTTAAGGCCGAGAGCTATCAACAGTTTATCTCCGAGGTGCAGTAATATGAGTTGTCCCGTTGTTGATTTAGCACAACAGCTAATCCGCCGCCCTTCCCTCAGCCCGGATGATTCCGGTTGCCAGGAAATATTAATCGCCCGTCTTAAGGCTATTGGTTTTCATATTGAAGCGATGAATTTTGGCGATACGCTGAATTTTTGGGCCACGCGCGGTAAAGGTAAAACCTTGGCATTTGCCGGTCACACCGATGTGGTCCCAACCGGCGATGCTAATTTGTGGATCTCACCACCGTTCGAGCCTGCCTTGCGTGATGGCATGCTATTTGGCCGTGGCGCGGCCGATATGAAAGGCTCCCTGGCGGCAATGGTGGTCGCAGCAGAGCGCTTTGTCGCGGCTAACCCTCATCATCAAGGGCGTTTAGCCTTTCTGATCACCTCGGACGAAGAAGCCAGTGCGGTTAACGGTACCGTTAAAGTGGTTAACGCGCTGATGGAGCGCAATGAGCGCCTGGATTATTGCTTAGTCGGTGAGCCATCGAGCACCAGCCGTGTCGGTGATGTGGTGAAAAACGGTCGTCGCGGCTCTATGACCGCTAACCTGCATATTCACGGGGTGCAAGGCCATGTTGCCTATCCGCATCTGGCTGATAATCCGGTGCATCGTGCCATGCCAGCATTAAATGAGTTGGTGGCAACCGAGTGGGATCGCGGTAATGAATTCTTCCCACCGACCAGTATGCAGATTGCCAATATCAACGCCGGTACCGGCAGCAATAACGTGATCCCCGGCGAGCTTTACGTCCAGTTCAACTTCCGTTTCAGTACCGAACTGACCGATGCGCTGATTAAACAACGCGTGGCCGAACTGCTCGACAGACATCAGCTTAATTACACGCTGAACTGGGTGGTCTCCGGTCAGCCGTTCTTGACGCCGCGGGGAGAACTGGTTGATGCAGTGGTCAATGCTGTCCAGCTCTATTCCGAATTCACACCAGAGTTGCAAACCACCGGCGGTACCTCCGATGGCCGCTTTATTGCCTTGATGGGCGCACAAGTGGTTGAGCTGGGTCCAGTTAACGCTACCATTCATAAAATTAATGAGTGTGTACACGCCGCCGACTTGCAGCTACTGAGCAGAATGTACCAACGTATTATGGAACAGTTAGTGGCATGAAAAACCGCCTGACAATCAATCATGAAATGCTCACCGGCCGTTCAACCGAGCACCTGGTTGCACTGAATGAACACCACCGCTTGCAGCCAGAAGCCGCGGCGGCTTTTACTGCTATGCAGTTAAAGGCCAGCCAGGCAGGTTTTAATCTGCAGCCAGCCAGTACATTTCGTGATTTTGATCGGCAATTAGCTATCTGGAATGGCAAATTCCGCGGCCAGCGACCAGTATTAGATAAGAACAGTCAGCCGGTGGATATTAGCCATCTTGACGATGCTCAGCGTGGTGAACTTATCCTGCGTTGGTCGGCGTTGCCGGGTGCCAGTCGCCATCATTGGGGCAGTGATTTGGATATCTACGATCCTAGTCTGCTCCCTGAGGGTAAATCGTTACAGCTGGAGCCTTGGGAATATGAGCAGGAGGGTTATTTCCACGCGCTAACGCTGTGGCTAGATGCCCATCTGGATGCTTTTGGTTTCTATCGTCCATTTGATAAAGACCGCGGCGGTGTTGCCATTGAGCCTTGGCATTTAAGCTACCGTCCTTTGGCTGCCGAGTGTGAAAAGCTGCTGACACCAAAGGTACTGACTGAGTCCTGGCAAGGACGCGATGTCGCGGGTGTTGAATGGGTCATTGAAAATTTAGCCACGATTTACCCGCGTTTTATTCGTAACACGCAAGATTAACCAATAGGACATAACATCATGGAATGGATTAAAGATTACTGGTGGATCGTATTGGTCATATTGGCAGGTATTCTGATCAGCGGCATTAAAGAACTCAGCCGAGTTGATGTGAAGAAGTACCTCGCTGATAAACCAGAGATCCCACCCCACCGCGATAATAACGCCGAGTGGGACGACGAAGACGACTGGCCGAAGAAGAAATAACACTGTGCAAGGTAGCGATAGTTGGCTACTGAGTTTGCTAAGAAGTTGTCTGCTATATCAAAATATCCGGTTGGTGCTGCCAGCCGGATATTCCCCCAGCCTCACTGAATTGTTGTTCCAACCAGACTCCCCAACGTAATTGGAATGTTGCCTCAAAGCAGCACGAGGATGCGTCCCGATGATACCTGCCAGGTAGATTATTTAAGTCAGTCAGCGCAGCAAACACAGGGGCAACGTCAAGTATCACGGGTATATAACAAATTCCTAAAATCACTACTGGCACTTCCAAGAGTATAAATTTAGCTCTACTCTACATTTTCAGCCTATACCAGAGGGTATATTAATCATCACTATTTTCATGAGAGTAAAGGAATACGATCTATGACTAATGCCATATTTCCACAGACAATATTCACGACACAAAGACGTTTTAATGACTATGGCGCTAATGACATGCTACATGGTGACCTATCAGAGGAAAGGTTAAAAAGAGAGTTTGGGTTAAAAAATATCTCAAATGTTGTTGATCCATATACATTAACCAGACTAACCACATTTGATAATCCGCAATCCAGGTTTTCGGGGGTATATGATGGGGCTCATAGAGGTGGCTCTGTCAGCGTCCAGGAATGCGCGAGGTTGCTTTTTGAAGAAATGCAGGCAACCTCACTACCCTACGCATGGGTGGGCTCATCCCGAAATTTAATTAATCAAATGATAAGGCACTTTCAGTGGTCAACGGGCTCGGATTTTCATGACTTTCAGTTAGATGCCGCCTACGAGAATAAGATCTGTTCCGATAATTCAATAAAGAGTACAAAAGCTGTGATAAGGGAAACCATTAATAATCTCGTTGATTATGTAAGTAAAGGATACCCTCAGGACAAGATCTATGAGTTTCGTAAGAGTATCAAGCCAACAATACTCCCTAAGTTTAATTCTCTTATATTCGATAAAATAAATGGCATGGGTATTACCGTCCACGATATTCACGCCACAAAAATAGAAATACTCACCCTTGATGTCAGTGATGGAAAATGGAAGGCTAAAGTTAAATTTACCGGTCAAGATCATTTTGGGCTTGATAATGATGACATACGTAAGCAGAGGTTTAACCAGTTTCAATTCTTTAGAATATGGTTTGTGTTACAACGCTTTCACAAATTTAAAAAATTGAATTTTCGTCCATTCCTGACAAATATGGAAGCGGTCATAAATCTTGAGGGAAAGAGATGAGACGATTACTAGTATTGATTATTTTTATCATTTTATCTGTATTTGCCTATCTATTATGGCTAAACAACAGGACTGTCCATGTTATTGACGCACACTATGACATGGGCGGTGCACAAATCATCGTAAATAATCTGCCTATTACAAACTCTGCTAAGATAAGTTGGTGGCAGCATAATCAGCAGGAAATTAGAAAAAAATACCATATTCCTGACAAATATATGGACCCGATGCTGATTACTGTATATGCCTTTGGAAATGGCTACCAAGAAGAAGGTAAAGAAGACAGGATGTGTTTCGAGGATATGCCCCCGCCAAGAAATTGTATTGATAAGGATATTCTGATGATGATTTGGCATAACCGCGATGGTAGCATTAAATATAACTTTTAATTAACTCGGTATAACTACCATCACTATTAAAAGTGAGCGCTCTAGCGAGCGCCTTTAATAGAGTTAAGCATTTAAGTTTAACAGCATAAACTCAACGCTACTGATGCAAATGCTCCAACGCAACCGAGATCGCTTCGGCATTAATGCCGTGCGCCAGATTAGGTTGCAAATCTAACGTGCAAACATTCCCCAATGCTTCAAGCCGCTCGGCAGCGATTTTTGACTGATAAGGATTTATCACCGGATCTTGTTCGCCATGAATCAAATGTACCGCAGTACCTGCGGCGATTGGCTTTTCCGGCAATATGGCAAAGCGGCCGCTGAACGCGATGATTTTACCCGCCAGTTTTTCCACCTTGGTTGACTCTAACGCCATTATCGTGCCCTGTGAAAAGCCAATCAGCACGGTATTTTGCGCCGAGACACTACTATCTTGCTGCCACTGTCGTACACAGTTAATAAATAACGGCATTGCCTGATCAATACGCGACTGACGGTTTTTTTCGTTTACGCCTTGTACCGAAAACCACTGGAATCCACGGCCAAAATCACAAACGTCTGGGCTACCAATACTGACCACCAGCGCTTCTGGGAAAGCATGGGCAAAGAATTTACCGATTTCCCCCATCGACACTGGATTATCACCGACGCCGTGAAATAGCAGAATCAGCTGTTGTGCCGGTTTCGACGGTTGCTGGACGATAATGTTTTCTATAGTCATTTTTTCCTCATTGCAATCAATGCACTATCTAATAGTCAGGCCACTATACGCTGGCAAAATAGGGTATCAATCGAGTTTTATTGAACAACTTACTTCATTTATTGCAATGAGCTGTCTGTTACAATTAACCATCTATTGAAATTAACGATCGAGTGGTTGAACGAATTGTTGCCAACGACCACACGCCGTTGCATCAAGAGAATGCAGCGCCTGTGCACTTTCTTCTCTCCACAGACGTAATAGCGCTTTTCGGCCGCTGAGACCTAAGTTCTCAACGCATTCGGCAGGCGATAATGCAGATTGCAGATGTTGTCGCAGCGCAAGCAGAGGGAGATGACTGACCAATAACAAACGCTGTAGCGCAGCATAACTGCTTTCCAACGCGCGATGTGCAAAAGCAAAGCCGGACAATTCACGCCAGTCGGCCTCGTTCAGCCTTTGGTCAGTTGCCTCATCAAACACTAAATCTAGCCGGATAATTTTCTGTAGCCAGTGCCAGTCTCGCGCCAGTTGTCGTTGTGCATCTGCCGCAATTTGTTGACCAGCGGCGCTAAGGGGTAACAGTGCCATCGCGGCGTAACAGCCGCTGCTGGCTTCTAACTGGCTGCCTATGCGAACCAAACGAAAACCGCAGTGACGCCACAAGGCCCACAGCGGCTCGGTATAACCAAAACTTACCGAGAGATAATCCAGTCCCTCTTGACGAGCAAGCGCTATTTGCTGGTCGATCAAACGCTGAGCAATGCCCTGCCGACGCAATGTGCTCACCACGGCAATGCGGCTAATACGTCGTGAACTTAATATTGCTGCTTCAGGAAAGCCGGCGTGAGCCGCTAACGACTGTGCCACCAGATTACCGCGTGGACGCCGCCGCCCAGCCCAAACCTCATGAACCAACGCAGGTTCAAGTTCGCCTTCGGCCACCAGCCATATTGCCGCACAAATTTGCCCATCGAGGCTGGCCTGCGCGTAAGTGCCCCCCGGCGCATCAAGGATTCGCCGTAAATCCAGCGGTGAAGTGCGATAATGGGCGCTGGTCAGCAAGCCATAAAAACTCTCTAATACGCCCGGTAGTTGCCAATCATTATGAGTCAGCGTTTGTAACTCGATAGACCCATTGTGGTGAGCCGTTGTCGTTATCTCCACAGGTTCGGTAAGCAGTAACAATCTATCGAGCAACGATTCCAGCGGACAGCCCTTGGCCCAGCGAATGGGATCGTCAAGGCGCAGATCGTGCCACTGCGGCAAGGATGCACAAAATTTGAGTAAGAAGCCCCGCCCCGTCCCTTCATAGCCTTGTACGGTAGTCACCAGTAAAACCCGCGAGAAAAAGGCTAACAGACGCGTGAGCAACGGGGAAGGAATAGCCGCCGCTTCATCAATTATCAACCAATCGGCAGTCGGAGCATGTCCGGCTTCACAGTGAGCTAATAGCGCATCTGGTGCCCAAAATTGTGCTAGTCCCCCTGCCTGTTGTAATACCGGCTCAAGCAGCGTTTTGTTAGGTGCCGTAAACCAACACGAACCGGAATGATGCTGCGCAAAATAGCCGGTCAACCAAGATTTACCCCGACCTCGCGCCGCCGTTAGGACATAAACGCCGGAGGAAGCACTCTGTAGTTGCGCTAAAACTTGTTGTTGCTGCGCCGTTGGCACGCCGGAAGGTAATTGCCATTGTTCTGCGGCCGGTAAAAGGGAGAGGGATAAAGGCGTATTCTGCTGCCAGAAGGTGCAGGTATTATCAGTCAATAAACCGGCGCAGAATCGATAAACAAAATTCGGTGTGGCGATAGCCTGTGGCTGTTCACTCCAGCGCAGGCTGTCGCTATCGGCCTGCTGCGGCCATGTTTGCTTGTCAGGAACCAGTAATAATAACCAACTGCCCGCTTTCAGGGTGCCGCTGAACGCCGCTAACGCCTCAGCATTAAAACCGTAACGAGCATCAAAAACACCGTGCAAAAACTCCTGACCCAATAGGCGCTGCGCAGCGCTCGATGCAACAAAGTTGTTATTCCCCTCATTGTCATCGCCTACCCATTGCCAGTCGCCGGGCTGCAGTGCGGCGATAGCCTGAGCCTGCGATAAACTCAAGGATGCTGAACCACTGAGCACTAACAGACGTCGCACACCTTGGCGCTGCATCTGTTGTTGGCAGCACTGTATTTGCTGTGCTTGCTCGTCGGAAAGCATCTCAGCCCTTGCCCACTAATAAGGAAAGTAAGCCAGCGGCAATCAGCGGCCCAACCGGCACCCCTTTAAACAGGGCAACGCCAAGCACAGTACCAACCAATAAACCCGCTACCAGATGGGGCTGTGTTCCCATAAGTGACACACCGCGTCCACCTAACCAAGACACCAGAACGCCGACCAAAATAGCCAGAATTGATTTCCACTGTAGGAAAGAGTGGAACAAAGTGCTGGGACTGATTTTGCCACTGGCAATCGGCGTCATCACACCGATGGTCAAGATGACAATACCAATTGTCAGGCCATATTTTTCCACCCAGGGAAAGAACTGATTAAGTGGTGTGATACGTACGGCCAGCAAAAAAAACATCGCCAGCGTAATCGCGCTATTGTGGCTGACGATCCCCAAACCGGCGAACGCCAGCAGGATCAGTAAGGTTGGATCGAGAAAGGCCATGACAATCCCTGAAGTAAGCAAGTAAGAAAAACGGGAGCCGGATAGGCTCCCAAAAGAGGGTTAATTATTGATGATTTAACCCGATTTGACCAGTGAACAACCGGGGCAGATCTACGCCACTCAGCGGCTAGCGAAGGTATTGCATTGATCTATTCGGCCGGTATCAAAACCGCGTTTGAACCAAGTATAACGCTGTTCTGATGTGCCGTGGGTGAAGCTATCTGGCACGACTCGCCCCTGGCTTTGTTTCTGCAAGCGGTCATCACCAATAGCTTGTGCAGCATCGAGTGCCTGCTTCAGATCGCCATTTTCCAGTACCTGCTGTTGTTGCATCGCATGGCCCCAGATACCCGCAAAACAGTCGGCCTGCAGCTCCATTTTGACCGATAGTTGGTTTACCTGTGTTTGTGACGCACCTTGCTGCATTTGTCTGACCTGACGTTCAATGCCTAATAAATTTTGTACGTGATGGCCGACTTCATGCGCGACAACATAACCTTGAGCAAAATCGCCGCCCGCACCAAGTTTGTTTTGCAGGTCTTGGTAGAAGGAAAGATCGATATATACCGTGCTGTCGGCTGGACAATAGAATGGTCCCATCGCCGACTGTCCTGTTCCACAGGCGGTACGCGTCACGCCGCGATACATTACCAGCTTAGGATCACGATAGGTTTTGCCATTGTCGGCAAAAATCTGTTTCCACACATCTTCAGTTGACGCTAATACCACTGAGGTAAACTTAGCCTGGCGATCGTCCTGCGGGCTGATTGACTGAGTTTGCTGAGCCGGTGCACCCGTTGACTGCCCGCCGTTAAGGAGCGGCGTCAGATCAACACCGTAATAACCGGCAATCAATACCACGATAACAATAACAATCCCGCTCTTACCGCGGATAGGGATACGCATCCCACCGCCGCTACCTACTCCAGCGCTTTGATTGCGCCGATCTTCCACATTGTCGCTTTCTCGACGCCCTTGCCAACGCATAGATTATCCCTCTGAGTGTTTCTATTTATCCTAGTTAACCGAAGGCAACTTCGCCATTACCTCGCGGTCATCCGGGCGCTATTCAACCTCAGTACAAAAACGGGAGCAATAGAAAATTTGGCTTAATAGACGTAGCCGGGGGATATAAGGCAGAAAATAAAGCGTAGTGAGTGAGGAATTATCCAGAGGATAAGGCGGTAAATATTACCGCCTTACAAGACAATCAAGTCAATACGCCAGTCTATTGACCAGCGTAAACGATTGCGTGATAACGCTAAAAAAAAGCGAAAAAATTAGTCCAGCTTAACGCCAATACGTTTAGCAACTTCTTCGTAAGCTTCAATCAGGCCACCCAAACTTTGACGGAAACGGTCTTTATCCATCTTGTCGAGGGTATTGGTATCCCATAGGCGGCAACCATCTGGAGAGAATTCGTCACCCAGCACCACTTCGCCTTTGAACAAGCCGAATTCTAGTTTGAAATCGACCAAAATCAGGTCAGCATCAGCAAACAATTTGCTCAAGACTTCATTGGCTTTGTAGCTCAGCGCTTTCATCTTCGCCAGATTCTCTTCGTTAACCCAACCGAAGGTCTTGCAGTAAGATTCATTGACCATTGGGTCATGCTTAGCATCGTCTTTCAGGAACAGGTCGAACAACGGAGGATTGAGCACCAGACCTTCTTCAACGCCTAAACGCTTAACCAGCGAGCCTGCGGCACGGTTACGAATAACGCATTCAACCGGGACCATATCCAGTTTTTTCACCAGTACTTCGTTGTCAGACAGCAGGCCTTCCATTTGGGTAGGAATACCGGCTTCTTCCAACTTGCTCATGATGAATTGGTTGAACTTGTTGTTGATTATGCCTTTACGGTCGAACTGCTCAATACGTTCGCCATCCAGTGCTGACGTATCATTACGGAACTCCAACACCAGCAGGTCTGGATTTTCGGTGGTATAGACGGTTTTCGCCTTTCCGCGATACAACTCAGCTAACTTTTGCATCTTAACTAACTCCAGTCACAATAAAATAACGTTAATGCAAAAAGGGGCCGGAGCCCCTTTTATGTTTATTTGCTTTTCACACCGCTGGTGTTGAAAGCAGCCTGCATTACTGCAACCATCGCATCGTTCTGCGACTGGCTTAATGCATGCCCTTTAGGATCAAGGAACTGCAAGCTACTACGGTTATTCAAGTCACCGAGCTGCAACTTATAATCACCGGAAACCAACTGTGGATCTTTGGCGCCCAATACATCCCAATCGCTGTCGCTCAACGGTTTGTAAGTCACCGTTAATGTGCCTTCTGGGCGACTGCTGTCTTTCACTTTCATGCCAGCTTTCGCCAAGGCATTAGGCAGACGCTCCCAGACAACGCCGAAGGTTGAACGCACGATCAATACTGGTAAGCCAGTGTCATCAGCGCCGCTTTGGACATCAATCTCGCCAACGCGCGCATTGTTACGGCTTGCTTCGCGATCTTGCTGCTGCTTATCCAGACCCGCGGTGATGGTATTAAGCATTTGGCTGTTGTAACGCTGAATTTCGCTAAGCGAGGTTACCGCATTGCCCTGCTGCTTGAGTTCCAACGTTTTCACAGTAATCGCCACCTGATAACTTTGTGGCTGGACGCTAATCTGGTAGCGGCCTTGATACTGAGAATCTTCGTCCAAACGATTCCATTGCACCATATCGGTGGTTAGCGTTTGCTGAGCATCATCGCGGCTGGCAATTTTATAGCCATTTTGCTGAATAATGCTGACCACATCGCTCCACAACCCGCTGGTTTGTGATGTTTTTTCCAACAATACAGTACCGCTATCGCCAGAGAACTGAGAACGAGAACCGCTTAACAGCGCCAACGGCTGCAACGGTGGACGAATATCAAGCTGCTTGCCGATATTCCCCGTTACATTGCCCGCAGGGATGTCATAAGTGCCATTTTGTAATGGCAGAATCATGCCCGCTGGTGCTTTTAATTCTTGCAACGGCGTAGCCTGAAGATAGGCATCATTGCCATTTACCTGGCGTTTGTAGCGCTGATCGCTGGAACATGCTGCCAGCATCATAATGAGCGAGACGCCCACAACTTTCGCTACCATCGACTTTTCTAATCCAGACTTTTGTAATCTGGACAGTTGCAATAAAGAAGCCATCAAATTTCCCTAAGAGTTACAGCAAACCAGCGCTTTTCAAGGCACCTTCCACCACTGGACGGGCAGCATCGGTTAACGGCGTCATTGGCAGACGCAGTGTATCTGTTGCCATTAATCCCAGCGCCTTACAGGCCCATTTGACCGGGATTGGGTTTGCTTCTACAAACAAATGCTGATGCAACGGCATCAAGCGCTGATTTAAACGGCGAGCTTCGGCAAAATTGCCTTGCGCCGCCAGCGTGCAAAGTTGGGCCATTTCTCGTGCGGCAATGTTAGCCGTGACCGAGATAACCCCTTTACCGCCGAGTTGCATAAAGTCTAGACCACTAGCGTCATCGCCACTGAGCAGAATAAAGTCTTCATCATCAACCAGCACTTGGATCTGGCTAACGCGACTTAAGTTCCCTGTCGCCTCTTTAACAGCAACAATATTTTTTATTTTAGCCAAACGAGCAATGGTAGGCGGCAACATGTCGCAGCCGGTACGCGAAGGCACGTTATACAGAATTTGCGGCAGCGCCGTATGTTCAGCAATGGCTTTAAAGTGCTGGTACAAACCTTCTTGCGTCGGTTTGTTGTAATAAGGTGTGACTGTCAGACAACCGACAACGCCGCTATTTTCAAAACGCTGAGTCAGCGCGATAGCTTCGGCGGTGGCATTCGCCCCAGTGCCAGCAATAATTGGAATACGCCCATCGGCCAGTTCCAATGTCTGCATAACCACATCACCATGTTCTTCATGGCTTAGGGTTGCCGATTCACCGGTCGTGCCTACGGAAACGATAGCCGCAGTACCACTGGCCACATGATAATCAATCAGTTTTTTCAGACTTGCGCGATCGACAGCACCTTTGGTGTCCATCGGCGTAACCAGTGCAACAATACTTCCCGTAAACATTGACCTTCCCCTCCACAAACAGGTTACTCATGGTACTTTTGACACCTAACCAAAGCAAGTAAACAACGTGTTGTTAGTCATTAGGAAAGCGTTTTTTTTGTGTTTACCATTTTTTTTATGTTTGCCATAGTAGTCAACCCACAGAGCATGACAGGAAGAGTGATTTTGCTACAGCCACAACAACACTATTTAGTGATCACCGCGCTGGGTGCCGATCGTCCCGGTATCGTTAATACGATCACCCGACAGGTCAGCAGCTGCGGCTGTAATATTGAAGATAGCCGTCTTGCCATGCTCGGTGATGAATTTACCTTCATTATGCTGCTTTCTGGTAGCTGGAATGCCATTACGCTAATTGAATCAACCCTGCCGCAGAAAGGCGCAGAGCTTGAATTATTGATCGTGATGAAACGTACCAGAGCGCATGAGCGCCCACCGATGCCTGCTACGGTTTGGGTAAAAGTTGAGGTAAAAGATTCACCGCACTTGATCGAACGCTTCACTAACTTGTTCCATACTCACCAGATGAACATTGCTGAGCTGGCCTCGAAAACCACGCCAGCAAGCAGCGAACAGGCGGCACAACTGTCAATTCAGATTACTGCCCATAGCCCTGCGGACGCTCATGCGACAATTATTGAGCAAGCGTTTCATCAGCTATGTACAGAACTGAATGCGCAAGGCAGTATTAACGTCGTCAGTTATTCACAGCATGAAGATAAATAGTAGTACTAAAAAATAATAGATGGAGAAATGTGATGAGCCCACTGAAAGCCGGTGATCCTGCGCCGAAATTTAGTTTACTTGACCAAGATGGTGAAGAAATTAATCTGGCCGACTTCCAGGGACAGAAAGTCTTGGTCTATTTCTATCCTAAAGCCATGACGCCTGGTTGTACGGTGCAAGCCTGTGGCCTGCGCGACAATATGGACCAGCTTAAGAAAGCTGGGGTTGAAGTGTTAGGAATCAGCACTGATAAACCAGAAAAGCTCTCAAAATTTGCCGAAAAAGAGCTGTTGAACTTCACGCTGTTATCAGATGAAGATCACCAGGTCAGTCAGCAGTTTGGCGTGTGGGGCGAAAAAACCTTTATGGGTAAAACCTACGATGGTATTCACCGCATCAGCTTCCTGCTCGATGCTGACGGAAAAGTTGAAAAAGTCTTTGATGACTTCAAAACCAGCAATCACCACGACATCGTATTGGCTTACCTGAACGAAAAGTAAGGTAAAATCAGGCCAATCAACTTATAAAAAAAGCGCAGTCGCGCTTTTTTTATTATCGTTGCGATGTTGCTATCAGGCTCGCCGCTTGTGCCATTAGCCGTCAGTTGGAAAATAGCGCTTCCCGCCAAAGGACTCAGGCTTCAACGCCCATTGATTGCACGCTAATATTCAACTAACACGATATGTACTATTCTGGCAAAGGAACGCTGATTATTAATCCTATTAGGATCGAGAGAATAGCGAGTTATGACCAAATTATTTAAAAAGACACTCGTCAGTGTATTGTTGATGTCCTTAATGGCAAGCCCATGTTACGTAGCCGCCCAAGACAGTAATAGTGGTGACATTAGCAGCGGGGATGTCAGTAGCATTGATAATCTGCCAGATATGGGCACATCGGCTGGCGGTACGTTGAGTATCAATCAAGAATTGGAAATGGGTGATTTCTATGTTCGCCAACTGCGTGCCAGCACGCCATTAATTAGCGATCCTCTATTAAATCAATACATTAATCAGTTGGGCCAGCGTCTGGTTTCCAACGCGCACTCAGTACGTTTTCCGTTCCATTTCTTTCTGGTCAATAACGATGAACTGAATGCTTTCGCCTTTTTCGGCGGCAACGTGGTTTTGCACTCCTCGTTATTTCGCTACACCGATAACGAAAGTCAGTTAGCGTCAGTAATGGCGCACGAAATCTCCCACGTTACCCAACGCCATCTAGCCCGCGCCATGGAAGACCAACAACGTACCGCGCCATTAACCTGGGTTGGCGCGTTAGGTTCTATTTTATTGGCAATGGCGAGCCCGCAGGTAGGAATGGCTGCCTTGACCGGTACCTTAGCTGGCACACAGCAAGGCATTATCAGCTTCACTCGTTCCAATGAGCAGGAAGCAGACCGTATTGGCTTGCAGGTTTTACAACGTTCAGGTTTTGATCCAGAGGCCATGCCGGCCTTCTTGCAAAAGCTCGCGGATCAGTCTCGCTACTCGAGTAAGCCGCCCGAAATGTTGCTAACTCACCCATTGCCCGACAGTCGCCTGGCCGATGCGCGGAATCGCGCTAATCAGATGCCAAGAAAGATTGTGCAATCTTCACAAGATTTCCTGTTTGCTAAAGTGCGTATGCTCGGCATGTATGGCTCAGAGAGCCATCCGTTGACGGATGACTATCTGCAAACGCTCGATAATGGCAACGTGCGCGATAAACTGGCGGCTAAGTACGGCCGAGCCATTCTATTTTATAAAGCAAAAAGCTATGACCGCGCGCGCGCCATACTCGAGCCAATGTTGAGCGCCGATCCTAATAATGTCTGGTACCTTGACCTGCTGACCGATATTGATATCGACCAGAAAAAAGTTCCGCAGGCAATTGCCCGCTTGGAAAAGGTCAACGCAGCGCAAAGCAAAGAACCTGTATTACAGCTCAACTTAGCTAACGCCTACGTTGAAGGCAATCAGCCTGCCAACGCAGCACGTATTCTTTACCGCTATACTTACGCCCATCCAAGCGATGGCAACGGCTGGGATTTATTAGCTCAAGCCTGTGCAGCGCAAGGGCTACGCGCACAAGAACTCGCGGCGCGAGCAGAAAGTTTGGCGTTGCTTGGTCAGCTCGATCAATCGATTAAATTACTCAGCAATGCCAGCGCACTTTCCACACTCGGCAGCCTCGATCAGGCGCGCTACGACGCCAGAATCGACCAACTGCGTCAGTTACAAAAACGCTTCAGTCAATATCAGAAGGGGTGATGACAACGGCTTATAAGCCTTTGCCTTTGACCTGGCAGTTGCCCTTAATAGCGCATCTTGTCGGCCAAGAGAATGACTTTGGTTAGGGGAAATCGGCCAAGGACGGCCGATTTAGGTTGAACAATCAGGGATGATTGTTGAAACCGACCCGTCCAACCAAAGACATGAACGCGGGAAGTCGCGCAGCGACCCGACAAGCTAAGCGCAGGCGCTTGAGTGCAGAGGCTTTCGCCTTAAAGCCTCTGCCGGGCGCGTTCGCCAACGCTCACATAGCATTGCGCAGTGATAAGCGACCGAACAAACGCAATGTTCAAATAAATATTCATGAATATCCACCATAGGAGTTATCTATGCCTCATGACATCACCATCTACCATAATCCGCGTTGTTCAAAAAGCCGCGAAACTCTGGCGTTGCTGGAAGAAAAAGGCATCAAACCCGATGTGATTTTGTATTTGGAAATAACGCCGTCACCAGAAACCTTGCAGCAGTTAATTAAACAGTTGGGGTTCAGCTCAGCACGTCAGCTAATGCGCAACAAAGAGGAGTTGTATAAAGAATTGGGGCTGGGGGATAAAAACCTGACTGAGCAGCAGTTGATCCAAGCAATGCACGATCATCCGCGTTTGATTGAGCGCCCTATCGTGGTTGCTAATGGCAAAGCCCGTTTAGGTCGCCCACCGGAGCAAGTTCTGGAGATCCTCTAAGGATAATTACAGCGAGAGGATCTCTTTGACGAAGGGGATCGTCAGTTTGCGCTGGGCGGTGATCGACGCTCTGTCGAGTTGATCGAGCGTCATAAATAAGGTGCGCATTTCGCGATCTAAGCGTTTAAGCAAGAAACGACCGACATCTTCCGGCAGTTCAAAGCCTCGCAGTTTGGCACGCAATTGTAATGCTTCAAGTTTTTCACCGTCTGAAAGCGGCTGCAGGCGATAAATTTGCCCCCAATCCAAACGAGAAGCCAAATCTGGCAGGCTCAGATTAAGCTGACGCGGGGGACGATCTCCGGTAATAAACAATCGGGTGCGTCCGGTTTCCAGAATACGGTTATACAGATGGAAAACCGCGGCTTCCCACTCTTCGTCTCCGGCAATACCTTCGATGTTATCGATGCAAACCAGCGCCAGTTGCTCCATGCCGTCCAATACTTCCGGGACAAAATAAGCACGTTTATCTAGCGGAACATAACCGACGGCTTCACCACGTTGCGAGAGTTCGGCGCAGGCAGCATGCAATAAGTGGCTACGTCCACCGCCCTCACGGGACCAGAAATAGAGATAAGTGCCGTGCTCCTGATGCAATGCGTTCTGAATGGCGGCGAGCAGAGAGGGGTTCTCCCCCGGGAAAAAACTAGCAAAAGTTTCATCATCAGGAAGATAAAGTGGCAGGGAAAGCTGTGCCGGAGTATTCAGAAGCACCTCAACCAAAGCTGGTTTCTCAACCAGACATGCTTGCAACGTCATCATTGCAAAGTAATAAACGCAAAGTAATCGCAGAATTCTAGCATAGGATCCCACAATTATAGAACTATCGCTCAGCGTAAGCGCTTGCAAAGCGAACACAATCGCGAGTTTTAGTCTCAAAACTCGCGATTGCTAGATAATTTACAGCCGAAGATCGATTTAGTGCGAACGCTCGTCGGCGATATCAATGATCTCTTCTTCACCGCGAATCAGTTCAATCACTTTGAACAACAGGCTGAGGAATACCCCAACGATCGTTGCCAGCGCCATCCCTTTCAACTCAGCAGCCCCGATGTGTACCGTTGCGCCGCTCACGCCGATGATCAGGATCACTGAGGTCAGGATCAGGTTTTGTGCTTTGTTATAATCCACTTTGGATTCAATCAACACGCGGATCCCTGATGCACCGATCACACCATATAACAGCAGAGAAACACCGCCCATCACCGGCACGGGAACCGCTTGAATCGCTGCCGCTAATTTACCCACGCAGGACAACAGAATGGCCAGAATAGCCGCGCCGCCGATAACCCAGGTGCTATAAACCTTGGAAATCGCCATCACGCCGATATTTTCGCCGTAAGTGGTGTTTGGCGTAGAACCGAAGCATCCTGATAGCACTGTAGATAAACCATTCGCCAACATCGAACGATGCAGGCCTGGGTCACGCAGCAGGTCTTTTTTAACAATGTTGGCAGTCACTACCAAGTGGCCAACATGCTCGGCAATGACCACCAGCGCCGCAGGCAAAATGGTTAAGATAGCAACCCACTCAAAGCGTGGCGTATAGAAGGTTGGCAAGGCAAACCAGTGCGCCTGCTCAATAGCGCTAACGTTCACCACGCCCATAAAGAAGGAGAGCGCATAACCAACCAGCACGCCGATAAGAATCGGGATAATAGCCAGAAAACCGCGGAACATCACTGAACCTAATACCGTAACGGCCAGTGTTACCATCGAGATAATGACCGTTTTACTATCCGCTGAGCTACCCGCAGCAGGCAGTAAACCGGCCATATTAGCGGCAACCCCCGCCAGCTCAAGCCCGATCACCGCGATAATGGCGCCCATCGCTGCCGGAGGGAACATGACATTTATCCAGCCGATGCCCGCCTTCTTGACGATTAGCGCCACCAGACAAAACAGCAAACCACAAACGATAAACCCGCCTAATGCCACTTCGTATCCCATCGGCAACAGTAAAAGCACCGGTGAAATAAAGGCAAAACTCGACCCCAAATAAGCAGGGATCTTGCCTTTACAGATGAACAGGTACAACAACGTACCCACGCCGTTAAATAACAGCACCGTCGCAGGGTTGATCTTAAATAAAATCGGCACCAGAACGGTGGCGCCAAACATGGCAAACAGATGTTGTAAGCTAAGCGGAATCGTTTGCAATAGCGGTAAACGTTCCTCTACCCCAATAACGCGACGTGTCATATGTAGTTTCCTGTTGATGAAGAGTAATCACTGATATCTGGCGCTCTAAACGGGCCAGTTCATAGCACGCCCCGGCTTTAGCAAGGCAAGGAAACCGGGGCAAAAAAAAGCCGACTCATAAAGTCGGCTAAAAATTATTTGGTACCGAAAATCTTGTCGCCGGCATCGCCGAGGCCAGGAATGATGTATCCGTGCTCATTCAAGCCTTGGTCCACAGAAGCGGTGTAGAGCTCAACATCTGGGTGTGCTTTCTCTAACGCGGCAATACCTTCTGGCGCCGCAACCAGTACCAGCACCTTGATGCTCTGGCAGCCGGCTTTTTTCAGTAAATCGATGGTCGCAATCATTGAGCCGCCGGTTGCCAGCATTGGGTCAACCACCAGCGCCATACGTTCTTCAATATTAGAGACCAGTTTGTGGAAATAAGGCACCGGCTGCATGGTCTGCTCGTCGCGGTACACACCAACAACGCTGATACGTGCGCTTGGTACGTGCTCCAATACCCCTTCCATCATGCCGAGGCCAGCACGCAGGATTGGTACAACAGTAATTTTTTTACCTTTAATTTGTTGTACTTCTACCGGGCCGCACCAGCCTTCGATGGTGACAGTTTCAGTTTCTAAATCAGCGGTGGCTTCATACGTCAATAAACTGCCCACTTCAGAAGCTAATTCGCGAAAGCGTTTAGTGCTGATGTCATTTTCACGCATCAGTCCCAGCTTGTGTTTTACCAGCGGGTGTTTCACCTCAACGATCTTCATTTTTATTTCTCCTAAGGTGGGTGTTGGCTAAAAAAAATCGCGAGATTATAACGCCTTTTTTTTCGAACGCCACCGCCAATAGCCCAACGGATTAGGATCGAGATCAAAGCAAGGGCTAATTTTGATTAAAAAAGACGCTATCAAAGTATTATATACCCAAAATAATTGACGTTGCCTCAAGGCGGCAAGGGAACGCATCCCGATGAGCTTACGCGGGTAAGTGATTCGGGTAAGTGAGCGTAGCCAACGCAGAAGCAACTTCAAGTATGACGGGTATATACGGTGAAATGTTGGTTGTAAGGAATAATGCCACTCGCAAACGTTTGCCTAGACTGCTAGAATTGCCGCGCTTCATTCTACAACCACAAATCGCAAACCGCCGTGGGGAATTCGCAGTGACCGACAAAACCTCTCTCAGCTATAAAGACGCAGGTGTGGATATCGATGCAGGTAACGCATTGGTAGACCGCATTAAAGGTGTAGTAAAACAGACTCGTCGTCCAGAAGTCATGGGCGGACTGGGTGGTTTTGGTGCCCTGTGCGCGCTGCCGCAAAAATATCGTGAACCGATTCTGGTTTCGGGGACCGACGGCGTTGGCACTAAGCTGCGTCTGGCGATGGATTTAAAACGCCACGATACTATCGGTATCGATTTGGTCGCAATGTGCGTCAATGACTTGGTGGTACAAGGCGCTGAGCCTTTGTTCTTCCTCGATTACTTCGCAACCGGCAAACTGGACGTGGATACTGCCGCCAGTGTAATTACCGGTATCGCTGAAGGCTGTAAACAATCTGGATGTGCGCTGGTCGGTGGTGAAACTGCCGAAATGCCAGGCATGTACCACGGCGATGATTACGACGTCGCTGGTTTTTGTGTCGGTGTGGTTGAAAAATCAGAAATTATCGACGGCAGCAAAGTTCAGGATGGCGACGTGCTGATTGCACTAGGTGCAAGTGGCCCACACTCTAACGGCTACTCGCTGGTACGCAAAATTCTGGAAGTCAGCAATACCGATCCGCTGACTACCGACCTGGCAGGTAAACCGCTGGCCGACCACCTGCTTGAACCAACTAAAATCTATGTCAAATCAATCCTTAACCTGATTGAAAACGTAGAAGTTCACGCTATTGCTCACTTGACCGGCGGCGGCTTCTGGGAAAATATCCCGCGCGTACTGCCAGACAATACCCAAGCAGTGATTGATGAATCTAGCTGGAAATGGCCGGACGTGTTCACCTGGTTGCAGCAAGCGGGCAACGTCAGCAGCCACGAAATGTACCGCACCTTTAACTGTGGCGTTGGTATGGTGATTGCACTGCCAGCAGCGCTGGTTGATGAAGCCATTGCGCTGTTGAACGCACAGGGTGAAAAAGCCTGGAAAATCGGTAGTATCAAAGCTTCCGATTCCGAGCAGCGCGTCGTTATTAACTAAATTAAGTCAGCGTTCGGGTTAATCATTTAAGCTTGATAGGTGCAAAGATGAAAAGGATTGTGGTCTTGGTGTCCGGCGCAGGGAGTAATCTCCAAGTGCTGATCGATGCCTGCCAGCAGGGACGTATTGCTGCAAAACTCGTTGCTGTGTTTAGTAACAAAGCCGATGCCTATGCCTTAGAACGCGCACAATCGGCGGGGATCCCCGCCGATTCGTTAGATGCCAAAGCTTTCACTGACCGTGCATCATTTGATGCCGCTTTAGCGCAGGCTATTGATGCTTACCAGCCAGATTTAGTGGTACTGGCCGGCTATATGCGTATTCTCAGTCCAGAGTTCGTTAAGCACTACGCGGGACGAATGCTCAATATCCACCCTTCCCTGCTGCCAAAATATCCCGGTTTACACACTCACCGTCAGGCGATTGAGAATCAGGATGAGGTCCACGGTACGTCGGTGCATTTTGTCACTGAGCAGCTAGACGGCGGCCCGGTCATTTTACAAGCCAAAGTCCCGGTGTTTGCCGAAGACAACATAGAAGAGTTGCAAGCCCGCGTGCAGACGCAGGAATACAACATTTATCCTCTGGTAGTCAGTTGGTTTGTTGACGGTCGATTGATCATGCGCGATGGACAAGCGGTATTAGATGGCCAAACTTTACCAGAGCAAGGTTACGCCGCAGATTGAGCCAAGCCACAGTAGATATTTCAAGAGCCGACCTTTGCGTCGGCTTTTTTGTACGAAAAAAACGCGAAATATGTTAAATTAGTGCCCTCTTCAGCGAGCAATCTTTTATGCTGCAAAAATTAATCAAAATGGAACATTAAGGATCCCCCATGTCCAGCAACGCCCTTGTTAGATTACGTCCATTGGAACGAGACGATCTGGCATTTGTTCACCGCCTCAATAATAACGCTAGCGTAATGCGTTACTGGTTCGAAGAACCTTACGAAGCGTTTGTTGAGTTGGAGGACCTCTACGATAAACATATTCACGATCAGAGCGAGCGTCGCTTTATTGTCGAGTCAGAACAAACCCGCCGTGGTTTGGTTGAACTCGTTGAGATTGATCATATTCACCGCCGTGCCGAGTTTCAGATAATCATCGACCCCGGCCATCAGGGCCAAGGCTATGCCGTGGAATCGGCGAAGATGGCGATGGATTACGCCTTCTCAGTGCTCAATTTATACAAACTTTATCTGATTGTTGATAAAGAGAATGACAAAGCGATTCATATCTACACCAAACTCGGTTTTGAAGTCGAAGCTGAGTTGAAAAACGAATTCTTTGTTAATGGTGAATATCGTAGCGTGATCCGCATGTGTATTTTCCAACCACAGTTCCTGACGATGTATAAAACCAATGTGGCGCAAACGCCCGCCGTTACCGCTATTGGTGCAGGCACCGTCTGATTTATCTGGCATTAGATAATTTATTCATCGCCCCAGCCAATATTATCAAGACACATCAAGTTGCAGGTGGGCGGCAATTCCGCAACTTGATGTGTGACGAGGGCGATTGCAAGAGGCAGTTTGCCGCTGCCCCTGCAAAAATAACGGCGAAAAAAACCACTAAATACTGTTATTTTCCAAGCAGTTCCCCTTTATAAATTATGTCATGCTTAGTACTGATATCTATTGGACTTTACTGTCAATCTTTCGCAATAATGCTAGTGGACAATAGGCCCCTAAATTAGCTACTCCCCATTAGAGTCAATGCCAGTTGCCAAGACACAAAAATAGCTCAACTGCCTAATGGGGCAGGTTTCAAAATGAATGAACGGAGTGAAAATGGGTCAGGAAAAGATATACATTGAAAAAGAACTGAGCTGGCTTTCATTCAATGAACGGGTGCTGCAAGAAGCAGCAGACAAAAGCAATCCCCTTATTGAACGTATGCGCTTTCTGGGTATTTACTCTAATAACCTTGATGAATTCTATAAGGTCCGCTTCGCCGACCTCAAACGCCGTATTTTAATCAGCGAAGAACAAGGTTTTCTCGGTGCGTCACGCCATTTACTGAAAAAAATTCAAGCCAAAGTACTCCGCATCGATCAGGAATTTGACACCCTCTATAACGATCTGCTGCTGGAAATGGCACGTAACCAGATTTTCCTGATTAACGAGCGCCAAGTTTCTGAAAACCAACAAGAGTGGTTGCGTCAGTATTTCAAACAGCACCTCCGTCAGTTTATTACTCCCATTCTTATTAACCACGAAACCAATCTGGTGCAGTTTCTTAAGGATGACTATACCTACCTGGCTGTCGAGATTATCCGCGGCGAGCAAAAAGATTACGCGCTGCTAGAGATCCCATCGGATAAGGTGCCACGCTTTGTCAATTTACCGCCAGAAGCACCGCGCCGCCGCAAACCGATGATCTTGCTCGATAACATCCTACGTTATTGCCTGGACGATATTTTTAAAGGCTTCTTCGATTACGATACGCTCAATGCCTACTCGATGAAGATGACCCGCGACGCCGAATACGATTTGGTGACAGAAATGGAGTCGAGCCTGCTGGAATTGATGTCATCGAGTCTAAAACAGCGTCTCACCGCCGAGCCGGTGCGTTTTGTTTATCAACGTGATATGCCAGACGAGATGGTGGAGTTGCTTCGCGGTAAGCTGGGCATATCGAATTACGATTCGGTGATCCCAGGCGGGCGCTACCATAACTTCAAAGACTTTATCAGCTTCCCGAACGTCGGTAAGGCCAATATGGTCAATCAGCCGATGCCACGCCTGCGCCACCTGTGGTTTGATAATTTCCGCAATGGCTTTGCAGCAATCCGGGAGCAAGATGTTCTGCTTTATTACCCGTATTACACCTTTGAGCACGTATTGGAACTATTACGCCAGGCGGCATTTGATCCTAACGTCCTCTCAATCAAGATTAATATTTATCGGGTAGCCAAAGACTCACGCATTATCGAATCGATGATTCATGCTGCGCACAATGGCAAAAAAGTCACCGTGGTCGTCGAACTACAGGCGCGCTTTGACGAAGAGGCTAATATCCATTGGGCCAAGCGTCTGACCGAAGCAGGCGTACACGTTATCTTCTCCGCGCCGGGTTTAAAAATTCACGCCAAACTGTTTCTTATCTCTCGCCGTGAAGGTGAGGAAATTGTCCGCTATGCTCATATTGGGACCGGCAATTTTAATGAGAAAACGGCGCGTATTTATACCGACTATTCGTTGTTGACTGCCGATTCACGCATCACCAATGAAGTACGCCGGGTATTTAACTTTATTGAAAACCCATATCGCCCGGTGACCTTTGAGCATTTGATGGTTTCACCACAAAACTCGCGCAACATGCTCTATGACTTGATTGATCAAGAGATAGCCAATGCACAAGCCGGGGAAAGTGCGGGGATTACACTTAAGATCAATAATTTGGTCGATAAGGGGCTGATAGATCGTTTGTATTCTGCCTCTAATGCTGGCGTAAAAATTCGTATGCTGATCCGCGGCATGTGTTCTCTGGTGCCAGGTTTACCTGGTGTGAGTGAAAATATTCAGGTAACCAGTATCGTTGACCGGTTCCTGGAACATGACCGGGTTTATGTTTTTGAAAACAAAGGCGACCAGAAGGTATTTCTCTCTTCTGCCGACTGGATGACTCGAAACATTGATTACCGTATCGAAGTCGCAGTAGCGCTACTCGATCCACGCTTAAAACAGCGTGTCCTGGATCTGCTGAATATCCAGTTCAGTGATACGGTGAAAGCACGATATCTTGATAAAGAGCTCAGTAATCGCTATGTTCCACGCGGAAATCGCCGCAAGGTTCGCGCACAACTCGCGGTGTACGATTATTTAAAAAACTTTGAACTCGATAATAAAAAATAACTTATACACAAAATAATTGGAGTTGCATCAAGGCGGCAAGAGCGCACACCCGATGAGCTTACTCACGTAAGTGATTCGGGTAAGCAAGCGCAGCCAACGCAGAAGCAACTTCAAGGATGACGGGTATAACCACCGGGCCTGATACCTTGGAGCAACTAACTTTTATGCCGCTAAATAGCACGATAACTACTAAACCACAGGAAATTGCCGCCATTGATCTTGGCTCTAACAGTTTCCATATGGTGATCGCTCGCGTTGTAAACGGTGCACTTCAAGTGTTAGGCCGCTTGAAACAACGAGTCCATCTGGCTGATGGACTCGACAGTAACAATGTTCTCTCTGAAGAAGCGATGCAGCGAGGGCTAGATTGCCTGGCATTATTTGCCGAGCGCTTACAAGGCTTCTCAGCCGATAACGTGACCATTGTCGGTACGCACGCATTACGCCAGGCCGTCAATGCAGAAGCCTTTTTGCAGCGTGCTGCCGAGGTTATCCCCTACCCAATCGAAATTATTTCCGGTCAGGAAGAAGCGCGCTTAATTTTTATGGGCGTTGAACATACGCAGCCAGAAAAGGGGCGTAAGTTAGTGATTGATATCGGTGGCGGTTCTACCGAGTTAGTCATTGGTGAGGATTTCCAACCATTACTGGCCGAAAGCCGCCGAATGGGTTGTGTCAGCTTCGCGCAATACTTCTTCCCGCAGGGTGAAATCAGCCGTAATAATTTCAAACGTGCGCGCTTAGCGGCGGCGCAAAAGTTGGAAACCATCTCTTGGCAATATCGCCTTGAAGGCTGGCAATATGCATTGGGCGCTTCCGGTACCATTAAAGCCGCACATGAAGTGCTGGTAGAAATGGGCGAGAAAGACGGGCTAATCACCCCGGAACGTTTAGAGATGTTGGTTGAGCAAGTCATGGGCTTTAAAAACTTCAGCTCATTAAGCCTGCCGGGACTAGCAGAAGATCGCCAATCGGTATTTGTCGCAGGTCTGGCCATTCTTTGTGGTGTATTTGATGCCTTGGCAATTAAAGAGCTCCGTCTCTCTGACGGTGCTTTGCGTGAAGGTGTGCTGTATGAGATGGAAGGTCGTTTCCGCCATCAGGATATTCGTAGCCGCACTGCGAAAAGCCTGGCAGACCACTATAATATTGACCGCGAGCAAGCTAAACGCGTACTCGATACCACCGAGAATCTCTATGCCCAATGGGTAGAACAAAACCCTAAATTAGCGCAACCACAGCTAGGTGCTCTGCTGAAATGGGCAGCCATGTTGCATGAAGTCGGGTTGAGTATTAATCACAGTGCGCTGCATCGCCACTCGGCATATGTTCTGCAAAACTCCAACTTGCCGGGCTTCACCCAAGAACAGCAAACACTGCTGGCAACGCTGGTGCGTTTTCACCGTAAAGCCATCCGCCTTGATGAACTGCCACGGCTAAACTTATTTAGAAAGAAACATTATCTGCCGCTGATTCAGTTACTACGCCTCGGTGCACTGCTTAACAATCAGCGTCAATCAACAACACGCCCTGAAAGCTTGCATTTGCATACCGATGACTCCCACTGGACGTTAGTTTTCCCTACCGGTTATTTGGCACAAAATAACCTGGTACAGCTTGATTTTGAACGTGAGCAAAGTTATTGGGATGCAGTGACTGGCTGGAAGTTAATGCTGGAAGAACAAGATATCGACGACGACATTTAAGCCGTCCTCAACGCCCCCTTCCCGCGGCCTGGGAAGGGGAAAAATATGGCGATATAGCCCGGTCAGACGATGGCTTCCCTTTTTAACAATTGCTCCAATGGCTGTGGTTCACCGAGTAAATACCCCTGCATATAATCGACCCCTTGAGTGCGCAATGCCTCCATCTGCTCTTTGGTCTCCACATATTCGGCAACAATTGACATCCGTTTCATTCTGGCAACCTGACAAATCGAGCTGATGATGTAAGCATCGAGTTGATTAGTCAGCATATTACGAACAAAACTGCCGTCTATTTTTAAAATATCCGCGTCAATCGCTTTCAAGCGATCGTAGGTGGCATAACCCGTACCGAAATCATCAATTGCCACGCGACAACCAAAGTTACGTAACTCACGCATGGTTTTATCCGCGTATCCTAAATCCTGCAGCAAGTGTGACTCGGTCAGCTCAATGACGATTTGATAGGGTTCGATGCCATAGGTTTGCATCAACGTTTTAAACTCGCGGCTGAACATTGGCCGGCATAAGGTTGAGGGTAAGAAGTTGATAGCAAAACGCAAACTTGGCAACGATTCACGGTTTTGATCCATAAACTTAAGCGTATTTTCCAAAACCCACATATCAATTTGATAAGACAGGCCAAACTCATGGACAACCGGGAAGAAGTCATTAGGCATAATCGTTTCGCCCTGCTCGTTTTTCATCCGCAGCAGAACTTCGTAATAACTATCACCGCGTACGCCGATAATAGGCTGCGCCATTAATATGAAACTATCTTCGTCCAGAGAGCGTTGAATGTTATGCAGGATCTGAACCTTGGTTTTTATTATCTCATGCACCTGATTATGATTATTGCGGTTTGACTCAGGCACGCCGGTGGTTAGAGATATTTCAGCGATACCACTCAACTCCCCTAACAGGATCGATAAATGTTGAACCGGCGGATGCACAACACAATAAGACAGGCCAATATTCGGATGTACAGGCAGCCCATTCCAAATCAAACGAAAATCATTAAGGTGCTGCTGCAACTGCGCCAACCTAACCTCATTTTCATGACAATTAAGCCGCAGCACTAAGTCATATCCGGGCAAGTGATAAATATTTTCGCCAGCATTAAGGCTAGGTTTGATCGCCAGCGCCAGCTGTTGTTTAAACTGAATGCGCAATTGCATACCATAGTTGCGGCTAAGCACGTCCATTTCAGATACGCGCATAAAACAGACCAAAGAACGAGGATAACGCGCCAAATCCCGGCTAAACGCCCGCAGATTGGGCAACCCTAAAACAGGGTCTCGTAAGGCCGCGGTATTGATTTTATACATCAACATACGCTGGCGAGAAGATATAGACGACATCAATAACAGGCATTGCGTAAATACCACCATTAATGCAGAGATAAATAGCAAGTTATCTACGACATTTAGCTGACTGACAAACGCCCGGTAATTGAAAAATAGGGTAATCAGCGAGGCAAACCAAATAATACTGATAAAGTGATAACCATAACGCATAGCGGCAAACATCATTACCGGCAAAAGCAGCGTAAGCGCATAATCGTTAAGGAGTATTTTTTCAAAAGATTCGGAGACATTTGGCACACAAAGCAATAGCATCATTGCCGTAGTCAGAATACTCCACAAGATAATCTCAGCAACGGTGGTACTCGCCGCCTGCTGGCGGCGCATTCTCATGAACACTACGCGAAGATATGCCGGTTTACGGCAAATTCGAATAGCGATATAAAATATTGGCGCGGCCAGCGTGGTCCCCAAAATAATAGATTGGAGATTGAGTAACGTGCGCAACGTTAAATAATTCTGCGACACCATCCCGAGATAAGCAGGCAACCAACCTAGCTCGATAATGATTTGCAGGAAGATAGTAAAGCCGGCGGATAGTACAATAACCGTCCAGATAAAACGCGGTAATGAGATGCGGCCAAACCCAAAAGAGGCTGACCAACGAGTACGCATCTGCAACCGGTAGCCACCCCAAGTAAGCGCTAAGGCGGCCAGATAGACTAACGTAAAGAAAAGCCCCATCTCTGCGCCAATCCGCAAGTCATATCGCAAGAAGAGTGTCAGCGCAATTCCCGGAAATGCACGCCAGTCAAACACCATCAATAGTGCGACACAGGCGGCTAAAGGCAGATACATCAGATAGTTTCGCCCGTCAGGCAAATCTATCATCGGCGACATCCAAGACGCTAATGGGATAAGGATGAGTGCACACCAGATTGGCATCCCCCACCATTGATGACGAAATTCACGCCATGAAAAAAATTTGTCCATAAAATATTTTCGTTTTCCGCCCTAAGGCTTTCTACTGTTCAACATCAACCAAGGAGATCACATGATTGATTCGCACCAGAGAAAAAGAAGGGTAAATGCGAGAGGTGAGCGTCCTTGATGCTAATACAGCACACCTTCCGTGTGCTAACTGGTGATGTAATGCAGCGACCCGCTGCCAAACCTTGGTCACAAAGGTACTTTTTTCACTGTTATAATAAGGTATTTTATTATTAACAATAAACCTGCGTGATTATAATTTATCTACTACACATTTTATGATGATTTAGCACAAGAATTTGACAACAAATTCACTTTAGATAATCAATACAAAACAATCAGTTAAATCCAAGCACCGATATTATCCCAGAACATACGTAATATACGTCTTCGTCACCAGATTAATCTCTGGTAAATGCCGATTTTTTACCATTTATCTGGCCGATAAAAAACTTCTACGATATATTAAAAAACCGATAGTCAATTGATAAACGGGTTTATGCCCAAAATAATTGGCGTTGTGGCAAGGAAACCTGTCCCGACGAGCTTACTCGGGTCAGTAAGCCTAGCCAGCACAGAAGCGGCTTCAAGTACCACGGGTTGATATCACATAAGCCAAACCACAGCCCCAATTGGCAGGTGCTATTTATGCGAAAAAAAAACAACATCAGAATGACTAAAATCGTATTAGCCATTAGCTTCATCATTTTATTTGGGCGATTGATTTACACGGCAATTGGCGCTTATTCTCATCATCAAGACCAGAAAAATCCGCAGGTTGAGCAAAGTATTAAAACGCCACCCGCACCCTCAACATCCCCGTAGCATCAACTCAAGAGAGATAAAATCATCGGTGACTGGCTTGATAGTCACTATCCCATGAGGTGCGCAACATACTGTGCGAATAAATCCAAGATGGGCCTGACGCTTAGGACAAGTAACCGCTTAACCATACTTTCTATCAATTCTGCCTCTCTATTAGCTTAAGGATCGAGAATGTCGGCTGAAAAACATAAATATCATGCCCAGAAACTGGCAGAAGTTCGTAACCGGGTGCTGCAACTTCTGTTAAACAACCCTGAGCTTAGTAACAGTATTCTTAAAGAGGATGACAAGGCAGATCGCGCAAACGTCGCCTATTTAATGGATACCACCGCAGAACTCAGCGGCTTGATAAGTGGTCTACACCCAGCTGACTTAGCCGACATTCTCGAAGCACTACCAGAACATGAACGACTGGCGTTATGGCGATTAGTGGATACGCCAAGGCGCGGTAAAACCTTGGTTGAAGTCTCTGAAACCGTCTGGGATAGCTTGATAGAAGAAATGAGCGATCGTGATTTGCTAAAAGCGATGTCGTTCCTGGACCTTGATGACCAAGTTTATCTGGCCGAGTATTTGCCACGAGACCTCACCGGACGCGTGCTAACTTCGCTGGAACCACGTTTACGCGACCGAGTGCGTGAGGTGGTCAAATTCAACAAAAACAGCGTTGGCCGCATTATGGATTTTGAATTACTCACCGTGCGTGCCGATGTCAGCCTGGGAACCGTGCAGCGCTATTTGCGCTTTCGTAAAGATATTCCGCAAGCAAGCGATAAGTTGTTTGTGACGGATAAAAAAAATACCTTACTAGGCGAGCTTCCTCTGACGTCTATTTTACTCAATTCTCCGCATCGCTTAGTTTCTGAATTGATGAATAGCGACCCGACCTGCTTTGAGCCAGAAGATAAGGCTGAAGATGCGGCCAGCGCCTTTGAACGTTATGACCTCATTACCGCGCCTGTCGTCGACAATAAAGGAAAACTGATGGGCCGACTGACTGTTGAATCTATCGTTGATTTTGTTAACGAAGACTCAGACAGTAATTTGCGTCGTATGGGGGGGATAAGTCCTGAAGAAGATGTCTTTTCCCCTGTTGGCAAAGCAGTACGTAATCGCTGGGCGTGGCTGGCCATTAATTTATGCACCGCCTTTTTGGCCTCTCGTGTCATTGGTTTATTTGAGGGCACAATTTCACAGTTAGTTGCCCTGGCAACATTGATGCCTATCGTTGCCGGGATTGGCGGAAATACCGGCAATCAAACCATCACTATGATCGTGCGCGGGCTCGCATTGCATCAGATTCAATTAGGTAATCTTCGCTTTCTAATGTTCAGAGAGCTTGGCGTGTCATTGATCAATGGCATAGTTTGGGGAGGACTGATGGGCATTATCACCTGGTTGCTGTATGGCGATTGGGAGATGGGCGCAGTCATGACATTAGCGATGATCCTCAACTTACTGGTTGCCGCACTGATGGGGGTGATTATTCCTCTGACTATGCTGCGTTTGGGACGCGATCCAGCGGTAGGTGCCAGCGTATTGATCACGGCAATTACCGACACCGGTGGATTTTTTATCTTCCTGGGGTTGGCGACAATTTTCCTGCTGTAGTGAATATTCCATTAATAGAGGTTTGATGCCCATTTAAAGTGAGAATAGTCTTATAAAATTAATTTAATCAAATCACGAGTAAGGTAAACTGCGCGCCAACTAGGTCATCGCCGCTCGGTTTTACAAAAACCACCAACGAATTATGCCGAAAATGGAAGAAAGACAAAAAGTTAACTACCTGACTCACATTGTATTTTCAGCCCTGAGTCAAAAAAAGGCGTCGTTGTGAACAAACATATGGCCTCGACACTCCGTTATTTACCGTTAAATCGGACCATCGCGCTGTCTTTGGGGCTGGGCATATGTCTGGTGGCACTGCTATGTCTGAAGATAAGTCCGATCACATCCAATCTGGCAACCATTTGGTTGCCGACGGCATTATTAACATCGGTATTGTTCCATCGGCGCTATCGAGAGTGGCCAGTGCTGCTCGTCTGCGCAGCATTAGGGATACTTTTAGCCGATATGATCAGCGGCTACCTGCCACCTGGTAATATCATTAATCCCCACTATTTAGCTAATATGCTAAATAATTTAATCGAAGCGTCCATTTGCGCCGCGTTGTTACGTCATAATCTCGATCGTCAGGAACCGCTGGCAAAATTAAGCGATTGGATTAATTTTCTCTCTATTGCCGTCGTATGCACCCCGCTGTTCGGTGCGGTGTTAATGATGGTGTTTAATTCAACAGAATTAAACACCATGCGCGAATTCATTACATGGTATATCTCAGAAGCCGTCGCGACAGTCGCTTTGGTTCCCGTCGGTCTTCTCTTGCGTCGTGATTATCTACAGCAATTGAAAGCCCCCGGCAGGCTAAAAAATTTACTGATTACGCTGTTTATTACGCTGCTCACCAGCGTCATGGCAATGCAATGGATCCCCTTCCCCTTTGCCTTTATCACCCTCCCTTTACTGCTGGCGGCTATTCGTTTGCCACAATTGGATGCTTTCATCGTCTTTTTGAGCGTGACGTTAATTATCACTCCGCTGCAACCCAATCAGATAGTGACCATTATTCCGGGTATGCTCGGCCTGGCCGATGGGCTAGTGTTTGTTCCTTTGTTGCTTATCTTGTTACCCATCAATGTCGTCACCATGGTGATGCATGCATTACGCGTTGAGAAATCGAATATCATCGAGAGTGAAAACCGTTTTCGTCACGCAATGGAATATTCGGCTATCGGCATGGCGCTGGTCTCGCCAGATGGCCACTGGCTACAAGTCAACAAAGCGCTGTGTAATCTGTTAGGTTATGAGCCAAGCGAGCTAAAAAAATCAACCTTCCAGCAGATCACTCATCCTGATGATCTCGAAAGAGATTTGCTGCAAAAGCAGCGCCTGCTTGATGGTGAAATCGTCAACTATATGCTTGAAAAGCGCTATTTATGTCGTAACGGCCAAATGGTATGGACGCTGCTGACCGTTTCTGTCGTTCGTAATGAAGCCGATGAGCCGCTCTATTTTATCTCGCAAGTTAAAGATATCACTGAACTCAAGCAGACGGAGTTAACCAATAAGCGCCTGACGGAAGCCTTACACGAAGAAAAAGAGCGCTTACACATTACGCTTAATTCGATTAACGAAGCGGTCATCTCTACCGATCGACAAATGAATATCACCTTTATGAATCCGGTGGCAGAGAGAATGACCGGCTGGAACCAGCAGCAAGCACAAGGTCATCCGGTCAGTCGCATTGTGCATATCAGTAATGGTATTGATGGCCCGTTAATTGTAGATTTTAGTCCGTTTGATGGTTATGAAAATCAGGCGCAGTCGCTAGTGCTTCATGGTCATCACGGCAGTAGTTTCGATGTTCAATTGTCGATTTCTCCGTTAAAGACTCTTAGCGATGAACCCATTGGCAGCGTGCTGGTATTACAGGATGTGAGTAAATCACGAGAATTGATGCGCCAACTCAGTTATAACGCCTCACACGATCTGCTCACCGGCTTATCAAACCGAGGCTATTTTGAAGAGCGATTTAAAAATGCTTTGGCGCTGACACAGCAACAAGGCCAGCAGCACTGCTTAGCCTTTATCGACCTCGACCGCTTTAAAGCCGTTAATGATACAGCGGGCCATGCCGCAGGAGATGAGGTGTTACGTCAGTTAAGCCAACTGATGCAAGATAACCTGCGTAATAGCGACACTGTTGCCCGTTTAGGCGGTGATGAGTTTGCTATCTTATTTGTCGATTGCCGGATAGAACAAGGCCAGCAAATCATTCAAAAGTTAATTAACCGAATTAACGAGTTCGACTTTAGCTGGAATCACCAGATATTTCACATTGGTGCCAGTGCAGGCATCACCGAGATCAATAGTTCACGGTTTACTGCCAGTGAATATATGGCACAGGCGGATGTGGCTTGTTACACCGCTAAACATAATGGCCGCGGGCAAATTTGCCTCTACGAACATGCGTTAAAAACGCACAACCTTGCAGAAAAATCGGCTTAACGCGGCGAGTTCCACTCTTTAGCTAGACTCACTCTTTCCGTATCGCCATGAGAAAATGCTCCCGATAACCGGGAGCTGTCTTTGCCAATCCGACCACAGGCTCAATAATTGGCATTGCCCGCAAGCGGCAAGTGAACTCAGCCACCGCAGAAACAACGTCATGTATGGCATGGGATTTAGTGAGAACGCATACCTGCCGCGAACATCAACACATGGAAGAACACCGCTACGACGAATAACGCCAGTACACTGCCGCCATAGATAATCGCCAGCCAAGACAGTTTTTTCCAGAAGGGCTCACGCGCTGACGGCGTGGTTTTCATGTCCATCTTTTTGATGTAATTCATGACTCACTCCTAACGGATAATCGGGGCAGCAATACTGCCCCGTTAGTTACGTTCTTTTTAACAAATCACTTGAGATTTAGCTGTTCAGTTAAGATTCAGCCAACCCTACACGCTATCAATGGTAGCCCTGATCTGGCGTCACTTTCCCGCGGAACACGTAGTAGCTCCAGAAGGTGTAAACCAGGATGATTGGGATAATAAACAGCGCACCAACCAGAATGAATCCCTGGCTTTGCGGAGGCGAAGCCGCCTGCCAGAACGTAATGGATGGTGGAATAATATTCGGCCAGATACTGATACCTAAACCGCTGTAACCCAGGAATACCAGCGCCAAAGTCAGCAAGAAAGGCAGGTAATGGCTATTTTTTGCGACAGAACGCATCAATAACCACGACACTAACAGCACCAGAATCGGCACAGGCAGGAACCAGTAAAGATTTGGTGTCGCGAACCAGCGTTGAGCAATATCAGCGTGAGTCATTGGCGTCCAAACGCTAACAATCGCCAGGATAACCAGCAATGTCACAAGCATCGGCGTCGCCAATTTGTGCATGACAGATTGCAGATGGCCTTCGGTTTTCATGATAAGCCAGGTACAGCCCAACAGCGCATAAGCCACTACCAGTCCAAGACCGCAGAACAAGGTGAACGGGGTGAACCAATCCATTGAGCCACCGGCATAAACGCGGTTAACCACCGGCATACCGTTGATAACCGCGCCGACCACCACGCCTTGGAAGAAAGTGGCAACCAGAGAACCCACGATAAAGGATTTATCCCAGATATGACGCTTATCTTCAGATGCTTTGAAACGGAACTCAAAGGCTACGCCACGGAAGATCAGGCCAAACAGCATGATGGTCAGCGGCATTGCCAGCGCATCCAATATCACCGAGTAAGCCAGCGGGAAAGCGCCGTAAAGCGCCGCGCCGCCCAACACTAACCAGGTTTCGTTACCATCCCACACCGGGGCAACGGTATTCATCATGACATCACGATCGTGACTCTGTTTTACGAACGGGAACAGAATACCGATACCTAAGTCAAAACCGTCCATCACCACGTACATCATGACGCCGAATACGATAATGACGAACCAAATCAACGGAAGATCAATGCCCATTATCAGCCCCTTGCATCCAATTTATCATCAACTGCGGAAAGTGGTCGTGCCGGAGTACGTTGTTGACCCGGGCCGCCGTGCTCGTGAACTTCACCTTCATGCTCTTGTGGTCCTTTACGGATCAAACGCATCATGTAGGCGTAACCCACACCAAATACCGAGCAGTAGATAACGATAAAGGCGATAAGCGTGATACTCATGTGCAAGACGCTGTGCTCAGACACCGCGTTGCTGGTGCGCATCAGGCCATAAACCACCCACGGCTGACGCCCACCTTCAGTGGTAATCCAACCTGCCAACAGAGCAATCAGACCAGAAGGCCCCATTGCAAGCATTAAACGCAGGAACCAGCGATTTTGGTACATGGTGCCGCGTTTACGCAGTACTACGCTCCACAAGCCAGAGAAGATCATCAGCATCCCCAGACCGGCCATAATGCGGAAGGTCCAGAAAATAAGCGTTGAGTTAGGGCGATCTTCCGCTGGGAATGACTTCAACGCTGGGATTTGATGGGTCAGACTATGAGTCAAAATCAGGCTACCTAAATCTGGCACTTCGATTTTGTACTTAGTCACTTCGTCTTTCATATCCGGCCAACCAACCAGCACCAATGGCGTTGGTTTATCGTCAGTATTTTCCCAATGTCCTTCAATCGCCGCGATTTTTGCTGGCTGATACTTCAGGGTATTCAAGCCGTGCGCATCACCGACAAAAGCCTGGATAGGCGAAACAATCAACGCCATCCACATCGCCATGGAGAACATTTTACGCATCGCTGGCGTGTTATTACCGCGTAGCAAGTGCCAGGCTGCCGCGGAAGCGACAAAGAATGCCGTTGCCAGGAAAGCAGCGATACTCATATGGGCCAAGCGGAATGGGAACGACGGGTTGAAGATGATTTTCAGCCAATCCTGCGGCACAACCAATCCATTGACAATGCTGTAGCCCTGCGGCGTCTGCATCCAGCTGTTAGAAGCCAGGATCCAGAAGGTAGACATAATTGTCCCCAACGCCACCATACAGGTAGAGAAGAAGTGCAAACCTGGCCCAACGCGATTCCAGCCAAACAGCATAACGCCAAGGAAGCCAGCTTCCAGGAAGAATGCGGTTAACACTTCATAAGTGAGCAACGGCCCGGTGATGCTACCGGCAAAATCAGAAAATCCGCTCCAGTTAGTCCCGAACTGATAAGCCATTACTAGCCCAGAAACTACGCCCATCCCGAAGTTGACGGCAAAGATTTTTGACCAGTAATGATAAAGATCACGATACGCATCGTTGCGTGTTTTCAGCCACATCCCTTCCAGAACGGCTAAAAAACTCGCCAGACCGATAGTGATCGCCGGAAAGATAATATGAAACGACACGGTAAAGGCGAACTGGAGTCTTGCTAGATCCAATGCTGTTAAGCCCAACATGGCATTACCTCAGATTGCATAAAAAGATTCATAAATGACAAATAGTCAGTTTGTTCAAATAACAAGTCGCCATTGATCTCATGCCGCAAGCCGACACAGATTAAATTGGCCAAAAATAAAAAATAATAAAAAGACTAGCTTGCGTAAAAACGCAGTAAAACGCGATGTTTGTGTCTATGACTTTTAAATAACAGTTTCTAGACTAAATAATTGCAGGTGTCAGAAATAGACGGGTGGAGCGCGAGGACGAGATCCAGATTGTTTAACAGAGGTAAACAACGGAGAATCGGCATGAATACGAGGAGCAGGAGAACGTCGTAGATCAGGCCAGCAAAGTAACAAAACAAATAAGCTCACAACCAGAACAGGATCTGAGAGTTCGCAATAATTGTTTGTCACCACATCCACTAGCGTTGCCTCACCGATACCGCTACTCGTCGCCCGTTGCGGACTTGCGAAGTGGCGTGCATTTTGCGATGAGCGGCCACTACTCACATTATTAAATAACGGATTATTTTCTGATGAGGTATTTGCTAACGGATTGTTTGCTAAAGAATTAACGGCTGTCGGATAGGCTGTATCCATATTGATATCAACACCCTGCTCGCTCGTTACCGAGGGCAGCAACATACCCATGTTCGGCTGAACCAGAGATCGGCAGATCGCTGGCGCAAGCAGTAACATCAGTATGGCGAAAACTCCCCACCAGGTTGGCGAGAGGCTTCGATGTGGTGACATCTGGTGTATTGGCACAATTTATCCAAAGCAGAAAATCATTTCGATTCGCAAGGGATTGTACGTCTTAATGGAATGAATGTTAAAAAAAATCCGAGTTATTTCTGTAACTTTTAATACAAATAGTCTGAATCATGATCGTGGTTTGTGCGATTTGTTAAAATGGGAATGCAAACATTATTGTTATGTAAAATATAATGATGGTTTATTATCGTTCGAATTAACGATGAGAATTATTGTCGTTGGAATCAACGACGGGATTCTTTGCCGTTTAAATCAACGGCGAGATTTTAAAAAATCAGTTTAGTGAATATTTTGGTTTATTAAGCTTGGCCGAGCTTGGGGCGGCTTTGTAAAACCGGGAACGGTGAATTTTTCGATTTGCTCAAGCTTGGCCGAGCTTGGGGCAGCTTTGTAAAACCGGGAACGGTGAATTTTTCGATTTGCTCAAGCTTGGCCGAGCTTGAAGCGGCTTTGTAAAACCAGAACGGTGAATTTTTCGGCTTCTCAAATGCAGTGTTCAATTTGGCATTGCAGCCTAAGCCGCCATAAGGGTAGCACGCTACCCTTAAGAATCCCGCGCTTTTTTGATACTTCAATATCCAGTCCAGCGGAGGCCATGTTTCAGAAACCTCAGTGATAGCGCAAATGCCAGCCTTCCAGGCTCCCCGCCTCCGGGTTCAAGCCAACGATAAAACTGTTGTCTTTCACCACTGCACCGGTGGCATTTTGAGTGCGCTTGGAAGCTTTTACATCAACGGCAACGACACAAATAGAAAGGCAAAAGCGGTTTATCTTTTGAATTTAAAAAAGCCCGGTGGCGCACTCGAAATGGCGCTGAAGGAGCGGTGAGAAATCGCGAAGTCTTTATTGAGCGAGTCCGAATCCCGACTGAAGGCACTGCGGAGCAGCGGCATTTGCGCCTGTCGCGGTAGCACCTGAAACATAGCCTCCACTAGATTTGGGGTAAATGTTTAAAAAGGCGCGGGATTCGAAAGGGGGCCGCCAGCCTCCTTTCGGCGGTTCCGGCTATGTGGCCGGATGAAACACCGCATTTGAAGAACCGAAAATGACACCGTTTCGGTTTCAATATCCGTCCCAAGCTATGTCTAGCTTAAAAAAATGCCCCGTTCTTGCATAAAAGAACCCCCAATTTTCATGTTCGGCTTGTCGGAAAAAGATATCTCCGGTAAAGTCGCGCCCCTTCTAATGGCAGGGGCCACCTAGTGGGGGAATAGTTATGTTTATTGGATTTGACTACGGCACAGCGAACTGTTCGGTTGCTGTTATGCGCAACGATAATGCCGAGCTACTGGCGCTGGAAAATAATACACCCTACCTCCCTTCCATGCTTTGTGCGCCAACGCGTGAAGCAGTGAGTGAATGTTTGCATCGCCATTGGCAGGTGCCGACTGGCAGTGTTGAGAATCAGCAATTGCTGCAACGCAGTATCAGCTATAACCGCGAAGAAGATATTTCGGTTAATCACAATAGCGTGAATTTTGGTCTGCAGGCGCTGGCAACTTATATTGAAGACCCAGAAGAGGTTTACTTCGTTCGTTCACCGAAATCCTTCTTGGGAGCCAATGGGCTAAAGCCTCAGCAAATCGCCCTGTTTGAAGATTTAGTGTGCGCCATGATGTTCCATATCAAACGTCAGGCAGAGTCGGTTTTGCAGCAAACTATTGAGCAAACCGTGATTGGTCGGCCGATTAACTTCCAGGGCATGGGTGGCGAAGAAGCGAACCAGCAGGCGCAAGGGATTTTACAACGCGCCGCTGTACGCGCTGGTTTCCGTGATATCGCTTTCCAGTTTGAGCCGGTTGCCGCAGGGCTGGATTTTGAAGCCACGCTTAATGAAGAAAAAACCGTGCTGGTTGTAGATATCGGCGGCGGAACCACCGACTGCTCAGTGCTGCTTATGGGCCCACAATGGCGCGATAAATCAGACCGCCAGCAAAGCCTGCTCGGCCACAGTGGCTGCCGCGTGGGTGGAAATGATTTGGATATCATGACCGCCTTTAAGCAATTGACCCCGCAGTTTGGCATGGGCGGCGAAACGCAAAAAGGCCTGGCATTGCCTTCATTGCCTTATTGGAATGCAGTTGCCACCAATGACGTTCCCGCACAGCAGGATTTCTATAGCCAGGGCAATACGCGTATGTTGCGTGATCTTATCCGCGATGCCGCTCAGCCTGAACAAGTTAAGCGCCTGTTGAAAATTCAGCAGCAGCGTTTGAGCTATCGTTTAGTGCGTGCTGCCGAAGAGAGCAAGATTGCGCTGTCAGAGCAGGCAAGCGTTACGGCAGCATTAGATTTCGTCGAAGCTGGTCTGGCCGAAAGTATTACTCAGCAGCAACTGCGTGAAGCTATTTCTCAACCGCTGGAGCGTATTCAAGAACAGGTTAGCCTGGCGTTATCAGCCAGTGCAATTAAACCCGATGTGATTTATCTCACCGGCGGTAGCGCCCGCTCACCACTGCTGCGCAGCGCATTACAAGCTCAGCTACCGGGGATCGAGTTAGTCGGTGGCAATGATTTTGGCTCCGTAACAGCAGGGCTAGCGCGTTGGGCGCAAACACTATTTCGATAATGGCATTTCTGGTCGCTAGTAAATAAAAAACCGCCTGTTGCTTAGGCGGTTTTTATTTGATGACAATGTTGTCTGGTGTACTAAGATACCCGGGCTTAGTAAGCCTAGAGGCACTCCGGCGAGCAAGCTCGCTACGACCCCAACGGCGTACCCGCCCTAATCACTGGCCTTTTAGCAGCCTGAAAATACCTTAGTAACTGCTTGCCTGATTCAGTAATTCAATATCACCGCTATCGAGCTTCAGCTCGGCAGCTTTGGCAAGTTCGCTGAGTTGTTGCAGCGAGGTCGCGCTGACAATCGGTGCGGTGATGCTTGGGCGGGCGATTTGCCAGGCTAACGCCACTTGAGTTGGGCTGGCGCGGTGTTTTTCCGCCAACTTGTCCAGCGCTTGCAAAATCTTCAGGCCGCGATCGTTAAGGTACTGCTTAACGACCTGTTCACCACGCTTACTTTTACTCGCATCAGACTGTTGACGGTATTTGCCAGAGAGGAAACCACTGGCCAGTGCGTAGTAGTTGATAACACCCACGCCGTGCTCAGTGACCACTTTCTCCAGTGAATCTTCATAGTCTTTGCGATCGTACAAATTATATTCCGGCTGTAAGGTTTCATAACGCGCCAGCCCGTTGTCTTTCGAAACTTTTAAAGCTTCGGCCAGCCGTGCCGCGCTGTAGTTCGACGCGCCAATCGCCCGCACTTTGCCTTCTTTAATGAGTGCGTCAAAGGCGGCCAAAGATTCTGCCAGCGGCGTATCGGCATCGTCGTCATGGGATTGATACAAATCGATATAATCAGTTTGTAGGCGTTTAAGTGAGGCTTCTACCGCTTGCTTGATATATTTTGGCGACAGACCAACCTTGCCCTCGCCCATCGGTTTGCCTACTTTGGTGGCAAGAATTATTTGCTCACGTTTACCGCTTTTCTTCAGCCAGTTACCGATAATCGTCTCTGACTCGCCGCCCTGGTTGCCTTCAACCCAAGTTGAATAGACATCTGCCGTATCGATAAAGTTAAGTTTATGCTCCAACAGCGCGTCCAAAATACTAAAAGAGGTCGCTTGATCGACTGTCCAGCCGAACACATTGCCCCCAAATGTTAGTTTTGGCACTTGAATACCGCTGCGACCCAGTTCTCTTTTACTCATCACACTCTCCTGTTTGACGATGATTTTTCGATGGATGGTTCATAACACAAGCATTTTTAATAAAGCGGCTGTTAATAAAATCATTGTTGATAAAGCAATAGGGTTAACAGTAGCAGCTGACCGAGAAGTTTTTTAGGAATTAGCCTCCTAATGCTAATCTATGCGCCAAATAATTGTGGTCATCACCTTGAGCACACTCATGCGGCGACAAATCTTGCGGGTGTAATAACGAGGAATCCATATTTCCTTCATCTTTATCCTCGCGTAAGTGAATACTATGATCAGTTATCGGTTGAGTTTTTTTGCCTGAGATTAGCAGGGCATTAAAAACAACGATAATGAGCCCGCGGCACGCATCAGCCACTAAAGCAGACAACGCCGGTGCTTTTTTCAATCAGGAATCCGGATAGACATGGCCACACAGCCCGCGTCAATCCGATGGCAGCTTTGGATCGTTGCTTTCGGATTTTTTATGCAGTCTCTAGACACAACTATTGTTAATACGGCTTTGCCTTCGATGGCGGTGAGCTTAGGGGTCAATCCTCTACATATGCACTCAGTCGTGGTGGCCTATGTATTAACTGTCGCCATTATGCTCCCAGCCAGCGGCTGGTTGGCTGACCGCGTCGGCGTTAAGTGGGTGTTCTTCTCAGCCATTATTTTATTTACTCTCGGCTCACTACTATGTGCACAGTCAACCACGCTTAATGAGCTAGTGATGTCGCGTGTAATACAAGGTGTTGGCGGAGCCATGATGGTGCCAGTCGGCCGCCTGACGGTATTAAAAATCGTACCGCGCAGTGAATATATGGCCGCGATGACCTTCGTGACATTGCCAGGGCAAATCGGGCCACTGATGGGCCCAGCACTGGGTGGTTTTTTGGTGCAATACGCCAGCTGGCATTGGATTTTCCTGATTAATCTACCGGTTGGGTTTATCGGCGCTATCGCCACCTTGATGATCATGCCTAACTACAAAATGCAGACCCGACGTTTTGATATCACCGGTTTTATTATGCTGGCGGTCGCAATGGCAACGCTGACATTGGCATTAGATGGCAGCAAAGGCTTGGGTATCCCCCCCGTCATGTTAGCGGTGCTGGTACTCGTTGGCCTGGCATCGCTGGGGATTTACTGGCTATATGCACGTGGCAATATTGGCGCACTGTTCTCTCTGCGTCTGTTCCATACGCGCAGCTTTAGTATCGGTTTGGGTGGCAGCCTGCTCGGGCGAATTGGCAGCGGTATGCTGCCCTTTATGACCCCGGTATTCTTACAGCTCGGCCTCGGATTCTCGCCCTTCCACGCAGGGATGATGATGATCCCGATGGTTATCGGCAGTATGGGCATGAAACGCATTGTGGTTAAGCTGGTTAAAACCGTGGGCTACCGGCGTGCGCTGGTTTCCGCCACCGTATTGTTAGCCTTGATTACCCTGATCTTCCCTTTGGTGGCAATCTATGGCGAGTTCTGGATGATCCCTATTGTTCTGTTCTTCCAGGGGATGGTGAACTCTCTGCGCTTCTCTTCAATGAACACATTGACGCTCAAAGATTTACCGCCAAAATTAGCCAGTAGCGGCAATAGTTTGCTGTCAATGGTGATGCAGCTCTCCATGAGTTTTGGCGTCAGCGTAGCCGGTCTGTTATTGGCAATCTTTGCTAATCAGCACGTCGCTCCGGGAAGTAATGGCATGCACAGTACTTTCCTGTACTGCTATATCTGTATGTCGGTCATTATCTTGCTCCCGGCGTGGGTATTTGCACGCGTACCAAATGATGAAACCGCGACCCCGCTGGTGGGGCCACCTCACAACCCGCAATCCAGCGCTAGCTCGATGGGGAAATCATGAAACCAGGAATTACAGCCAAATTATTTTTCGCCATTTTTCTCACCTGTGGGTTGGTCATCATTACGATGAATTTTGGCGTACGCATGAGTTTTGAACGAGGTTTTATCGACTACGTGCGGCTGGGTAACGAACAGCGAATAGAGATGATGGCGGAGTCGCTGGAGCAGGAATATCAACAAACTGGCAACTGGGATTTCCTCACTAAAAATGAAAAAAGCGTCTTTCAGCTGCTGCATTCATTCGATCTTAATGACGAAAATACCCATAAATTACCGCCGCCCGGTTGGCGAACTAAATTCTGGATACTGAATAGTCAAAATCAGCGGGTTGCCGGTTCGGATACCCCCGTTCCGCAGGAACTTATCGCATCAGGGCGCGTATTGAGAGCCAAAGGCGAACGTATCGGTGTCATTGTCTCTACCCCGGCAGAACGCCTGACGCGCAATGCTGATATTAACTTTGACCAGCGGCAAAGGCTGACCAGCTGGATTATTGTCGCTTTTACTTCGCTGCTGGCCGCCGCCGCCACCTGGCTGCTCTCTCGCGGCATGTTAGCGCCGGTAAAACGCTTAGTAGATGCCACCCACCAGTTAGCGACCGGGAATTTTAGTAGCCGAGTGGAAGTGCACAGTCAGGATGAACTGGGAAAACTGGCGCAAGATTTTAATCAACTGGCCATGACGCTGGAAAAAAACGAACAGATGCGCCGCGCATTTATGGCTGATATTTCGCATGAATTACGCACACCGCTGGCGGTATTACGCGGCGAGCTGGAGGCCATGCAAGATGGCGTGCGTAAGATGTCGTTAGATTCCCTCTCCTCTTTACAGTCCGAAGTTTCTATCCTGACTAAGCTGGTAGATGATTTATATCAGCTTTCGCTATCCGATGCCGGAGCGCTGGCCTATCGCAAAGAAGAAACCGACGTCGTACATTTAATTCAGTTGGCCGAGGCGGGTTTTCGCGATCGTTTTCACGCCAAACAGCTAAAATTAGTCAGCCAGTTACCCGATAAAGCACAAGTGTTTGGTGACCCACAGCGTCTGTCGCAATTGTTTAATAACTTGTTGGAAAACAGCCTGCGTTATACTGATTCTGGTGGGCAATTGGACATTATCGCCACGCGCCGCAATAAATGTTTGCAGGTCTATTTTCAGGACAGCGCGCCTGGCATCAATGAGGAACAATTGCTGCAAATCTTTGAACGTTTTTATCGTGCAGAGGGGTCGCGTAACCGCGCCAGCGGCGGTTCTGGTCTTGGCTTAGCCATTTGCCAAAACATTGTCGAAGCACACGGCGGAAAAATCCGTGCAGAACACTCGCCTACGGGTGGGGTTAGAATCGTCCTAGAGCTGCCACTTTCCCTATCAATTGGACAGAAAAATTAATGAGCGAATTCACCATGCCGGATAACCGGCAACTGCAAATATTGATTGTTGAAGATGAGCCTAAATTGGGGCAGTTGCTGGTTGATTATCTCCAGGCGGCCGGTTACGCCACGCGCTGGTTAAGCGACGGCGCTCAGGTTGTGCAGTATGTTCGCGATACGCCACCGGCGATGATTTTGCTCGATTTAATGCTACCTGGGATCAGTGGGTTAACGATTTGCCGTGATATTCGCCAGTTTTCCGACGTCCCTATTATGATGGTTACGGCCAAAACGGAAGAAATAGACCGCCTTCTCGGTCTGGAAATCGGTGCCGATGATTATATCTGCAAGCCTTATAGTCCGCGTGAAGTCGTTGCGCGGGTAAAAACGATTTTACGACGCTGTTACCGCCCGGAAGGCGATGCCGTCGATAATAATGGCCTGAATATTGATGAAGCGCGTTTCCATGCCAGTTATCAAGGGCATGAGCTCGAGCTAACGCCAGCTGAATTCCGCTTACTAAAAACACTATCAAATAAGCCGGGTTATGTGTTTACCCGCGAAGCTTTGCTGAACAATCTCTATGATGATTATCGCGTCGTCACCGACCGAACCATCGATAGTCATATCAAAAATCTGCGGCGTAAACTCGAATCTATCGATGGCGAAAAGCCTTTTATTCGCGCCGTTTATGGCGTGGGTTATCGCTGGGAAGCCGAGCCTTGCCGAATTATTTAAGGCTGTAGGGCCGATCACGTTTTTAGCTGGGAAACCGAGGCAACGTCAATATGGCAGGTATCCGTTTATCAGCGGATATCTCAACTATACTTATCAAGTGTTCAGTCTACTTTTTAAGCGACGAGTCGATACCCCATAAACTTCGAGATACAGATTAGCGGCAATTGAACACATCCCAAAAACTTATCACCACAAAACGGGCATAAGTGAGGGCCGCCGCCGCTGTGCAACTTGAAATATGACGGGTATTTATCTGGAGGTTTCTTTATGGCACACGGTCATTATGATCTTAAAAAAGCGAAGAACGGACAGTTTCACTTTAACCTGAAAGCCGGTAATGGAGAGATTATTCTCAGTAGCGAGATGTATGCCAGTAAAGCATCCGCTGAAAATGGTATTGCCTCAGTACAAGCCAACTCGCCTAATGAACAGGCTTATGAAATCAAGCCAAGTAAAGATGGGCAACATTATTTTGTGCTGAAAGCGAAAAATCATCAGGTCATTGGGGTCAGCGAAATGTATCACGCGACCAGTGATGCTAAAAAAGGCGTGCTGTCAGTCATCAAAAATGGGCCTAGTACCGATATTCGCGATCTGACAAATTAATACCTGCGGCCCGTGCAATAACAGCGAGTGATAAAGCTGTTCAACTCACTATCGAACAGCTTTTGTTCTACCCTGCCCATTTTTTTGATCTCACGCGTCCAAAGCGTAAATACCCACACACTTTCACTGCTTTTTTACCTGTCGCCAGATACAATTCCGCTCTTTCACTGCACCTAATGGCGCAGCCCTGACCTGGAATCAGACTGAGATTGGTTATGTCTTTATCAGAAACGCTTACTTCACCAGAAATCATCACGCCAGAAACCCCGGCATTTATTCCTGAATTGCTCTCCCCGGCAGGCTCGTTAAAAAATATGCGTTACGCCTTCGCTTACGGGGCCGATGCGGTTTATGCCGGGCAGCCACGTTATAGCCTGCGCGTACGGAATAATGAGTTCAATCACCAAAACCTCGCCATTGGTATTAGTGAAGCCCATACGCTAGGCAAAAAGTTTTATGTTGTCGTCAATATTGCCCCGCATAACGCCAAACTGAAAACCTTCCTGCGCGACTTACAACCGGTGATTGATATGGGGCCAGACGCACTGATTATGTCCGACCCAGGTTTGATCATGATGGTGCGCGAAGCGTTCCCCGATATGGCGGTACATCTTTCTGTTCAGGCTAATGCCGTCAATTGGGCCACGGTTAAATTCTGGCATCAAATGGGGCTCACTCGCGTCATTTTATCCCGAGAACTGTCGCTGGAAGAAATTGCCGAAATCCGCAGTCAAGTGCCGCAGATGGAGCTGGAAGTCTTTGTTCATGGCGCACTGTGCATGGCCTATTCAGGACGCTGCCTGCTCTCAGGCTATATCAATAAGCGTGACCCGAATCAGGGGACCTGCACCAATGCCTGCCGCTGGGAATATAAAGTTCAGCCAGGTAAACAAGACGATGTTGGCAATATTGTGCATCAGCACGAACCCATCCCAGTCACTCAGGTAGAGCCTACGCTAGGTATCGGCCAGCCAACCAGTGAAGTGTTTATGCTGGAAGAGAAGATGAACCCCGGCGAATATATGAGTGCTTTTGAAGATGAACATGGTACTTATATCATGAACTCTAAGGACTTACGTGCCATTGAGCACGTCGAAAGCCTGACTAAGATGGGTGTGCAATCGCTGAAAATCGAAGGGCGAACTAAATCGTTTTATTATTGCGCCCGCACCGCACAGGTTTATCGCCGGGCCATCGATGATGCGGCGGCTGGCAAGCCCTTCGACCCGTCACTATTAACCACACTGGAAGGATTAGCCCATCGCGGTTATACCGAAGGTTTTTTACGCCGCCATGTACACGATGCACAACAGAATTATGAATACGGTTTTTCGGTAAGCGATCGTCAGCAGTTTGTCGGCGAATTTACCGGCCAGCGTATGAACGGCCATGCGGAGATCGATGTTAAAAACAAATTCTCCGTTGGCGATAGCGTAGAAATGATGACGCCAAAGGGCAATATTCAATTTACTATCGAAGCGCTATACAACAAAAAAGGCCAAGTTATCGATGTCGCGCCGGGAAATGGGCATATCGTCTACCTGCCTATCCCTGACGATGTAAATCTAGATTTCGCTATTCTGCTGCGTAATTTACAAGATACGGATACCCGCAATCCTCACGGCTAAAATCGGCAAAATAACGCCGCTCGCTGCGGCGTTATTTATTTACCATCGTCCACGTACTTTTATTAGAAAACTGGTTTTTGATCACAGTGTGCTAATCAATCATTGGGTATTATCTTCGCGCAATGTATAAAAATGTAAATGAATGATCAAGGTAGACCTCGAATCACCTCCTTAGCCAGTTCCAATAATATTGGGACTGGTTTCTTTTATTTCCTCCGCCTATTTTTCTTCATATATCACGCTGAAAATTAAAAATTTAAGATAACGCTCGTTATTTTATTCCCTGACTATTCTGATAGATATCATTTAGGCTATTGGTTATGGTGAAAAATAATATTTAATTTGCATTGGCTCCTTAAACAATTGGAGTGACATCAGAATTGCAAGATATGTCCCCGATAATCTCTTGGGCGCACGGGCTGTATCAAGTATGGCGGACATAATATGGGAGAATATAATGAGTGGAATACCCAGTGCATTATTGATTTTAAACGGCAAAAGCGCCGCTAATATTGAGCTGCGTCAGGCGGTAAAGGCACTGCGTCTTGCCGGAGCTAACCTCGCCGTAAGAGTGACATGGGAACATGGCGATGCCGCACGTTATGTGGATGAAGCAACGGCCTCTGGCTTTGACACTGTCATTGCTGGCGGTGGCGACGGCACCATCAATGAAGTGGCGACAGCGCTAACTAAACTAAAAACCGCTAAAACGCCCTGCCTTGGCATCCTTCCTCTGGGTACCGCGAATGATTTCGCCAACAGTTGTGGCATTCCGCAAGCGTTGGAGCCCGCTTTACAGTTAGCAATGCAGGGACGCGCTGTGGCGATAGACCTGGCGCAAGTCAACGGTAAGCGCTGTTTCATTAATATGGCGACCGGGGGCTTCGGTACGCGCATCACCACAGAGACGCCGGCCCTGCTGAAATCGGCATTAGGAAGCGCCTCTTATTTTATTCACGGTCTATTGCGACTCGATACGCTAAAAGTAGACCGCTGTGAATTTCGTGGCCCAGATTTTTGCTGGTCTGGTGACGTATTAGTCATGGGAATCGGGAATGGTCGGCAAGCAGGCGGTGGGCAAGAAATCTGTCCCGATGCCCTGATTAATGATGGCTTATTGCAACTACGATTACTCACCTCAGAAGAGCTATTGCCTGCATTTGTGCGCAGCTTGGTAAAAGGTGAAGAGAATAAAAATATTATCTCCACATCCCTGCCTTGGCTGGAAATTAGCGCCCCTCACGACATTACATTTAATCTCGACGGTGAACCGTTAAAAGGCACCCATTTCCGTATTGAGGTTTTAGCTGGCGCCATTGAGTGTCGATTACCGCCGCAATGTCCATTACTGGCCTGACACTCAATCCAGCGTCGGGGATTTTTATCGGCATATAACAATATGGTGAACGTTCGGCCGCTTATTAATACCCAGTAATATGCATATTACGCCGAACGCGACCGGCAGGGGCTTTTCAGCGAAAGCCCCTGCACCCAACGCCTTGCGCTTAGCTTATCGGGTCGCTGCGCGACTGCCCGTGCTTACTGCTTCGGCCTTACGGGTCGGCTGAGACGGGCGTCCCTGCCCGGCTCAACCTAAAGCAGACTTCCTTGTCTGCTTTCCCCTGGCCTCATTCGTTCGCTTGGCCGATAAGATGCGCTGTTTAAGGTCAAGGTCAAGATCAAGGACAAGGTCGAGATTAATATTAAAGCCAAGGCGCGGCGTTTTTTACCACCAGCGGTGGAAGTGGTGGACGGGGCCGATGCCGTGGCCGACTTCTAGTGAATCGGCTTGGAGTAATGCTTGTTGTAGGTAGTCTTTTGCTGCCTGTACGGTGCTTATCCAGTCGTTATGGCGCGGGCGCAGGGCCGCAAGGGCGGCGGAGAGTGTGCAGCCGGTGCCGTGTGTGTGACGGGTGTTAACTCGAGGCGCGGTGAAGCGTTGACGGTAGTCGGCGGTGATCAGCCAATCCGGGCTTTCGCTGTCGCTCAGATGACCGCCCTTCATTAATACCGCCTCACAGCCCATGGTCAGCAATGCTTCGCCTTGCTGACACATTTCTTGCTCACTGGTGGCAATAGGCGAGTCGAGCAGCGCCGCGGCTTCAGGTAAGTTTGGGGTAATGATAGAGACTTGCGGCAGCAGTAAACGGCGCAACGCGTCGACAGCATCGGGGGATAACAGCGGATCGCCGCTTTTCGCCAGCATAACCGTATCAAGCACCACAAACTCTGGAGCCTGCCCCAGTTGACGATGACGCAGCAATCCCTGCGCCACCGCTTCTACAATCGCTACGTTATCCAACATGCCGATTTTGGCGCTGTCGATACGCACATCGCCCAAGACTGAATCTAGCTGTGCGCCAACAAATTCAGCGTCGATATGATACACCGACTGCACACCGCGGGTGTTTTGCGCGACGAGCGCGGTAACAACGCTGGTACCATAAGCCGCCAGCGCTGAAAAAGCTTTGAGATCCGCCTGAATACCTGCGCCGCCGCTTGGATCGGTTCCTGCAATGGTCAATGCATTAATCCGTTTCATTACAGTACCTCCCCTTGCAGGGTATACAGCTCATCTAAAAACGCAGGCACAAAACTGCCCGGACCTCGCACCGCTGCACAGGCACGTTCACCGGCGCAGGACATTACCCGACACGCGGCAGCGACATGTTGTAATCTCTCACCCGGTAAGGCAACAAACGCGGCGACCACGGCAGAAAGCGAACAACCGGTGCCGACTACGCGCGTCATCAATTGATGACCGCCAGTCACGGCATAGGTTTTCTCACCGTCGGTGACATAGTCGGTTTCCCCCGTAACCGCCACGACAGCGCCGGTTTGCTGTGCCAAGGCTTGTGCCGCAGGCAACGCCGCTAAAGAGTCGTCGGCACTGTCTACGCCCCGCCCGCTAGAATTCATTCCGCTTAATGCCATGATTTCTGAAGCGTTACCACGAATGGCGGCAGGACGAAGGCTCAACAGCTGATGGCAGAACTCGCTGCGCCAATGCAATCCACCGACGGCAACGGGATCGAGCACCCAAGGCGTTGCCGCTTGATTTGCCGCCGTAATTGCTGCCAGCATGGCATCGGCGACAGGTTGCGTCAGGGTACCGACATTGACCAATAACCCACTGGCGATCGCGCTAAATTGCGCCGCCTCACGCGGGTCTGTCACCATCGCCGGTGATGCACCCACCGCAAGCAATACGTTAGCAGTAAAAGATTGCACTACATCGTTGGTAAGACAGTGAACAAGAGGGGAAGCAGCTCGCAGTTGCTGCAAAGAATCGGCGGCGAGTGCGCCAGAAAATACGATAGGTCGAGCGTTCATGAATCTCCCAACCGGCGTTCAAGAAGGGGTACCGGTTGAGATACCTCGACTTCCCTACGCTGGCATTATCCAGATCAGGTGGTACGGGTATTTCTCAGCCTTCTAACGATTTGCAGAAGGGCACCCCGAGTCATTTAAATCAAAAACTTGCGATTACGTCCCGTTAATCACTATTCTGGATCATGCCAGCAGGAAGCCAAAGACTCAACCATAAAAAAATGCTATATATCTCAACCTGTGCCCCATAAAAAAACGACAAAAATGGTCGAATTGCAGCCTCTTGTCCTTCGTTGTCGCTGTTCGTTAATGCAGAACCGGAACGTAATGTATGTGTATGTATTAGATTTGATTAGGGAAACTAAGAGTTTTAAGACGTATAGCAAAGGTGTGGATATGAACGAATTATTGGAGTATGTAAGGATGGCACATCTATCAACCTTAACAAGTTGATTTTAAATAAATAATCGAGTAAAAAACATGTTTTTACAAAGGAGAATAAAATGTCTAGTGGAGTATTAACATTGGGTGCATCTAAAGAACTACAAAATATCAACATTTCCACGAATAATGGCAGAGAATTTATAATAAATATATACAAAGAACAAACCGGCTTTTCAGGTGATATGGTTATATTAGATAGAATATCTGGGACTAGTATATACCATCTTATATCTCAGTTAAAATCTAATGTTTGTGATATTTTCTCAGATGGTATTGATAACGTGCTTACTTACTTATGTCAATACAATGATGCAATCAGCGACATACACAATCCGTGCAACACACCGTTTATAGCCCCCCTCGACCAAAACGAAATCATTAAAAATAAAAGTATTTCCCTAAGTGTTAGGGTTAATTAAAAGTAAAGCTGGGTTAATTTCGGCTATTATGCTTTTCATTGATGCTCATAGTAAGCAAGGGTCGCCCCTCCTAGCTGCATTGAGGCTCAACATAGTTTTGAATTTGCTTTGAGTATACTATTGATGAACAATCGTAACATTTTTAATTAATATTAAAAGGTGAGCCATTTGGCTCGCCTTTTTTACTTCACAAAAGTCTAATCAATAGTTGGATAAAGGCCCGATTTTCTAGTCTTAAAATGTAAACTTAAGCGAGAAGGCTCAATTTAGGCCAAGTTATGAGAATGAATAGTGTTTTAATTTGTGCAGTAACTAGGTGGGAAAAATCACCATGAAAAACCTGGGCAAACAGGAACTGCAAGGCGGGAAGTGGCTTTGTACTTTCGAAAATAGCATTTATATGTTTATGCGAAGACCCGTTCTCAATCATGCCCGTACTAGAAGACGTTCGACACACCCGAGAACGAAAAGTAAAATATGAGAGTGATATCAATCACTCTCATATAGCTTATAATTAGATGAGTGTATAATTAAATCAAAGCATTACCAACCATTTCATTCAGCATATTTTTTAAAATCATATACACAGAGCAAACGCCGGTAATCGGTACCTTTCTTATCTGCCATTGCTCGCAAAAGCATCTCTACCTCATCAAGTACAATCCTATCGTTCCAAGCAGACCAAATTATGGCATTTATTTTATTTGTGCGAGTGATTAAATCATCAGAATATATATCATTCAAATCCTCATGCATGGAGTGAACAGAAGTAGGTAAACCAGCAAGATACTCTTCGATTTTTCTTATTTGTTGTGCTTTGAGAGAGTTACATTTTTCAAGATCTCTGCAGATCATACAAAAACCATAAACAGGAAACCACTGCGTTGAGGCAATATTAATCTTATCAATGAGTTGCAGCAACTGATGATTAGACTCATCGATAATATCAAAGTAATCTGACATAAAACTAGAGGAGTTTTTATGCTCATACTTTATAGAATTACTTGATCCAATTACTAGTATTTTGTCGCTATTATTAAGAGAATCAATGTCTTCAGTAATGTTAACTTTAATACTAGTTCCATCATCATGAACACCAGAATATATATCTTTAACTATGCTTTGTACCTTTCTTATATCCATTGCAGATACAGGTAAATTTAAATTTGATAAAGATCGATAAATTTCGACAAAATCATCCGTCTTTATTTTATTTATTCTTATCGTAGAAAATCCTTCCAAATCGATGTCGTGCTCACTTATCTCATGAGACATAGAGCCTTGTTCAAACTCTACTAAAAGGAAGTTATCTCTTATCCGCTGAGCCGTTAACGAATTTGGTTCGACATAAGTAAAAATGGTTTTAAGTAAACTCTTAATATTTTCATCACCAATACCATACCCCATAAATATAATTGGGTTATGTATAAATATTGAGAGTAACTGAGCGCGAATTAACTCGTACTTATTATCAAAATGAGTGTAATCCTCTTCAGTTATAATTACTTTTGATGCATCCTTATTACAACCATGTATTTTATAAACCGAACCATAAGGATTGCTCAATAAAATATCGTTTCCTACCAATGCCTCAAAGCCAAATACATCCTCAATGAGGCCATCATAATTAGTAGTTATTACCGAACCAATATTTTTCCTTATTTTCTTTAATTCAGCCAACTCTTCTCTTTTTTCTTCTCTATAAATTAAGCTTTCAACCAACTTAGAAATATAAATCTTGAATCGACTTAGATTATTTTCATGCTCCATCTCAGCATAAAAAACATCATTAATATCTTTAAATTTCCCATTCCGATCCTCGCCCAAAGACTTATTAAAAGCCTTTTCTAATTTTGTTGCAATTAGGGCATAGTTATACTTCCCACCAATTTGACACTCAGCTTTGATATCTAGGTAAAACTCGTTATTTCCTTTTAATTCAAAAGCAATGTGCTTTAATAAACCATCCCAAGTATGAGAGTTTTTAAGATATCGTAAACTGACACCTGCCCCGATAAAAAGTACAGGATGGTTACGATACTGTCCGATAAAATCCCGAATATTCATGTAATTAGCCTCCGGCAGGTAAGTGGGAATATTCTATATTGACTATGATAAAAATCAATCATATGAAAATTTACAGCGACCCATTGTAGACTTGCTTAAATCACTCCCAATACCACCCGCCAATCACATAACTGATAGTTCATAATGGGAATATGTGTATATAACGCCTAGTGATCCCTGACCCGCTCTTTTCATGACCAACAGATTGTTGCAAGTGCGCCAAGTTTCCAAATCGATCACGCATGTTCGCTAATACTTTGTCGATCTTCCGCATGTTCTTACCCGACACAGGCGAGAAAATTTTCTATTTTCATTGGCAGTTAACGAAATCGGGGAGTCCCTGCTAGATCAGTTGGGGCAGATAGCCACCTGCCTTGTTGCGTTCTCTATTTCCCCTAGCCCTCCTTCCGCGAACAAGAGATGGTACCGCTTACTATACTCGTCATACTTGATTTGTGACTTATCCAGGATATCTTTATTGTCTGTCAGGAAGGTTTTGAATAGCAATTTGTAAATCTTCAGATGCTTGTGGCTCGATTCAGCGTCAACTAGATCTTCAGGAGATCATCACAATAAATAGCTGTTCCAAATAGTAGATCCCTCGAAGGGAACTCAGCCCGATTTTAGCGTTCTGATCAATCGCTGAATATCCCAAACCACCGCAACCGGACTGAGCCATGTCGATCATAGCACCGATACCCGACACCTAAAGGTGTTTGATGCAAAAAATTATCCATAAAACATGTGATAAAAACCATGCTCGTAGACTCACCGCGATATTGATGCTTCATCGTGGGCACAAGATAAGTGATGTCGCCAAAACACTTTGTTGTGCCCATTCATCTCTGGAGCGCTGGATTAATTGGTTCACTCTTTATGGGATAGACGGCCTGAAATCACCGCCCCCGGGCCGTGAGCGACGCTGGCCGTTTGGGCATATTTGTGCACTGTTACGCCAGTTAATTAAGCATTCACCCGATGATTTTATCTATCAGCGCTCTCGCTGAAGTACTGAACTATTAGCAATAAAAAATCAATGTGATAACAGGATATCGTTTGCATACTTCAACCGTTCGTCGTTGGCTTCCTGCCGCAGGGCTTGTCTGGCGAAGAACTGCGCCAACACTGCGCATTCGCGACCCACACAAAGACGAAAAAATGGCGGCTATCGCCGACGCTCTCGAGCAATGCAGCGCCAGAAGTCCAGTGTTTTACGAGGATGAAGTCGATATCCATCTCAATCCGAAAATCGGTGCAGACTGGCAATTGCGTAGCCAACAAAAGCGCGTTGTTACACCGGGTCAGAACGAAAAACATTATCTGGCTGGCTCGTTACACAGTGGTACGTAAAAAGTCAGTTATCTCCGCGGCAACAGTAAAAACTCTGGGTTATTTATCAGCCTGTTAAAACATCTAAAAAGTACGTACCTGTGGGCAAAAACAGTCACACTGTTCGTCGATAATTACATCATCCATAAAAACGCAGAAACCCGTCGCTGGCTGAAGAAAAATCTCAAATTTATAGTTATTTATAAACAGGTCTATTCGCCGTAGATAAACCACGTTGAACGGTTTTCGCAGGCATTGCATGACACGATAAACAGGAATCATAGCTGCCGGTCGATGTGGCAATTATTAAACAAAATACGCCACTTTATGAAAACGGTCAGCACATTGCCCAACGGTAAATACGGGCAAACAAAAGTGTAGCGGTATTAGGATTAGCTAGTTACTGGCGCTCTACTCACCTCGCATTTCAGTGAATGCAGCCAACCATAAATGATTACATACGTAAGCCCCCAACTACAGCAATACCCCGCAGTGTTCGGTATGATTTTAGACTAAATTATGATCCGGTGAACAAAGACGCCGCAAAACCGGTTACGAGATAGCTCATGAAATTGTGAGTGAGTCTTGCTGATTTCAGTAAATTCAATACTGATGATTGTCAGGCTATTGTCTACACTGCAAATGACCGTTAGATAAGTGCCCTATTTACACCATTTTCATGAGAGGAATGAGTTTATGACCAGCCTTGTCAAAACCAAGGGAAGGACTGTAACCGGAGTCCATTTTCTTCAGCAGTCAGGCCATAGCTTTAAGTACCGTGTTTGTATGGATAGCATTAAACGCAAATTGTCAGTTGAAGTGAAACCTGAGCATCATCACCTTTTTAGAGCACGTGCTGATGGTGTTCACCATTCACAAAAATTTTCGACTATAGATGAAGGCTCTCAGCATCTGATTGAATTCTTATACAAGATGACTGGCGTTCGCTGTACCATCTAATTTTGAGAATATACTCCCCCTAAACCTTGACCAAGATGTAAGCCTCTCACCAGACATAATCAATCACACTGGGGTAACTTGTTAGTGTTCTGGTAAAAGTATCTAAAATTTTTTACTAACAACGAGATAAAATGAAATTTCCGTATTTAGCCTAGATTCTCCTTGTAACTACAATACCCGCTACTGCGGCGCAAAGAATCAACGTTCCTTACCAGAAACATTATGCGTGTACGTTGCTACTTACTGGGACACCACAACAAGCCCCAGACCTTTACGCGGCAGTTAATGCACGTTCTGGCGCAATGACTCTGCAACGTGCTGGGGCGGAGGTTTATTACGCGAAGAAAATCGCCGATGACATTTGGCAGGAGATAAACCCCGAACCAAATCAGGCTGTAGAATATATAAGAGTCACAACCGATGGCATGTTGGACACCTACAAAGCAAACATCCACATTAGTACGTGCATTGAAGTGGAGTGAGCCAGTTGTTAACTGATAGGGGCTATCATGCACTGCCCCTACTTATTGTCACCGTTAAAAATGGGGGATTACCTTTCTCAGCCAATCAAACTTATCGGCAACCCGAGTCGGTCATAACATCGTTATCTTGTCTGCCTAACGCAGACCACCACAGGGTAGAGGTCTGCTTTAGACTTGTAACCCACTCCTGCAAATAAGCACTACATTTTCACTAAACGAGACGTCCCCGCGACAGCAATAAGCAGCGCAGCGACCACTAAAAAGGCCAGTGGCAATGAACTGTAGTGAGCGATAAAACCAATAGAGGCTGGCCCCACCAGCACGCCCATGTATCCTAGCGTGGTGACAGCGGGCACAGCCACGGCTTGCGGCATGCTGTTTTGTCTGCCTATCGCCGAGAACATCACCGGGACGATATTCGCACAACCGATGCCAATCAGGGCATAACCGAGCAACGATAGCTCCCACCAAGGGACAAAAATAATCAGCGCAAATCCAGCAACCGCGATTAACGCGCCGCCGACCACCACTTTTTGCGGCCCCAGATAGGCTACTATCTTGTCGCCAGTCAAGCGTCCTGCGGTCATCAATGCCGAGAAACAGGCAAAGCCTAATCCCCCCAACGTATCAGACAATTGGCGATGTTCGGTGAGAAAGACTGCGCTCCAATCCAGCACCGTGCCTTCCGCCAGGAACACCACAAAACAGATCCCGCCCAAAATCAGTACCGCCCCGTGAGGGATCGCAAAGGCTTTCCCTTCCGCTGGGTTGGCATAACCAAGCAGATTACTGATGCTAACTGCCAGTAATACCAAGATAAACAACGCCGACACCAAACAGGCGTATAGCGGATCAAGACCCAGCATTAATAAACCGCTCATTGCCCCAGCGCCGGCAATTCCACCCACGCTATAAAAGCCATGAAATCCCGACATCATCGGTTTACCTGCGGCTTTCTCAACGATGATGGCCTGAATATTCATCGCGCAATCGGTGGTGCCGATGCCGATACCAAACAGTAATAAAGCAATAGCGAGTAACGCCGGGCTAGTAATTATCGGTAGCAGTGGCAATACAATACTGAACAACGCCACAGAAAAAATCAGCACCATTCGGCATCCGAAACGGCTGGTCAATGCGCCAGTTACTGGCATTGCCGCCAATGCCCCGCCCCCCAAACACAGTAGCAACAACCCCAATGCGCCGTCGTTAACGCCGGTATTCAATTTGGCAAAAGGGACCAACGCCGCCCATGCTGCGGTGGCAAAACCGGCGACAAAAAACATAATTCGCGTGGCACGTTGTGCGCAGCGACCTGGTGTCTCTTCACGGTGCAGCTCTTGCACAGCTTGAGTAAAATCTTGCATGACAGCGTCTCTCGTCAAACTCTTTGTTATCAAACAGGCCCACGCCGAACGCAATAAGCCTGCTGTTATTTAGTCGTTGAGGTTAGTTATCCGTTGAGGATTGCCAGAACCTGTTGATGCAAAGCAGGACAGCCGCTGGCCACCACCGGTCCGCCGCTTTCGGCGCTCTGCCCCCAAAGCGTAGTCACAATACCGCCTGCCTGCTCGATGATTGGGATAAGAGGAACGATATCGTAAGGTTGCAGAGAGAATTCAACACAGACGTCGATATGTCCGGCAGCAAGCATCGCCATTGCATAACACTCACCGCCATAGCGTGTCATACGCGTGCGCTCAACCAGCGCCGAAAAATTAGCTTGCGTGCGCAAGTGCTCCGGTTGAGGTGAGGTGGTATGTAATATCGCCTGCTCTAGCGGAATATATTTACGCGTTTGCAGTACTGTCTGTCCGTGGAAGCTGCTCGAATATGCTCGAATGCCGTCAGACCAGAAACGCTCACCAGTATGCGGCTGGCTCATCATTCCCATGACCGCCTGGCCTTCATAAAGCAACCCAATCAGCGTGCCCCACACCGGCAGACCACAAATAAAAGGGCGCGTGCCGTCAACGGGATCAAGCACCCAGCGGAACGGCCCTTCGCCGCTAATACCAAACTCTTCGCCCATAATGGAATGGTCTGGGTAACGCGCACCGATCAATGCCCGCATCGCCCTTTCCGCTTCTCTGTCCGCCGCGGTTACCGGGTCAAAACGTTCGCCCTCTTTCGGCTTAGTGTCAACCTGTAGGTTGTTGGTACGAAAACGAGGAAGCGTTTGTTGGCTGGCGGCGTTCGCCAGTTCATGGAAGAATGCAATGTCGGGAAGTTGCTGATTCATTTTTTATCGCCTTTCAACAGCGTTATACAGAGGTTGAGTGATGACGGCATGATGGTTTATGCTCGACCATGCAAGATTATGATCAATTACGGAGAGTTTCAATGCTCGAATATGCTTCTTTTCCTGAACAGCGCCACACGTTCATTCGTAAGATCCTGCAAGATGAAGGTCGCGTGGTCTGTACCGAGCTATCTTCCAGGCTGAACGTTTCCGAGCATACGGTGCGCCGAGACCTTAAGGAGCTGGCGAGCGAAGGGGTTTGCAAGCGCGTGCATGGCGGAGCCGTGGCGATTTTACCGAGAACGGATAATTTGCAGGCTCGAGCAGCCGATAGCAGCAGTGAAAAGCGATTATTAGCGCTAGGGGCTGTAAAACTGATTAAGCAAGGCAGCTGTATCTTTGTTGATGCTGGCAGCACCAATCTGCAATTAGCCAAAGCTCTGCCCGACGATCTGGCCTTAACCGTGGTGACAAATTCCCCCCTGATTGCGGTTGAAGCGATGAAACATCCGCTGTGTGAAACCATTATCTTAGGAGGACGGCTGGATAAACAAACCGGCGGCAGCCTGGGGATTACGGCACAACTCCAGCTTAATGCCATTCACTTTGATCAAACCTTTTTAGGGGCCTGCGCGATGGACCCAGAGCAAGGGGTCAGCGCATTTAACTATGAAGATGCCGAGTTTAAAAAAGTGCTGATCGCACGCAGTAATGAGATTATCGTGGCGCTAACGGCAGAAAAATTCCCGGCAATTACCCGCTATTGCGTCGCTTCTTGCGATGAGATTTCAGTACTTTTGGTAGAAGAGAGCCGCTCGAAAGATAAAATAGCGGCATTTGCAGATAAGGATTTGACCATCACGTTGGTCTAGTTTTATCGATGTCAGTTTAGCCGGCAGGATTTAACATCAATAGTCATCCATGACTATTATCTCGATGAAAACTAGATGAAATAAAACTAATGCGCATCAGGCGATGGGGCTTTCACTGCGCCGGGTTTGCGCATTAAAGGCACCATTAACATTGCCACAATAAACGCTACCATAATCAGCAAAAACGCATCAGAAAACGATTGAGTTTGTGCCTCACGAAACGTCAGCGATGACAGCTGTTTTAATGCCGCAGTTTGCGCCGCAAGCAGGTCCATTCCACCTTGAATAAAATGGGCCGTCGAACTCTGCAACAGACTATCCATCGCCTGATTCGTATTATTAAGATGGTCAGCCAGCCTGCTGTAATGCAGATTGGTACGATTATTGAGGACAGTACCACAGCAGGCAATGCCAATGGCCCCGCCTAAGTTTCGCATCAAGTTAAATAAGCCCGATGCCTGTTTTAATCGCTCTGGCGGCAGCGCCCCCAATGTCAGCATCACCGTGGGCGCTACGGAAAATTGCTGGGCCGCGCCGCGAAATGCCTGCGGCAGTAAAAACTGTGCCGAACCCCAATCGTGAGTGATCGGTGTGAACAACCACATTGAGAGCGCAAAGGAGCCGAGCCCGACCATCATCAGCCAGCGTAAATCTACCCGGTTGGCTAGCCACGAATAAACCGGAATAGATAATATCTGGAATACACCAGTCGAGAAGATGGTGATACCAATATCCAGCGCACTGAATCCACGAATATTCCCCAGGAACAACGGCGTTAGATAAATAGTCGCGAAGAGGCCAACGCCGGTAATAAATGAGAAAAAACAGCCCAGCGAGAAGTTGCGGTTTTTTAACGCCCGCAGATCCACAACCGGATTGACATAGCTTAAAGAGCGCCAGATAAACAACAATCCCGATATTCCGGCAATCCACGCCGTGCTGGCAATCACCGAATCGTCCATCCATCCCCAACGCGGCCCTTCCTCTAAGGTATATTCCAGGCAACCTAGCGACAACGACATCAGCACGATGCCAAAATAATCCGCTTTACGCAGCAATGACCATTCCGGCTTATCAACCCTGACTAATATTGGCACCACAATAGCAATAAACAGACCGGGGATCAGATTGATAAAAAACAGCCAGTGCCACGAGTAGTTATCGGTGATCCAGCCGCCCACGGTGGGCCCAAGCGTCGGTGCCAGCGAAGCCAACGCACCGATGGTCGCCGCGGCAATCACCCGCTGTTTGCCGGTAAAAAAGGCAAATGAGGTGGTGAACACCAGCGGGATCATCGACCCGCCCATAAATCCCTGTAAGGCGCGAAAGGCAATCATACTTTGGATATTCCACGCCCAGCCGCACAGCAAGCTCATCACGGTAAAACCTGCCGCCGAAACAGCAAATAACCAGCGAGTAGACATTACCCGAGCCAGCCAGCCCGATAGCGGAATCACAATGATTTCGGCAATCAAATAGCTGGTCTGCACCCACACGGTTTCATCCGTTCCCGCTGATAATCCACCGCCGATATCTCGCAGTGAAGCCGAAACAATCTGGATATCCAGCAAAGCGATAAACATCCCAAGGCACATGGTGGCGAAGACAAACACCTTCTTCGCCATGCTCATACCCGCGGTGCCTAATACCGCAGGGGCTGGTGTTGTGCCACTCATCGTCCACTCTGCTCGTTCACGTCAACGGTGACTGAAAGACCCGGACGTAAGATACCGAAATTCGCGTCATCCCCTTCTAATAAAATACGAACCGGTACGCGCTGGACGATTTTAGTAAAGTTGCCGGTGGCATTCTCCGCGGGCAACACACTAAATTGCGACCCGGTAGCAGGAGACAAGCTGCCAACGTGACCATGAAAAACGCGGCCAGGCATAATATCCGCGCGAATATCTGCTGGTTGTCCGGCCCGCATATGTGTCAGTTGATTCTCTTTGAAATTGGCATCAATCCACAGCCCATGTTCGGGCACCAACGACAACAGTTGCACGCCGCTGGAGACATAAGCACCAATCTGCGCGCGCCGATTACCTACGTTGCCATCAAAAGGCGCACGTATTTCGGTATAGCTGAGGTTTAACTGCGCAATATCACGCTGGGCAATTGCCTGATCCAACGCAGCCTGCGCCTGTTCTTTACGTGCATCTAATACCACTAGCTGGCGCTGTGCTGCCGTGATATCTGCTTTAGCTTTTTGCTCATTAGCATCGGCCTGCAGATAATCCGCTGACGCTTTTTCACGGCTTTGCACAGACACCGCTTCTGAGTTAGAAAGTACGCGATAACGATGGTTATCATCACGAGTGCGCTGGGTTTCTGCGGCGGCGGCAAGTGCAGTCGCCTGAGCGCTGGCGATATTTGCCAACTGTAGCTGACGGGTAGCCGCCAGATCGGTTAACTGCGCACGCTGAGCGGCCACGTTACCTTCAGCCTGTGCCAGCGCGGCCCGATAATCGCGGTCGTCAAGTTTAACCAGTAGATCGCCTTTTTTAACTCGCTGGTTATCTGTCACCGCAATCTGGGCAACATAGCCGGAGACTTTGGCAGACATTACGCTGATGTCGCCTCCTACATAAGCATCGTCGGTCTCTTCAATAAAACGACCGGTTTGCCACCAGTGAACCCCATAAAAAGCTGCGCTAATAAGCAATGCTAACACAATAATAAATAGAAATATTTTCTTGCTGGCGGGCTTACGTGAAGCGGTATTTTCCGCAACTACATCGATGGTGGCGCTCATTATTTTTCCTGAGAAACGCTAAGAGGATCGTATTTCGCCGTCGTCACACCGGCTTGTTTTTGCTTAATATAGTCATAGCGATAACGCATACCCGGACTCGCTGCCGGGCCCGGTACCAACGCGTACTCTTCTAAGGAGATCGGTTTACCGGTATCGAGATCCACCATTCCCACCCGAACAGGACGTCCGGTTTCCCGCTCTACGACCTCGATTGCCCGCCCTTCTGGCGCGAAATTACGTGTCCCCCACTCCGAGAGCGCTAACAGCACCGGGCGAAAATCTAAACCCAATTCCGTCAAAATGTACTCATAACGCACCGGCTTTACAGAATATTGAATACGCTCCAATAACCCGTCTTCAGTCAACGCATTTAAGCGGCTGGTTAAGATATTCGGCGCGATATTGATGCTTTTCTGAAACTCGTCAAATCGCGTCAGGCCAGCAAGAGCATCACGCATAATCATGATGCTCCAGCCATCACCAATACGACCAAGGCTACGAGCTACCGGACAGACCATATTACATAGCGCATCGTTCTTCATTTTTATGACTCCAACCTAGTCACTTGCATTTTGATAGTTATGCTGCGCCAGTCAGTTGCAAAATGCAAGTAACCAGATTGGTATTTTTAATACCAGGTTTTTTTGTAGGGTTTAAAGGACGTTAGCGTACAAGAATGGATCAACCAGCGGAGGCGGTGAGCGTGCTTTGCACACGCCCATAACGTGATAAATTAAAAACGATAATTAAGCATAGTGACGAAAATATCATCGGTACTGATACGGTTTGCTTGGGTAAATTCACTTTTATTGAGCAGATTCAGCTTATATTCCAGCATCAAAGCCAAGTTCTTATTCAAATCATAAGTTGTCGCCAAATCGAGAAACTTGGTGGTGTTCTTTTTATTACCATATTGGCTATTCTGCGTTTTACTCATGCCTTGCGTGTAGCCAATGGAAGGCCGCAATCCCCAGTTGAATTGATATTGTGCCAATAGCTCCACCGCCTGGGTTTTCGGGGCGAAGCCATCAGTGCGGCCAATATAGTGAATGTTATGTACATCGGCATACATGGCAGCAAGATAGATATTATTAGCGTCATATTTTATCCCAGCATTCCAGCCGTGAGCTTTGTTGCCTTGCTGATCTTGACGCTGTTGGCGGGTACGATCTGAATTGGCGTACGAGGTCCCAAAACTGATGCCATTATCCAGCGCGTAGACCAGTGACATTCCGGCACCAGAGCCATTCTGATGCGCCACGCCGCGCGGATTATTACTTCTTGGACCTAATTCTCGCTCAGGATCGTTTACTCCATCATTTTTGCCCTGTACTTGCAGGCCGAAGGATAAACCATCAATTAAATCGAAAATATCACGGTTACGATAGGTGGCGATATTATTGGTGCGGTAGGTCATAAAGTTATCAATACCGTCATAACTCAAGCCGCCAAAGACGGGAACAGGTGCGCCGGTCCAGCCATTGATATCATTTAAAATTCCGTAGTCTCGACCGTAATTAAATGTGCCATATTTGCCAAAACTCAGGCCAGCAAAAGCAATGCGCGTAGTATTCTTTTTACTGCCCATTGTCTCCGCTTGGTTAAACTTGACGTTATATTCCCAACGAGCAAACCCCGTGGCTAATTCACTTATTCGGGTCTCCCCCTTGAAGGTGAATTTTGCCTTGGATTGATCGCCATCAATACCTTTATCTTTCGATGAGTAATATCTGACTTTAAAAGAACCATCAAGAGAAATACGGTTGCCATCTTGGTTATAAATTTGTGCTGCGGTGGCTGTTTGATTCATACATCCTAAAGTAATAAAAAATACCAGAGAATTAATACAAAGGCGTCGATATCTCATTATTATCCTGTTTTTTTTTGCAAAATTATTCCCGCAGTAAATTAGTTTACACAGGATTATTTTTATGCGATAACGCTCGCACATTTATTGCACTAACAAAACATCCATGAATAAAAATTTGATACCGCTCGCATTTTTATAATGCCAAATAAGAATAATAACTCGGCACTTAACATTAATAATATTTAAATACAAAATAATAGGTAGTTGTTATGAAAAAGCAGGTCAGAATTCTCAGCACCATTGCACTGATAATATCCGTATGTGGCAGCATCGGTTCGTCTTATGCAGAACCCGCACATAGCCTTACTCCTGGCGTCACTCTTTCCGAACTGAATCAACAATATCCAATCCACTGGGTATCAATCGAACAAATCGCCGAGCAACTCAAAGGCCAAGCGCCAATTAGCGTCGGATTTGATATTGATGATACGTTGCTCTATTCCAGCCCTGCGTTCTTCCACGGACAGCAGGTTTATTCCCCTAATAGCCAGGCATATTTGAAAAATCCTAAATTCTGGGATGAGGTCAGTAATGGCTGGGATGAATTTTCAATACCTAAAGAGTCCGGTGCTGCACTATTAAAAATGCATTTATCACGTGGTGATCATGTTTATTTCATCACCGGACGTCCGATGCCGTCTTCAGGTAAAGAGACATTGACTAAAACGTTGCAGAAAGACTTCAATATTAGCGATACCCAGTTAAATAACGTTATTTTCGCCGGTGTAGGCGATGGCAAAAAAACCGATCATATGAAAGAGCATCATATCACCCTATTCTACGGTGATTCTGATAATGATATTGCCGATGCACGGGCGGCAGGTGCGGAAGGCATTCGAGTTTTACGCCCCCTCAACTCCACTAATCGCCCGATGCCAAAAAATGGTGACTTTGGTGAAAAAGTCGTCATTAACTCAGAGTTTTAATATTAATGGGGGGCCAGATATTGGCCCCATTCTTATAATAGCCAGGGACCGCATTGCATAGATAAAATGGAATATAACCAACAAAATTTTGAACACAATTTGCTCCAGTTGCTCCTTGCTCATCCTCAGAAAAAATATAGCGTGCAAGAAATTGTCGCTGAGTTTCAAAATGTCACCCGATATAAAGTGGAATACCGGCTCAATAAGCTTGCAGAACAAGGGAATATCACCTGCCATAAACAGTGTATTGGCATCGTGACGCGCCATTATTGGCAGGTTGTTTAATCCGCTCTTTTTACTGATTGAACTGCGTCCTTTTATTTTTGTATCCTGCTGTGCAGACCACTATAAAAGGATCGCCGCGTGCTGATACGTCCTTACCAAGAAGCTGACCGACCATTTTTACGTACGCTCTATTTAGCCTCCCGCAAAGCAGCCTGGCACTGGGTTGATCCCGATAGTCTGGCGCTGGAGGATTTTGACCAAGCAATCCTCGATGAACAGGTCATCGTGGCCGAAGAAAATGGTCACCGCCTCGGCTTTGCTTCCATTTTCACCGCCGAAAACTTTCTGCATAACCTCTTTGTCGCGCCCGATATACAAGGACAAGGTGTCGGCAGCGCCTTATTGCACGCCGCCGAACAAACGTTCACCTCTACCGGTTCCTTAAAATGTTTGGTCAACAGTGAAAAGTCCGTCAAATTCTACCAGCGCCACGGTTGGGAAATTATCGCCACCGGCGATAGTCCAAAAGGGGAATATTATCTGTTCCATTTTGTTTTGCCCTAGGCTTAGCGGTTCATTCGCCCGACGATATAGACCATGCAAACAGCTAAGGCCAAAATTAACGTACCAAGCCACATCGAGCTGTGTAAACCAACGTTGTTAACCGCAATACTGCCGGCCAATGAACCCAGCCCAATAGAGAGTTGGAACACGCTGGTATTCATGGCCTGTGCAGCTTCAGGAGCATGCAATGTCGCGTTATATAACCAAAGTTGCGTCGCTACCGGCGCCATTCCCCAGGATATCGCCCAGACCATTAACGCAACACCGGCCAGAATCGGGCTGGTCGCGAATGTAGCTATAGCGGCTAATGACAAAACAAAAAGCCAGGCGGTCACCACGACCGTATTATGTAAATTCTTCCCGGCAAAAGCCCCACCGACAAAATTTCCAATCACCGTCGCTACACCGTAGGCAAACAGCAGAACGCTAACCACTTCGGTACTAAGATGAGTGATCTGTTCCAGATAAGGGGTAACAAAGGTGTAACCCGCATATTGCCCGGCAATAATAAAGATCACGGTCAGAAAAATCGCACGAACCTTGGCATTCTTCAGCAAGCCAAAGAAATCATGAGTGCTCACCCCCTGTTTCATCTTGAGTTTTGGCAGAAAAATAAACTGCAGGATAAAACAGATGATAGCCAAGATACTGGCGCCTAAAAAACCTTCTCGCCAATTGGCATAGGCACCGATATAGGAACCAGCTGGAACCGCGATAACAGAACCAATAGAGATACCAGCAAAGACTAAAGAAGACGCAGCATGTACTTTTTCGGCAGGGACCAGTTTTGCCGCGGCAGTGATTGAAATCGCCCAAAACCCACCAATAGCAATTCCAAGAATAACGCGAGCAATTAGCAAGGTCGCAAAGCTTTCGGCTTTCCAGGACAGCACGCTGGAAATGATGAGTAAGGCAGTAAAACCAAGCAACACAAGCTTACGGTCAACTTTCCCGATAGCAACGGCCGTCATAGGGGCGGCGATAAATCCGAGTATAGCGGTGACGGTAACAACCAGACCTGCGGTGCCTTCAGTAATGCCAAGGTCGCGGCTGATGCCGGGAAGCAAACCGACGGGTAAAAACTCGGTCACCACCAAAGAAAGTGCGCCGAGTGCGATAGTCAACACCCCCAACCAAGAATACGTTGGGGCATTATCTAAAGCGTGTTGTTGTGAAGACATAGTGACTTCCTTAAAAATGAAATGCTTACTAATCAACTGTTCGAACTAATTCACTCACTAGCTAATCCACGGTGCTTACTAATCAAACGTTGTGTCAGCAATAAGTGCTTACGACGGCAATTTGATGTCCTCCAATGAAGGCCATCGCCGCGCCTTCATTGGAATGTCTATGCTTTTTGAACAGCTTGCTTGCGATAACTAGGATTGACGATAACGAGGTGCTGGCGTCCCCACCTGAGTTGCCGCAAACAATGTGGCGCGAGCAACGTCGTACTCGGTCCATAAATTGTCATCGGCTACCGATGGCCAAGTGACCGCCTCTTCCATATCAAAACCGGTCAGTGCTGCATCCACGCACTCTTCTGCACTCATTACTGTCTCTGCGCGCAATGCTGATAAAGGCACGCCTGAAACTTCTTCGCTCCAAATTTCAGTTGCCGTCGATGCTGGCAACACGACTTGCGCCTTGACTCCGGTACTCACCAATTCGGCTTGTAACCCGCGGGTGAAGGCCAATACATAAGCTTTGGAACCACTATAGACCGCGCTGTTCGAGAGTGAATGGACGGCCAAAACGGAAGCGATGTTGATAATCGCCCCTTCATTTCGTGATAAAAATCCTGGCAGTACGGCATGAGTAAGACGCGTCAAGGCGGTGATATTGAGCGCGATTTGAGAGTTAGAGTCATGCAAAGAGGAGTCTCCCAGTGTTTTCAACTTGGCGAGTCCCGCGTTGTTCACGAGGATACTGATATTGGCGTCGTTAGCCAGGATGCTTTCGATGCTGGCCAGATCCTTTTCATCTTCAAGATCGGCGGCCAGTACTTGGACGTTGGCATCATAAGTCTTAGATAACTTGTCGGCTAAGGCTGCCAGACGATCGGCGCGACGAGCCACCAGCATCAGGTTATAACCACGCGCGGCCAAACGGTCAGCATATACCGCACCAAGCCCAGAAGAGGCACCCGTTACTACCGCAGTTTTTTTCAAAGTGGACATAATTTACTCCATAAGATTAAACTTGAGCACTCAACCAATTAGTTGAGTACTCAAGTTTATAATCCTATAGATTGTCCTTGTCAATAAGATTGAACTACCCCATCCTTGCTTTTTTAGATAAACCCTTGATGAAATGAAGACGGTGAGCGACATGAATAAGACAGAAAATAACGGGATGAATGTCTTTGAAGTCTTAGCCTGCACTAACACCGCGCTAAGGCGCGCAGCCCGCAGATTAAGTCACTTATATGACGATGCACTTGCCCCACTTGGCTTGAAAGCAACGCAAATAAGTTTGCTGTGTGAAATTGAACGCCTGACTGCCAGTAACGCGGGACAAGCGCCATCGTTACAAAGTCTGGCGACCAAACTATCAATCCAGATTTCTGCTATCACACACGCTCTCAAGCCATTGATCCGCGATGGCCTTGTTGAGTTACAGCCCGACAAAGATGACAAACGCACTAAACGTGGAGTTCTGACGCCAGCGGGAGTTGCACATCTGAACGAAGCCTTACAGCATTGGTCCAGAGCGAATCAGCGAGTTGAGGATATATTGGGAGTAGAATCAGCAGCGACTTTACGCGCGCTTGCCGATCGCGTTGCCTCAGATGAATTTCTGGCACAGTACAATCAAGATACATCTGCCGAAACAGAAAGATCCTGATCATTTTCAAAAAAATAAATTAATTAATCTGTTATGGCGAAAAAAAATCGTGATTTCTCTCTAAAGCGGGGGCCTAAAAAGCTCTTGTTGATTGCCCTATTCGCTGTTTGTGGACCCCGATACGCATTGGCGAAAAACGACTTTTATGTTGACCCACATTCCGCCTCGGCAATGTGGCTACAAAGCCATGCCGACGATCCACGCGCTGCTCAGATTGCCGCGGCGATTGCTAACCAACCGATGGCCCGCTGGTTTGGCAACTGGAACCATGATGTTCACGATAACGTGCAAAACTTTGTTATGGGCGCGGCTGCCATGCATAAAACGCCCATTCTGGTTTCTTATAATATTCCCAATCGTGACTGCGGCGGTGAGTCTGCTGGGGGCGCAGACGACAGCAAGGCTTATCGCCGTTGGGTAGCCGTCTTTGCACAGGGCATCGGCAAAAATCCCGCTATTGTGGTCGTCGAGCCAGATTCGCTTGGTCAATTGGATTGTTTGAAAAGCGCGGCGCAGAGAAACTCGCGGTTGGCACTATTGAAAAATGCCGTAGCGCAATTGCAGCAAAGTGCCCCGGCGGCAGACGTCTATCTTGATGCCGGCAATGCGCACTGGATTGCTGCCGATGAAATCGCCAGACGTCTAAATGCCGCTGGTATTGCACAAGCGAAGGGATTTTCATTGAACGTGTCTAATTTTTATAACACCGAGCGGTCTATTATTTACGCCAACGCAGTAAACAGCGAATTGGAAAAGCAGTTTGGTTATACCAAGTCAGTCATCATCGATACCAGCAGGAACGGCAACGGCTCACAGGGCCAGTGGTGTAATCCTGCTCGCAGCAAGCTTGGCAGCCACACCGGTTATCAGTCTAAGAATATCTTGCTAGCGTGGATCAAAGCACCCGGCAATTCAGACGGTGCCTGCGGGATTGCGCCAACCGTAAAGGCGGGCGTATTTAGCCCAGAATTAGCGCAGCGACTGATTGAAGGAAAGTGATATCAACATCAAGGCAAATCGTGTACTGCGCCAACTCCGGGAGTAGAAAGACTTTATCATGGCGAGTGGCATACCGCTCTAGAATAAAGACTTATTTAATAGTCTATAACGCCCCTAACTGCTTCATTAATTTAAGGTTATCTTCAATATGCCAATTGGCAACAATCTTACCATTTTGGATTTGATAAATATCGGTAGCAATGAAGTCCACAGTTTGTCCCTGGCCTTGAATCTTGCCAAAAGTGCCGGTGAAATGCCCTCGAAAATGTAAATGTGATACCACACGATTGCCAGCCACTATCATCTGCTCAACCTCAGCGGAGAGGTCTGGTACGGCAGTGCGAAAAACTCGAGAGGCAAGCAATGGACCTTCCGGGCCTTGTTTGCGCCCTTCTGGCGGTGTTTTATCAATAAAATTATCAGCCAGCGCTTCACGAGCTAGTGCTTCATTGCCGGTATTCCAGAATGTGTCATAACGAATCGCCGCTTTGGTCAAAGCGCTAACTTGCTTTGATGTCAGGTGGCTATCTGCAATTAATACCTTGGGTACAATCAGTTCGTTCGACGCGGCATTTGCCGAAAAAGAGGCTACGGTTGCTGCTACTGTGATCGTCGTTAAAATATTGGTTATACGTCGTGCGTTGCGTGAAGATTGCATAATACGATTTCCTAAAAGGTTTTAAATAAAACGTGAGCTACGTATAGGAACCAGATAAATAAAGAGGTTCAGTACAGTATTTCTCGTATTGCCCAATAGGATATTTGCTTCAGCTTTATTTTAGAATTGAGTAAAACCAAAAGGGTGACTTCGTTAAAGCCGAATAATATTGCTAACCTCAGGATGACCCTCTAATAACCAGCGTCCATGGCAGGAGAAGTTGGCTTTCGTGGTTGTCATGTGTTTGCCCACTAATTTGCTCAATCAACAGTCGAGCACAGTGTGTTCCCATTTCGAACATAGGTTGTTGGATTGTCGTTAATGCAGGTAATGTGACTTCCGAATAAGGCACGCCGTCGAAACCAACAATAGCCAACTCATCAGGTACTGTTTTACCGGCTTTCACTGCCGCATTAAGCGCGCCGCAGGCGAGAATATCGGATATGGCAAAAATAGCATCGCAGCCCTCCTCGCCAGACATTAACGCTTCATATGCGGTGGTCGCATGCTCGAAGCTCTTTACGCTCTGGGCATAAACCACTCTTTCAAATGACAGGCCCGCCGCCGCAAGACTATCGCGGTAGGCCCTTTCTCGCTCATCAGCATGCATATAACCATCTTGCACACTCATCATGCCGATGCGCGTGCGCCCAGAGTCGATAAGATAATCGACCGCTTGACGTGCGGCAGCATAATTATCGATAGAAACGAAAGGGGCAACTCCCGGTTTATATTCACCACACTGCACCCAAGGACGCTTGCCGATCAGCGCCTGAAGCGCATCGGTGCGGATTGTCGCATCCATGGTAATAACGCCGTCAACAACGCCGCCTTGAAGGAGCTTAAGATAGGTCTCTTCACGATGAGGATTTGATTGAGAATTACATAGCAAGATGTGATAGCCGCGTTTCTCGGCCTCACATTCAATGCCACAGATGACCAGCGCACAAAAAGGATTAGCGATGTTCGATGCCAGCACTAATAACATGCCGCTTTGTGAATTTCGCAGCTTTTGTCCCAGTTGATTGGGATAGAAGCCGAGCTGTTCCACTACGCTCATCACCTTTTCCCGCGTCTCTGGCTTCACGGCTCCCGTGCCATTGATAACGCGAGAGACCGTCGCCGTTGAAACCCCTGCAGCCTTGGCTACCTGGCGTATGTTTATCCTGCTCATGTGTCCTTCTTGTGCGCGATAAAGGTCTTTAACTGGCAGCAGGATAACATGCAATCGGCAATCACGACGATGACCTAATGCTGACCTCAACATAGAATCGCGTCGCTAAAAACGAAAAATGTGAGTCGGAAAACCTTCCGGCTTATCGCACTTAGCCGAAAGGTTTGCCTGGTTAGTGTAAACTTTGCGCCGCGGCGCCTTGTACCTGTTCTCTTGACGGTACGGCAAAAGTAATGAGCAGTACGGCGAAAATAAAAATCGCTGTCGTCGTAAAGAAAATACCCTGAGCGCCGTTGGCGTCAAAAACAACGCCGCCAGAAGCAGCACCTATTGAGATAGCCAGTTGGACTGCCGCTACAATAAGCCCTCCAGCACTTTCAGCTTCATCAGGGACGGTGCGCGTTACCCAGGTTGACCAGGCAACAGGGACACCGGCAAAGGCCAGCCCCCAAACAGCCACCAGCACCGCATCAATCAATGGGTAACGGCTAAACATCGCCAACACGATACCCAGAACTGCCATAAGTGCAGGCATCGCAATCAACATCAGGCGCAGGCGTTTCTCGACCAACCGGCCTGATAACGGTGTGCCGATAAAATTAGCCACGCCATAGCCTAAGAGGATCGCCGCCAGCACATTCACGCCAACGCCAGCCGATTGTTCTAGCGCACCGCGAATATAGGTGAAGAACATAAAATGCCCGCTAAAGACCAAGATGGTCGCTAACATCGCCAGACCGACGGTAGGCCGACGAAGCACTTCGATAATAGTACGCAGCCCCGCAGAACCCTTGGCTGGTAAAGATGGCAAAGTTAGCATCTGCGCCAGGAAGGTCAGGCCGCCAAGGACGCTGGCGGCGTAAAAGACGCTGCGCCAGCCAAAGAGATTGCCAAAGTAAGTCCCAAGCGGTGCGGCCGCGATTGTCGCCAGAGACAACCCGCTAAAAATAATAGATAACGCGCGAGGCACCATCGCTTCGGGTACCAATCGCATGGCGGTTGCCACCGCCATGGTCCAAAATCCGCCGATAGCAATACCAAGTAAAATACGCCCTATCAGCACCGCGGTTAATCCGGTCGCGGAAGCAACAAGCAGATTAGATATGATCAAAAGCAGGGTAAAAGAGAGCAAAACATATTTACGATCGGTGCCCTTGATGAGTGCTGAAATCAGCAGGCTGGTCACCAGTGCCACAGCGGCAGTGGCGGTAACGGCTTGCCCTGCCTGCCCTTCAGAAAGATGCAAACCAAGGGCCATCGGCGTCAATAGGCTGGCGGGAAGAAACTCCGCAGTCACCAGACTAAAGACGCCCATTCCCATGGCAAATACGGCTCCCCAAGCGGGATGTTCTGCCGGCTTGGTATCAATTGATGTAGATTGTGGGTTCATAGGTTTCACAATATGTCCGGTATCTTCAGCAAGTGGCATCACAGCGGAACAGAATTCCGACTACCTAAGAATGCTCACCCTTCACTGTCAGCGCATATTATGAAAATGTAACGCGTTACACAACGATAAAAAAAGCATAAACGCATCATTTTGTGCCCTCGTTATCCACATCGCTCGCAAGGAGATTTACTTAGTAGTCGAAAGCCAACATTCCGGATCGCCAAACATGGGTAGTACGAATTAGCGCTTTGTCTCGCAGGAGATTAATCAGCGTTGATATCACCCTATCGTGACGGTTTTCGGCACGGGTCATAATATAGAGATGACGTCGCAGTGGCTGAGGTAATTCCAAAATACGCATATTGTCGGGGACTGGAAGTATCGATAACCAAGGCATAATAGAAAAACCAATCCCCTGATTGACCAGCCCCACAATGCCGCTATCGCTGGCCAATTTATGTATTACCTCATTACGCAGCCCCATTTCTCGACAGCGCTCAATCACCATCGTCAGTGTATTTACGCTGGGTTGAATCAGCGGCAAAGCCTCCAACTGACGCCAGCTAAAAGGCTGTTGTAAGCGAAATGTTCGCGGGAGTAATAGTACGTAGGGATCGCTGACGTAAGGAACCACGTGCATATCCGGCAAATGTCCATTAATCGTCACACCAATATCGGCTCGTCCTGAAGAGACCGCCTCGTCAATATGGTGATATTCGGTCGCACTATCATCAATATCCAAATGAATATCCGGCCATGACAAAGCCAGCGCCTCCAAACAGGGAGGAAGAATATACGCGGTAGCGCTACGGAAACAGGCAACTCGAATACGCCCGGCGATCTGTGGCGTTTCTGCGGCAACTTGTTCGATTCCCGCCACCAGCCGCATCACTTTTTGCGCATCTTGCAAGATGCGCATACAGGCAGGCGTCGGCACACAGCCGGTACGAGAACGGTGTAATAAACGGATGTTCAGATGTTGTTCCAGTTCAACGATAGCATGACTGATACGCGACTGAGTGCAGCCTAAAGCGGCGGCGGCGGCGCTGAAACCGTTGTTTTCTACTACCGCAATCAGCATTTCCAGCTGGTTGAGCTTAATCTTGGACATTTTATCAGTCAGTTATTAAAGAGTTGTCGAATGACAAATCGAATTCTTTCATAGATACAGCAAACATATCACGATTTTCGGTTGCCGGATATCAGCAGGATTTTCATCATATGTTGGCTGAGCAGACGGAGACTTCTTCTCTCTTTTGATATACCAAACCAATAAGACCTTAGGTTTAACACATTATTTTTGAAGGAATTATGAGCATGCCGGGCATCATTAACTATGGGACCTTTGTCCTGTCATTTATTCTGCTATTAATTATCCCGGGACCGGGCAATCTGGTCCTGATTACCAGTACCAGTAAAGGCGGGGCGCGCAGCGGATTTATCTGCCTGATGGGGATCATCATCGGCGATCAAACCTTACTTTGGCTGGCTATTGCAGGTGTAGCAACTCTTTTAGATTCGTCACCCCATCTGTTTCAGGCCATCAAATGGCTAGGTGCTGCTTATCTGCTATGGATGGGCGCGCAATTGTTGATGAAAGCACGGACGAGCGCCGCCCCACCGCCAACCACGCAAAAAAGAACGCCCTTTTGGCAAGGGTTAGTGATTACCCTGACCAACCCAAAACCGATTCTATTCTATGTGATGTTTCTGCCGCTGTTTATCGACCCGGTTCACAGCCAAGGATTGATCACCTTTGCATGTCTGGCAGCAACGGCCGCCGTGCTGACGGTCATCTATTGTACAGTGATGATCACACTGACCGCCTCGGTTGCAGATAGCGTGCGCGCGCGGCCTGGGATGATCTTTCTGCTAGAGAAGACGGCGGGATTATGCCTGGCGATATTTGCGATTAAGTTGGCGTTTTTTAACTGAGGGTTAGGAGCCTCGCGCCAAATAAAGAATTAAATAACGAGTTAAATAAAGAACCAAAAGCCCGCTATATGAGCGGGCCAAGTTTTACTGATCTATTAGTAAGCAGACTGTATATTTACTTCTCTGCCACTCTGTCCAGCCATGCTACATACGCGGCACTGGCATCGGCAGGCACATTCTGGCGATGAGCATTAAATTCATCGTTCATGCCAAATATTTTCCATACCAGCGGAGCCAGACTGGCGGCCGGGCTGTCCTCTTCTTGCGCTTTACGCAGCAGATCCAAGCTTCGCCGCTGATACTCAGCCAATACATCCGACTGATAGTTGCAGGCCTGGCCCAACTCGGAGATATACATCAACTTAGGCACCTCAACGCCTGGCCAATGCAACGCCATATTAAGCGGCCAATCCAGCATGGCCCGCTCGCCCCACAATGCAGACTTAGGCATTTGTTCATTCGCCGCGAGTGTAAGCATCAATGCTTGTCCCAAGGCGGTTAAATAAATCGGCATGGCCTCAACAGAAGGACGCAAGTAAAAAGCATCTATCGGCTGCTCCCGTTGCTGACCAATATGCGTGAGCAGGCGTTGTTCAAGGTCGAGAACTAACGCCCCTAACCCGGCTTCGCTTGACTCACCATGTTCAACCGCATGCCTGGTACGACGAGCGCAGTCCCATAAGCTTAGCGATACTCGCCATTGCAGCTGCTCCCCCTGCCCCGAACTGCCGATTTCGCCGGTAACAAAATACGTCATCGTCGGCGGGACGATATCGAACAGTGGCTGTCCATCGCTCTCAGACGCGGATAACACCGGGCCAATGCCTTCTGCGACGATAATATAAACACTGGCCGCATAGTGGCTCCAATAATGACTGGCTTCCGCAAAGTAAAGGGGCAAAGCGCGAGCCAAACGGCCAACATCGTCTTCACGTTGCGATTCGGCCTGTTCTGTGCCGTCGGTCATTTTTGAAAATGCGAAGAACCCGACTTGTTGTGCATCCTTAGGCTTATGCGCAAAAAGCCAATCGGCTTTGCATAGCCCGTAATGCCAGATAGGTTGAGTCAAGGACAAGGTGCTGAACTTCACATTAGCAGGATCGATTGGCGTCGCCTGTGCGGCTTGCCTGTTCATCTGTTGGAAAGCTTGCGCGAACTGATCGAGATGTTGTTTGATTGGCGGGAAGTTCAGTGCATACAGGCGACTTAATAGCTTTTCGCCTTCTTCAGCATTACCCAGCGCCTGATAAGCACGCAACAAGTTAAGGCCAGCCATCGGCTCATGTTTGTGCTCATCGTAGATTGGTGCAATGAGCTCGACGAGCAGCGGGATCTGCTCATTGTTACCCAGATCGCCGGAAATCATCATTAATGCATTTTGGTCGTACAACCCTTCAGTCAACACTTCGACATATAAAGTACGAGCAGCTTCAATGTCTTTATGTTCCAGATAATGACGTGCCAACCATAACTGCGCTAGCCAACTGCCGGGCAACGCCGCTGCCTTTTGCAGTGCAGCCAGATAACTCGCTTCTCCCCCGCGTTCCTGCTGGATAATTGCCCACCACTGCAAGCCATTATCTTGATTCGGGTCAGCCTGTATCGATTGCCAAAGTATTTCATCGGCACGCGTTTCCTCACCACGCGCGGAGAATACCTTAGCCAGATTAGTCAGCAGATTTCCCGTCTCACCAGCCTTAGCTATACCGATCCGCAAGGTGTTTTCCGCTGCGTCGAGCTGACCATTTTGCATCAGCACAATGCCTTGAATAACGTGGCTACGCTCGGGAATATGGTCAATCTCAACCAAACGTTCAGCCGCGGGTATCAGGTCAGCAACAAAACCATCATTCAAGCCGGATATAATCGTATCGTAGAGCTCACCCGCATCGTTCCACTTTTCCTGCAAAGCAGGCAGAAAGATGCTGTCACGCCAATCACTGCGGGCGATACGCATCTCTTGACCATGCGCATCATAAGCGACAATCAGCTCTTCATTGCTTGGCAAAGTTTCTAATGTCTTCGTTGCACCAGAAACGGCGGAGGTATTGGTATCATTTTTTTTGCCACTCAGGGCAGACAGGAGACGTTTAAACATAGGTAGAGTTATCGCCCTTTATTAGAGGCAATCGCCTCTGCTGGATATATTTTTGGTATAGATATCTTAGCGCAAATAAAACCGAGCGGGATTTATCAGTGCTACGGCTATTATGCTCATCAAAATAACCCGCGATTATCTTCGTGCCCTTGCGCTAATTATCACGGCAGCAATAATCAGCCCGCCTCCCGCCAGAGTATGTATATTCGGCAGCGTGCCAAACCACAATGCGGCAAAAAGAATAGCCCACACCGGTTCCAGAGAAATAATGATCGCGGCTCTTCCCGCATCCACTTTTTTTAATGCAAAAGTCAGCAGGCTATAAGCCAGACCGGTACATAGCACACCGATAAGTAACACGTGCCAAAAGCTTTCGCTGGCAGCACGGCTAAAAGCCGGATAGCCCCAAGGTAAAGTAACCAGCGCGCAGGCAATACATTGAATGCAGGAAGACTGCAGCGGCAGGGCCGCCGTTTTAACATGGCTATTGTAAAGCACGATCACCGCATAGGATAAACCAGCGGCCAGCGCCCAGGCGAGCGCGATACCCTCTGCGGGTGATGAGAGTACGCCGGGAGAGATAACCGCTAGCCCGAACGCAACTAACAGCATCGCTATCACATTACGTCCTGTCACCGGCGTGCCAAACAGCGCCCGACCGAACAAAGCCACGAATACCGGAAAACAGGCAAATCCCAGTGTTCCTACCGCGACGCCGCCTTGTTCAACACCAATAAAAAAGCACATCCAGTGCACGGCCAATAGTATGCCGTTGCATATTAAGTGCAAGCCATCACGCCACGAAAGTGTGGCCCACTGAGCGCGGCGCAAAATAAAAAGCACCATTGATAATGTGATAGATGCCCATAGCGCCCGCCCGGCGACAATATCCACGGCCGGCAGCGACAGGCCTTTAGCTAGCACGGCTGATAACCCAAATAACATGGTGCACAAATGCACGCCAACTGAAGCTTGAAACCCAATAGTACGCATATTTTCCCCCTGCCAAAATTCTAGCGTTGAGGCATGCTTTATAAAAACGCATAATTACGCACGATATCATTCGATTATCGAATAGGTGGCAACATGGCTAAAAAGGATCTAGAAATTCAGTGGCTGCGGACGTTTATCTCCGTCGTCCATAGCGGCTCAATGACTGCGTCATCACGCCATCTGAGCCGCTCTCAGTCGGCTATTAGTATGCATATCAAAAATATTGAAGAGGTGCTGGGAACCACGGTATTTAACCGTGAGACTAAGAGTATTCAGTTAACCCCGGCGGGTCATGAACTGATGAAATATGCCGATAGCATTCTGAAAATACACGCGCAGGCGATTCATCATGTTTCAGGCAATGAGCAACGCGGAAAAATCAGCTTAGGTATCCCGGATGACTATGCCTCTTATTACCTGCCGTCTATTCTGCGCTCATTTACCCAACGCTATCCCCAAGTTGAAATATCACTGTTATGCGAACCCTCTTCACAGCTGCTCCCTAAAATTGACAGCGGAGAACTTGATGTCGCCATTATCACCCGGGATAGCCCGAGCAGAGGGATATTCTTAACCAGCGAACCTCTGGTCTGGGCGGGAACGATGGCGGCAATACGGTTAGAGCATGCCCCTTTGCCGGTCGCAATGTATGAATTTGGTAGTGAAGCCAGGAAAAAAATTACCCACATTCTGGATGCTTTACCGGGTGGCTATCGGGTGATGTATAACAGCCCTTATATCGCCGGTCAGATAGCCGTTGCCGAAAGTGGCTTGGCGGTCTCGGTACTGACACGATGTTGCGCCCCCGCCCATCTGATTATGTCGCCACATAACGCATTACCCGACTTGCCCGTGCTGGATATCGCCGTCGTCAGCAGTGAACGACAGAAAGAGAATATCATCGCCACGTTATTGATTGAGGAAATTATCACGACCTTTAAAACGTTGAAGTGACATCCCGTCATACTTGGCATGACCTTCCTGTTGGCTACAAGCACCTACCCGAATCACTTATCTAAGTCAGCGCATCAGGATGCATTTTCTTGCCGTCTTGACACAACGCCGATTATTGAGGTGTATAAATTCAGTGTGCCACTACATTATTTGGATTGCGCATATTGGCCTGGATCGCACACTGGGTTATAGCCTTAAGTACTCAACTGATTTTCGCTCAACCCATCTTGGGGCTATTGGTCGTGAGGTGAAAAATTTATCGTCGGGTAGACCGCATGATGTGGGCTAATCTTCGAGAAATGACCATCTTTACTCGTTAACGGGCTGCCACTGTTGCGCGGCGTGCATCACGCGCAGAATGCGAACAATAAAAGGGTTTTCTATATACACAAGGATATAATTTTCTCGGACGACCATTTCCCGCGTGCCCTTAATGCGTCCCTGCCGATAATGCTTCGGATGCTCTGCTAGCTTCGCCACTTTGGACTCAATATCGTCTTTAAGATGTTGCGCAGCATCGGGATTGTCATCCGAAATATAATCGACAATCGCTAGTAAATCAGCGCGAGCTAGTTGCGACCATTCAAGTTCTGGCACGACGCTTCCTGTTGATCAAGTCTTGCGCCTCATCCATCACCTGCTGATGTGTCACTGATAGGCGCGGGTCAGCCAGAGCCTCATGCACCTTATCGCGAAACCATTGATCATAAGCTTCCGGGTCAATAGTCAGTCCCATTGGCAATCCTCCCTCCTTGGTCACTCGGGTTAGAAAGATCCGCACTGCATCCGATAAAGACAAGCCGACATTAGCGAGCGTTTCGGCAGCATCAGCCTTCAGTTTTTCGTCTATACGAATGTGTAGCATGGATGTTTGAGCAGCCATCGTGATGTCTCCTTTTGTGGACTTTTACTCATACTGTATCTCAATAGAGATACAGTCAAGCCCCTCCACATCTGATAGCTCTGACATATTATGAGAAACGCTATGACAACAATACTTTCACGACTCAAAAGTGGAAGGCGCCTCGTACAATATTGCTCACTGGTATCTTATTTCTGATGACTTTCGTTTGCTCTGGCTTAGAAATAGAAAGTATTCAAATTCCATTGATTACGGGGCCGGTAAATTTTTACGACTTCCTCAATCTGCTGAACTGCCAGACGCGAATGAACGGCGGAAACTACACCCTCGCTAACAGTGAGGATCTGCTGATTGTCGTGCGAGGTACCAGTTATCGTCAAAAACACCGGTAAAAATTTGAGGCTTTCAGAATTCGTTATCAATCGTAGAAAAGAGAAAGCCCCCTGTTTTATCAGAGGGCTTGCGGGTTTTGCTATCGACTCAAATCGTTAACAAGTGGCCGTATACTATTCCCACTCGATTATTGATAGGGAAAGAAAACCATTATTTTAAAATAACTTAAACCCCACCTGCCATTTAATACCATAAAAAATACCATTTTGAGAATGTGTATATAGTCGCAAAATGGCCTTCGTAATGGGACAAGTTGCAGCTTGTTATCGGCCCGTTTCGCCGAAGGCGAAATCTCGCATAGTAGGTCAAAGAGCAGGATCAAGTGGGGGATAGTCTTTTGATAGAACGTCTTTACTTGATAACTATGCCCCCCAAAATAAGTTGCCTTACTGTCGCCCCTGCCAGACGTTTACTCCTTCACTGCGGGTCAGCGGCAAGTTCCAACGCTTCCATAAAGTCTAACAACTTAGTGTCGTCAGTAGCCGCCCTCATCTGCTGAACTTGGCCACGAAGTTTACTCATTGCGGCAGAAAATCGTGGGTTGGCGCTTTCCGCAAGAGTTCTTCCCGAGGACTTTTTCAGTAGCTCAACGCAAAGATGTCGTCCTTGAGGAGTCAAGCCAACGTAAATGCTGACCGATGCGCCATTCGTCTCCAAGTGAAGATATCTGACATGGGAGTCATAATCATGGAAACGGGCATGAAAAAAACTGTTACAGCTCTTTTCATTAATGTACACCCTACGATTTGTTGGCCAGTTTGACCAGTTGGCTTTACTTTTTACGTGATTACAGTCGAAGCATGCCACGGCAAGATTACGGTAAGTAAACGTGTAATGCCCGTAAATGTTTTGGGGTAGGATGTGCTCAATAGGCCGCGCATAGGCTATCCCAGCAAGCAGACGTCGACAGTAACAGCAGCGTTCAGCCTGCAGAGCAACAAGGTGGTCACGAAGTGCTGATATGACATCAACACCCGACCGTTTTTTTTTGCTCGCAACCGTAAATGTAGCATTACGAATGGCAGACCAGGACCCAGCTCTGTTTGACGCAATTTTTCTCCATGCACGATAGAAAGCTCGAGCCTCGATTGAGGTCAGTACGTTCATCCCGAAATCTATCTCAGCCGTTACTAGTTGGTTCATGATCTGGCCTCCTCAGGCTGATCGGAGCTAGTCAATTCCCCTATCGCTAACGTAGCTCTCCGGATGAGTTCAAGGTGCAGCGCTGGTACATCTGAGCCAAGTGCCGGGACAGCTCTAACAACTGTCTCCTCCATTTGCCGTAATTCATCCAAGACCATCGGCAACATTTCAGTTCGCTCCGTGTTGGCAAACTCGATTGCCCGCGAAACCAACTCAGCACAGCGTTCGTGAACTTCTCGGTTGTTGCCTGTGTAGGTATCGAACCCTTGAAAAAGGACTCGCTCGACACTGTTCGCAGCTTGCTCATCAATTGCTTCTAGCACACCGCCATCTGCCATAAATCGGAATGTATCGCTTCCATGCGAGGTCGAAATTAGAATCGGTGAGTGCGTAGCAATGACCATCTGGCAATTGAAGTCCCGACTGATGGTCTGAAAGACCGATGGCAGTGCTCGCTGCCATGCGACGTGCAAACTCGTCTCAGGTTCGTCGACCAAGAAGATAACGCCGGGCCTCGCGTATTCAACAAGCCTTGCCGTCAGAAGCAGTAGCTGCTGTTCACCTGTACTAAGGTGATCAAAGGGGACAATCGTGTTTTCATGGGTCTTGCGAAAACCGAGTTTCCACCCATTCATGTTGACTGGGGTATCATCTCTACCTAGTTCTCGCAATGATTCAAGGATATCAGAAGTGGCGGCTTCCGGCAGAAGGTAATGCTGGCCCGAGAAGGACAGTTGCTCCAAGACCCTATTCACCACTACAACTTTAGCGCGATCCGCGTGGATAGAAACCATCAGTTCAGCTAACTTACGCCCAAGCCTATGTGGCTGTGTAGATCTCTCACTCGTACGCGAACCTAAGTAGACGTAGTCAGAATTTGCACCCATTTTGGTATCAAATCTGTCGCTGGTTGCAGAAGCAATAGTACGCACGGGCCGCCCTGAAGTAACATAAGCTCTGGCTAGCTGACGCAAGAGCATGCTTTTTCCCGCACCATTGTTTCCGATAACGTATATGCAGCATGCTTGTTCTCGTTCTTCCAACAGATTATAAACAGGAGAACCATCTAGCAGATCGCTTGTGACCATGGACTGGCGTTCGGTAATCCAATGACCAGGATTTAGTGCAATATGCTTATCGTCCAGAATTTTTTCTGGCATCACGTAACGAAAAAATCCTGGTATCTCACCTGAATCTGACCTGAACATCTTCCTAGCGCGATTTGATAGCCCCTCTCCCAAAAAGTAGTCATGGTTTTGTCGGGATTTTCCATCATTCATCATTTTTCGCATAAACGGAATGCTTAGAAATCGTGCTAAACGGTCGAGGGGTTCATCTCTTAGCCCATCTACAGCACGACCGTCCATCAGCAAAACTGGTTCGTCTAAGCTTGATTGCCCGGTTGCCATAATTAACATGGAAAGCCGTGCAGAACCAGAAACCCGAGCAGGTAGCTCCAATACACCTATCACATGCCTACCCCGTAATAGATTATGTCGAATTTCGGTACGCCAACCTCTGCCTCGTAAATCAGCAGAGGGAAGGACTACGATCGTCACACGCTGAGCATAATTACTGCCAAGAAACCATTGAGCAAAATCAAGACCATCTGAATTAGAGGGTAGGAAATTTTCATATGGATTTCTTCTTTTGCGATTGCGAGTTGGCCAGGCAATTTTAAAAGTTGTGCCAACATAGTCCCAAGCATAGTCAGCCCCCTTTTCTGGAACGAAATGATATCTAACCTCATAGGCACGAAGGCGAAGACAGACCTCGAAGAGATGGGGCCTGAGAACATCAGGCAATGCGTATTCTCTAACTGCCCTAAAATCGCTCAGTTTAATCCCGAGTTCACCAGTTGTCATAGTGTTCAAGTCAACGACTACGTGGCCTTGGATTGGCCAGTCGTGTGTAAAATGAGAGACGAAGTTTTCAACCTTCTGGGCCCAATTATTAGAGTGACGGAGAACACTCAAGCTTTTGACAAGATAATCCAATCGCTTCAGAGAAACCTCGCGACTGCCGCTACTGTATACAATAAAGTGAAATAGTTCATCCAGCCCGTGTTGAGGCAAACGCCTCCATTCTAGCGTTGTTCCATCGTCATCGCTAAGTTCCAACCACTCAATAGCACGAAGCCTGGCGGTTATCAAACCATCAGTAGTCTTTGTATCGTCCAGTGACCAGGGAAGCGGTAAAAAATTTTCGTTCAATTCAGTGAATAACAAGAATACAGCTAACTTGAGCACCGTTGCTGGCGCTTGATTTGATATATTACGCCCCATTGTCAAAATATGCTTTTCAAAACGAGCTGCGTCGATGTCGCGTTCGTCTATATTTTCCATATTGTAGTACAAACCCCTGTTATCTAAAATTATTGAAATTTATGTCTCTGGAGGCTACAACCATTCGTTTTACATAATCCTGCGGATAACATGACCCCGATTTAAGTTACAACTTCTGCTACTCATAGGTATTTTCTAAGCTAGCATCTTGCTGTAACTGGCTGCAACCGAAATAAAGAGTCATTGAGGTATTATCATCAATTGGCAAACCCGCAGACAACATTATATACTGGTATCCTAAACGGTTGCTAACGCTACTATATGCAGCTTTACCAGATAACACGCCGACCTAGCCTTATGGAATATAAAAAACATTACAATGCATTGGCGAGGCTGACAAAATTCTAAATTACGATGGCGGACTAATATCTTTAAAGCACCAGTTTGAATTAAGGTGATGGCATAACCATGAGTGGGAATCCTGGTAAAACACATATAAGCCCAAGCCTAAAATCTCTGGATTTAGCCCTCTATCATGTAGATCAGGCTTTTCATTATGGTATTAAACCACTTTCGCCCGGTGAAGCCTTTTAAATAACAAATAAAATCCCATTAACAATGAAAATGCATTATTAAATGCATCACTATATTTAATCAAAGCAGAACATTGATAAAAACCTCACTCCCACTCGATTATAAGCCAATCAATTGATTTTATATCAAACAGAATATTGATGAGTAAATAAATTAAATAACCATGAAAAGTGCCATGCACAAAAAAATATTCAAGAATGTCGGATTAGCCTCTAGTTTCTGGCCTCTAGCTGCCCCTATCTCTAAGATCCGCCAATGATTGTGAGTTCAACGTGTATGTTTTCAACACCATCGGATCGCTTAATGCACGTCATGAAAGATATCGACGAATCTCGTATCAAATCGAGCTTGCTTTACCGATAGAGTGAGCTCATAGGAATAAAATACAAGTCGCTTAAGGTCATAGTCGGACGTATTGGAGGTCACGGGCCGCCTAATAATCCAAAGTCGAGGCGGATTTCCCTACCAGCACAAAATCAGCTTCAATAACCATAGAGACGCCAACACTAGCGAAGTGATTGTAATACCTCCTCCTACACGAGCAGTGATAATCCGCCACGTCGTCGGTGGTTGCCAGGCATCCTTTTGCACGAACACACCATCATTCCTCAATGGCTTCAGTGGCCGCGTGAAGAAGCTGCGCCACAGGCCGTTTTCGCCAATAAGTGCAGGCAAATACTGATCGTCAAAAAAGCTCGAATGCCCGTATTGCAGGTTACGAACATTCAAAACCTGCTGAGACATGTACCCGACTTTTCCACTAGGGCCCGTTCCGGGAATAGCCCAAACAGCAAAGGGAACAGCACCATCCTTTGCAGCTACATGATTCAAAACTGCCTCAACTCTTCCATCTCGAAAATGACATTTCCAATCAAAATCAGGTCGAATGATGCTACCAGCAGTAATTACTCGTCCAAATCTGAGATCAGCGAATTCAGGATCCTCTAAGACTAACGAGAACAAGCGAGTACCGAAACTGTGTGCAATCACGTCCGGGCAATCTGGCAGATTCGCGGCCCTAGCCCGTTCAGTGGCAATACGAATACGCCTCCCCAAACTCTTCGCCATCCGTCTATGCATACCCGGGAACAAGACTTCATACGTTGCCCAACCGTATTTGTAGATCAGCACTGGCGCGGAGTATTTAAGAAGGTTTGCTATCTCCCAACTGAACGCCTCTTGCCATGGAGCACGACTGTTCATCCCATGAATCACCACCATCCACCGAATGTCTCGACTATTCTCTCCGGTCATGCGAAAAAAATGTTCCGATGTAGGTGTAACACCCTCTTCGATGAAGGTCACCTTGCAGAATGGGCATGCACCCGGATCGACCCCACTAGGAAGTGTTTTACGGCAACCGCTCATTGGACAGGTGTAAGCCGTGAACTCGGTCGCGGAACCCGATGCCACAAGTTTGGTGAGAAATGCTGTCAGGTTAGCGATGTCGGGCTCGTTCAACTGGCGAGCAAGCTGGGCAGCCGAAAACTCAAGACCCTCACCAAGCTCCACCTTCCGGTTTAAGGCATCGCCCCATCGCTCCTGTGTTGAAGCATCATCAATAGTCACGTCGCGTTGTATCCCCATATTTGCTGGAGAATGATCAAGACATCATCGCGCTTACACTGTGCCCAAATCCGCAATTTCGCTTCAGTACCGAAAACCTCGATTGAGATATCTCGACTTGTACCGTGCTCATGAGCAACGAAATTGAGGATTCCCTGTGCCCTGTCGAACTGATCAGTGTTCACCGCCTGTAGCGCCATTCGTACAGGTGTAACTCCTTCAATACCCATCCCCGGTAGGGTAGAGGCCAGCTCCACGTAACCACTATCCAACTCAAACCGGGTCGACTGCACGCCATTGACTCTTTGCGCTGATGTCCGGATGGCTTGTGTAAGCGGCACCAGTTGCAGAGGTAGGCCGCCACATCCGAATTGCTCAAGCATCTCTTCTACAGCCTGAAAAACGTCGTTGTGCTCAATGTCTGGATTACGGTGGATCAGGACTAGGCAATACTCGTTACTAAACTGCCACTCAAACCGAATAACACTGCGGTCGAGGCGCTGCCTCCTAGCCTCGTATCGATATCGCTCAACCCCCTCTTCCTCCTCAAAATCCTTTAGCGGCCAACGATTCCAACCTTCTTTACCTTGGTGCCAAACCATCGACAAGCCATTTTCATTGACCGCAATCTGCTTTAGCTGCAGTTCATCAGGAAATTCAGCGCTGGCCGCTGCATCCTGAAGATGCGCAACGCGGCTTCGTGCAAAGCCACTCATCAGTTCTACAAAATCGGTCGCCGGTGCTGACATCACATATACGTACTGGTCACCCCACCCCTCGACCTCAGCCAACCACCTTTCAAGTCCAGTTTGAGTCAAACGTCCTTCGTCGATCGCATCATCCAGGTTCTGAGCGAACTCCTGCTTTGTACTGCCGATTCGGCTCCCGGTAGATCGCAATAGGTCTTTAATGAAAGTGTTGCCTTGGGCAACCACTACTCGTTTTACCAACTCCTTAAGCTGGGCAGCGGACAAGACCTCATTATGCATGTGTGTTCCTTTGATTTAGTCGAAAATCTGAAGGGAAGGCATAGCAGACTGTGCATGGCAAGTAGCCATCATACTGGATCCAAACCAGAAGGAAGCGGCGTTCCTGGCTTGTTGCCCTTGCTTCCCTATCCTCGATATTGCCAGATAAATACAACCCGCAATTACGCGGAATCAGAGAGAATTTAAAACTTTCACATTTAGGCTGTTGCCGTACGCAAGAACACTCTCACTCTAACATCAAAACATAAAAATCCATACAGAATAGAAAGTTATGACAAATATCAATTTTAAACCATGGGAAACACTGTGCTCATAAAACGATCAAGTAGTAGGGTATGCCTCTCTCGTGGTCAGAGCAGCTGATAGCTGCCTCTAGTTATATCCTCTTCATACGAATTACCATCACTAACAATCTCGGCCAGAATATCCGCAACTTAAAACTTATCCGCGCAGCAAACTCTGGCATTACCTCTGTTTGATCCTACCCGCGAATAGTGGACACACGACTAAGTGAGTAAACTCTCAAGTAAGAGGTGACTCATGACAAAACCAACATCAACCAGCAAAAAGCCCCGTAAGCAACATACGCCTGAATTTCGCAACGAAGCCCTGAAGCTTGCCGAACGCATTGGTGTGGCTGCCGCTGCTCGCGAACTCAGCCTCTATGAATCACAGCTTTATACCTGGCGCAGCAAGCTAAAGAATGCTCATTCATCTTCCGAACGTGAGCAGGAAATGTCTGTGGAAATTGCCCGACTTAAGCGGCAACTGGCTGAACGGGACGAAGAACTGGCCATTCTCCAAAAGGCCGCGACATACTTCGCCAAGCGCCTGAAATGAAGTATGTCTTCATCGAAAAACACCAGGCAGAGTTCAGTGTCAAAGCCATGTGCCGGGTACTACGGGTTGCACGCAGCGGCTGGTATGCCTGGCGTTTGCGTCGTCATCGACCAAGACCGCGTCTGCAATTTCGGTTTGTCTGCGATGAAGCTGTCCGTAAGGCATTCACAGAGGCAAAGCAGCGTTATGGTGCGCCTCGTCTTGCTGACGAACTGCCGGAATACAACATCAAAACCATTGCCGCCAGTCTTCGCCGTCAGGGACTGCGGGCGAAAGCGACTCGCAAGTTCAGTCCGGTCAGTTACCGTGAACACGGCTTGCTCGTGTCAGAGAACCTGCTGAAACAGGATTTTTACGCCAGTGTCCCGAACCAGAAGTGGGCCGGAGACATCATCTACTTGCGTACAGATGAGGGCTGGCTGTATCTGGCGGTGGTGATTGACCTGTGGTCGCGTGCCGTAATTGGCTGGTCGATGTCGCCGCGTATGACAGCACAGCTTGCCTGCGATGCGCTGCAAATGGCGCTGTGGCGGCGTAAGCGTCCGAAAAATGTCATTGTTCACACGGACCGTGGTAGTTAGTACTGTTCAGAGGATTATCAGCGCTTACTGAAACGCCATAACCTGCGCGGGAGCATGAGCGCCAAAGGCTGCTGTTATGACAATGCCTGTGTGGAAAGCTTCTTCCACTCGCTGAAAGTGGAATGTATCCACGGAGAACGCTTTGCCAGCCGGGAAATAATGCGAACGACGGTGTTTAATTATATCGAGTGTGATTACAATCGATGGCGTCGGCACAGTGCGTGCGGCGGTCTCAGCCCGGAACAATTTGAAAACCAGAATCTCGCTTAGGGTTGTGTCCACATTACGTGGGTAAGATCAAGCTGGCCTAACCTAGCCAGCTGGATTATCTACTTTCTGGCCTCTTTCAATCGCCCATCGATATACCAAGAGTACGATATCACGTGTATGCACAGCCGTTGCTGGAGCTCCTCTCCCCACTATTTTATCAGTGAGTGCTCGCAGGTCTTCATGAGTAATCTCGGCGAGCTTCTGATTGCCAAATTTTCCCTCTAACTCTCGGGCATAGACTGAGCGACGCATATCCCTAGTAGAGTCGGCCATCTGATAGCCACGTAGCCATTTCAAAGCCCAGGCACCAAAGGTTTCAGCATCTTTAGTTCTCGCCTTAGCACGTGCTTTCTCTTTGGCAGGAGACTTTCCATCAGTAACCATGTGCTTTGCTTCATTAAGCCTTTCACGCGCTTCTGCTAACGTGATTCCTCCAACTCCGTAGCGACCAAAGGTAATAGTTTCTTGCCTACCATTGATCGCGTAGTTATAGCGAAAAGAGATCGAACCTGCGGTGGTGCCGGCGACATAGAGGCCATCACGGTCATTTACTTTGTAAAGTTTTTCTTTGGGCTTGAGATTTCGTAACTTGGTATCTGTAAGCATGCATTGACCTATTAGTCTTCATTGATACCATGCTGAAAAACCTCTAAATAACTAGAGATTAATCTCTATAAAACATATAGATATAAAATCCTCATACCATGTCCCATTTAAAACACTCAGCATGGTATCGGGCGTAATCCATGGCATTGCCCATGAATCATACCCATCAAAATGCCACGGTCAAACCGTACTTGGCGTTGCCAGACATTGCCAAAAATGACGAGACTATAAACAAAAAAAGTCCGCAATTACGCGGACTTAAGTATGATTCAGTGCCTGTTAGTGCCAGACGTTTCCGGTTAGGAAATCACTCCCACTCAATGGTCGCCGGTGGCTTACCAGAGATGTCGTAAACAACGCGGGAGATGCCGTTGACTTCGTTGATGATGCGGTTGGAGACGCGGCCGAGGAAATCGTACGGCAGGTGTGCCCAATGCGCGGTCATGAAGTCGATGGTTTCTACTGCACGCAGGGAAACCACCCAGTCGTATTTACGGCCATCGCCCATTACACCAACGGAACGAACCGGCAGGAAGACGGTGAAGGCTTGGCTGACTTTGTTGTACAGGTCGGCTTTGTGCAGCTCTTCGATGAAGATAGCATCGGCGCGACGCAGCAGGTCGCAGTACTCTTTCTTCACTTCGCCCAGTACGCGCACGCCCAAACCTGGGCCTGGGAACGGGTGACGATACAGCATGTCGTATGGCAGGCCGAGTTCCAGACCGATTTTGCGTACTTCGTCTTTGAACAGCTCTTTGAGCGGCTCAACCAGACCCAGTTTCATCTCTTTCGGCAAGCCGCCCACGTTGTGGTGTGATTTGATCACATGCGCTTTACCGGTCGCTGATGCGGCAGATTCGATCACGTCAGGATAGATGGTGCCTTGTGCCAGCCATTTAACCTGCTCTTGCTTGCACGCTTCTTCGTCGAAGACTTCAACAAATACGCGACCGATGATTTTACGTTTAGCTTCTGGATCGTTCTCGCCAGCCAGCGCGGTCAGGAAGCGATCTTCTGCCGCTACGTGAACGATGTTCAGACCGAAACGATCGCCGAACATATCCAGAACCTGATCCGCTTCGTTAAGACGCAGCAGGCCGTTATCAACAAAGACGCAAGTTAAACGATTGCCAATGGCGCGGTGCAACAGCAGTGCGGTAACAGAAGAGTCAACGCCGCCGGACAGGCCGAGGATCACGTGATCATCGCCAATCTGCACGCGTAGGCGTTCAACCGCATCTTCGATGATCTTAGCTGGGGTCCACAGCGCTTCACATTGGCAGATGTCGATAACGAAACGCTTAAGCAGTTCCAGACCTTGGCGTGTGTGAGTCACTTCTGGGTGGAACTGTACGCCATAGAAGCGTTTTTCTTCGTTGGCCATAATGGCAAACGGGCAGCTTTCAGTGCTGGCAACGGTCACGAAATCAGACGGGATGGCAGTCACTTTGTCGCCGTGGCTCATCCACACGTCGAGCAGTGGTTTGTTGTCGGCGCTGAGTGCATCTTCGATGCCGCGAATCAGGGCGCTGTCGGTCTGCACTTCTACCTGCGCGTAACCGAATTCGCGTTCGTTAGAGCTTTCAACGTGGCCACCCAACTGCATTGCCATGGTTTGCATGCCGTAGCACACGCCAAATACTGGCACGCCAGCTTCGAAGACGTAATCCGGTGCGCGTGGGCTATCGGATTCGGTGGTGCTTTCCGGGCCGCCGGACAAGATGATGCCGTTCGGGTTGAATTCACGGATTTGAGCTTCGGTCACGTCCCAGGCCCAAAGTTCACAATACACACCCAGTTCACGCACGCGGCGGGCAACCAGCTGAGTATATTGGGAACCAAAGTCGAGGATCAGAATGCGGTGCTTATGAATATTTTCACTCATGAGGGGCGATTTTCCAGAAAGCGATAAAAAGTGTTAAAAAATAACTTAGTAACCCGGCGAACCGGGTTACAAATGGCTCAATCAAGGAGCTAGCTAAAGCGAGACAATGCAGTATCGCTAATGCGTAGCTGATCCTGTTTTATTAAGAGCCCATACGGTAGTTCGGCGACTCTTTAGTAATCGTCACATCATGCACGTGACTTTCCTGAATACCCGCGCCGCTGATACGAACAAATTCAGCCTTGGTGCGCAGGTCGTCGATAGTAGCACAACCGGTCAGCCCCATACATGAACGCAGGCCACCCATTTGTTGATGTACGATCTCTTTCAGGCGGCCTTTGTAAGCCACGCGCCCTTCGATACCTTCTGGCACCAGTTTGTCCGCCGCGTTGTCGCCTTGGAAATAACGGTCAGAAGAACCTTTGGACATCGCGCCCAGAGAACCCATGCCGCGGTAAGATTTGAAAGAACGACCTTGGTAGAGTTCGATCTCACCCGGTGATTCTTCGGTACCAGCCAGCATAGAACCAACCATTACGCAGCTTGCGCCTGCCGCAATCGCTTTCGCGATGTCGCCAGAGAAACGAATGCCGCCGTCAGCGATAACCGGAATACCTGTACCTTCCAGCGCTTCAACCGCGTCAGATACCGCAGTGATTTGTGGTACACCCACGCCGGTCACGATACGCGTGGTACAGATTGAGCCAGGGCCGATACCCACTTTCACTGCGCTCACGCCCGCTTCGACCAATGCCAAGGCACCGGAACCGGTTGCGACGTTACCGCCAATGATTTGCAGGTCTGGGTATTTTTCACGGGTAGCGCGAATACGTTGCAGAACGCCTTCAGAGTGGCCGTGTGAGGAGTCGATAAGCAATACGTCAACGCCCGCAGCAACCAACGCGTCGATACGCTCTTCGTTGCCAGCGCCCGCGCCAACCGCAGCGCCTACGCGCAGGCTGCCGTGTTCGTCTTTACAGGCGTTAGGTTTACGTTCTGCTTTTTGGAAGTCTTTAACGGTGATCATACCCAGCAGGTGGAACTGAGCATCAACAACCAGGGCTTTCTCAACGCGTTTTTCGTGCATTTTCTGCAAGACAACTTCGCGAGCTTCGCCTTCTTTAACGGTAACCAGACGATCTTTCGGCGTCATTACCGCTGTTACTGGTTGTTCTAAGTCGGTCACGAAGCGCACGTCACGACCGGTAATGATACCGACCAGTTCGTTCTCTTCAGTAACAACTGGGTAACCGGCAAAGCCGTTACGTTCAGTGATTTCTTTTACCTGACGCAGCGTGGTGGCTGGTGTCACGGTGATAGGATCGGCAACAACACCGCTTTCATGCTTCTTAACGCGGCGAACTTCTTCAGCCTGACGCTCAATAGACATGTTTTTGTGGATGAAACCAATACCGCCTTCCTGCGCCAAGGCAATAGCCAGATTTGCTTCAGTGACGGTATCCATCGCAGCAGAAAGCATTGGGATATTTAAACGGATTTTAGCAGTCAGTTGCGTGCCAAGATCTGCCGTGTTAGGCAAGACTGTAGAGTGAGCTGGAACAAGGAGAACGTCGTCGAACGTTAGTGCTTCTTTTTTGATACGTAGCATGGGCAATATCTCACCAAGGTGGATGCGGAAAGGATAAAATATTGCAGACGGAGTATACAGGTCTGGGGCCTTTTGCTCTAGCATTATTTGCGAATTACGCAAAAAACTCTTGAAATGCTCTGTTGCGCATGTAGTATCGACCAATTAAGTCTCTGTTATTGAATTTGATCTGGATCACATGCCGCTACCTTCTTCGCCTCCTATTTTTACCGTAAGCCGCCTTAATCAGACGGTTCGACAGTTGCTGGAGAACGAAATGGGCCAGGTCTGGCTTTCAGGTGAGATCTCAAACTTCTCGCAGCCCTCTTCCGGTCACTGGTATTTCACCTTAAAAGACGATCGTGCGCAGGTTCGTTGCGCTATGTTCCGCAATACCAATCGCCGCACTACCTTTCGCCCGCAAAATGGCCAGCAAGTATTAGTACGCGCGACGATTACTTTATATGAGCCACGCGGCGACTATCAGCTGATAGCTGAAAGCATGCAGGAAGCCGGTGATGGGTTATTGCAGCAGAAGTTTGAGCAGCTTAAACAGCTGTTAGCGACAGAGGGATTATTTGACGCCGCGCATAAACAGCCGCTGCCCTCGCCGGCCAAATCCGTTGGGGTGATTACCTCCGCCACCGGCGCGGCGCTGCACGATGTGTTGAATGTATTAAAACGGCGTGACCCGTCTTTACCTGTGATTATCTATCCGACGGCAGTACAAGGTGTCGATGCGCCGCTGCAAATCGTCCGCGCCATTGAACTGGCGAATAGTCGTCAGGAAGTCGATGTGTTAATCGTCGGGCGTGGCGGCGGTTCGCTGGAAGATTTATGGAGCTTTAACGACGAGCGGGTTGCGCGGGCTATCTTTGCCAGTCGCATTCCAATTGTCAGCGCCGTCGGCCATGAAACCGATGTCACTATTGCCGATTTTGTTGCCGATTTGCGAGCACCTACGCCATCGGCCGCCGCAGAGTTGATTAGTCGCAATCAGTTGGAGTTGTTGCGCCAGATCCAATCCCAACAGCAGCGTCTGGAAATGGCGATGGATTATTATCTTGCGCAACTCACCCAGCGCTTCACCCGTTTACATCATCGTCTGCAACAGCAACATCCGCATTTGCGGTTGGCTCGTCAGCAAACGGCGCTCTTCAAACTGCGCCGCAAACTCGATGAAGCAATGCAAAATCAGCTCAGAATCAGTTTACGCCGGGTAGATAGAGCGCAGCAGCGTCTGAACCAGCAACAGCCTCAGCCGCGCATTCACCGTGCGCAACAACGGGTACAACAGCTGCAATATCGCTTACAGCAAGCGTTATCTCAGCAGCTCTCTGCCAGCCGCCAACGTTTTGGCACCGCTTGCACGCAGTTGGAGGCGGTCAGTCCACTGGCAACGCTGGCGCGAGGTTACAGCGTGACCACCACGCCAACCGGCACATTATTGAAAAAAACCACGCAGGTTGCCGCTGGTGAACAGCTTAAGACGCGTTTAGCCGATGGCTGGGTTGAAAGCCAGGTAACGGCAATTGTTGTCGATAAAGAAACGGCAAGCGCCAAGAAAAGCGTCAAAAAACCGCGTAATAACGCGTGATCTCTCTCAATTAACTCATACTGGCTGATAGCTAAACTGTACTGATTTTTTAGAAATCAGCCCATGTCCGTGCTGGCAAAAATAATCCACCGCACCACAGGCTTTGAGAATTTGCAGCGGCTGCTGACATTGAGGACATTGTGCCTGCTGTTGGTAATCGCTATTGCAAGGCTGACAGTGATAGTGCTCAGCTTGATAGTCCATGGCTTTGTGGCACTGCGGGCAAAGGGCTTCCATTATTTCCCCCGAACAATTCAATTTATTAATAGCAGATATAAAACGAGGCGCATTTTCATGCACCTCGCGAGATTAACGATTAACGCTGCCGAGCCTTATTTGCTCTTTTTCAGGTGCGACATTAAGCGCTTACGCTTACGCATCTGGTTTGGCGTCAAGGTGTTACGCTTGCCTTCAAACGGGTTAGCGCCCTCTTTGAACTGGATACGGATTGGCGTACCCATGATTTCCAGCGAACGGCGGAAATAGTTCATCAGGTAGCGTTTATAGGAATCAGACAAGTCTTTCACCTGATTACCATGGATCACCACGATTGGCGGGTTATATCCTCCGGCATGCGCATATTTCAGTTTCACGCGACGACCGTTCACCAATGGTGGCTGATGGTCATCAGCAGCCATTTGCATGATACGGGTCAGCAACGCGGTACCTACACGCTTAGTCGCACAGGTATAGGCTTCGTTAACCGATTCAAACAGGTTACCTACACCGCTGCCGTGTAAAGCAGAGATAAAGTGGATGCGAGCGAAATCAATGAAGCCCAGACGCAGGTCCAGCATGTCTTTCACCTGGTCACGTGCTTCCTGGGTCATGCCATCCCATTTGTTGACCACGATCACCAGTGAGCGACCACTATTGAGAATAAAGCCCAACAGTGACAAGTCTTGATCGGAGATACCTTCACGCGCATCGATAACTAACATCACCACGTTAGCATCTTCAATCGCTTGCAAGGTTTTGATTACCGAGAATTTCTCAACGGTTTCAGTGATCTTACCGCGCTTACGCACGCCCGCGGTGTCGATCAGCACGTATTCACGCTCGTCACGCACCATCGGGATATAAATACTGTCACGCGTGGTACCTGGCATGTCGTAAACCACCACACGATCTTCGCCAAGAATACGGTTAGTTAGCGTTGACTTACCTACGTTTGGACGACCAACGATTGCCAGTTTGATTGGCAAAGTAGACGGGTCGAAATCCTCTTCCACATCGTCAGGAATCGCATCGTCATCTGCCGCGCCTTCCTGCTCTGCCCAATAGGCGGCGTTGGCTTCTTCTTCGCTCAGTTCGACTTCTTCTGGCTTCTCACCAACGAAAGGAATCAGCACATGTTCAATCAGTTGCGTCACGCCACGGCCGTGAGAAGCCGCGATAGGGTAAACATCACCTAACCCTAACGAATAAAAATCAGCGGTAGCAGAATCGGCGTCTAAACCATCGGTTTTGTTAGCGACCAGGAAGGTGGCTTTTTCGCGGCTACGCAAGTGCTGAGCAATGCCCTGATCGGCAGGCATCACGCCGGCGCGAGCATCGACCATGAACAGGACGATATCCGCCTCTTCGATAGCCAACAGCGACTGTCCGGCCATGCGGGTTTCTACGCCGTCTTCGGTACCATCAATACCACCGGTATCAACGATAATGAATTCGTTGCCTTCAATTTCGGCACGACCATACTTGCGGTCACGCGTTAGCCCCGGGAAATCCGCCACTAACGCATCACGCGTCTTGGTCAAACGGTTAAATAAGGTGGATTTACCCACATTCGGGCGCCCAACTAGCGCGACGACAGGTATCATTTTGAAGCCTCTTGTTTTAAAGCTATCCCCTGCGTCCTGCGAGATACATGGATGTTATCCGCATCGCGAAACCGCCTGGGTATAGAACTACAATAAAATTTATTATAATCAATTCATTACAGCGATATTAAGTGCATTAAAAATCGCTATTTTTATAATACGAAACGGCCCCTGAGCAATTCAGGAGCCGTTTTAAGGCCATCTATTGGCCGGGCGATAGAGCCTTAACTCAACGAGTAAAGGAGTAAACCTCACCGCCTTTCGCCTGCACAACCAGCTTATCGCTTGCCACAACAGGTGCGCTCAGGAAACCTGAACTGTCCACTTTTTGCTGGGCAACGAAACGGCCGTCGTCAGTATTAATCCAGTGCAGATAACCTTCCGCATCACCGACAACCAGATAGCCATTATATAGCACTGGCGCGGTCAGATTACGGTGCAGCAATTCGCTTTGACGCCACAGGCTTACGCCACCGTCAGTATTAAGCGCAATCACGCGGTCGTCTTGGTCAACCACATAAATGTGGTCAGCATCAACGATGATGTTGCTGACTGAGCCAATATCACGTTTCCACATAATTTGACCAGAACGCAAGTCCATCGCCACCAGATTACCGTTATAAGCGATGGCATACACCACGCCGTTAACAATAACAGGGGTAGTATCAACATCGCTCAGACGGTCGATTTCAGTCGCGCCGCTTGGCTGAGAAATACGTTGTTGCCAGATAACCTGGCCTTCTTTCATCATCACAGCGCTAACGCGGCCGTTGTCGCCACCAACAATGGCGGCACCAAATGCAGTAGCAGGCGCTGACTCACCGCGCAGTGACAAGTTTGGCATATCCAGGTTAGCAGACCACTGAATGCTACCGTCAGTCTCGCTCAGCGCTTGCAGCAGGCCATTACCGGTATGTATCAGCACCAAGCCATCGCTGATGACAGGACGAGAGATGGCTTCACCGCCAACGTTAGTCTGCCAGGCAATTTTACCGTCTTCAGTATTGAGCGCATAAACAATGGCTTTCTCACTGCCGATATAAGCATGAGTACCAGATACCGCAATACCACCGGACAGTGCGGCAGAAATACGGCTAGAGAAGAAACCTGGATTAGTAGAGAGGTTAACTTCCCACTTCGTTTTACCATTGCTGGCATCTAATGCTTTCACTACACCGAAGCGGTCAGCAGCGAAGATGGTGCCATCTTGCCAAGCCGGATGTAAGTGAGAGTAGTAATCACCCACGCCATCGCCGACAGAAGTGCTCCACACTTTGGTTGGTGTGAACTGGTTTTCAACCTTAGGCAGCGGAGACATTTTAACAACGTCTTCTTCGCTATTAAATAAAGAACAACCACTCAGCAGGGCAACTGAAACCCATCCTACCAAGAGTGTTTTGCGCAATTGCATCGGGAGTCCCCTTAGCTGGATAAGTTATTCAATTTCATACGCAACAAAGATTGCAGCGTTTGATCAGGGTTGGCAGCGAGACCTTTGCTGTAAGCATCCGAGGCGCCTTTAGTATCGCCTTTAGCTAGCAGCGCGTCACCACGCACGCTTTGTTGCATTGCAGTCCAGCCAGAGCCTTTTACGTTGTCTAACGTTTTCAGAGCCTGGTCGAGCTGGTTTTCCTGAATTTGCACGCGTGCTAAACGGAAATTAACCAGTGACAGTAGGTTTTCGTCCTTAGTCTGGCTCAGCGCTTGCGTCAGTTGCTTATCCGCGTTGGCAAAATCTTTGGCATCAATAAAATGATCGGCCAATTGCAGGGCCGCAAAAACGCCATAGTTGTTGTTATTACTTTGGGCAAACTTTTCCAGCTCGCTGATATTTTGCGTTTTGCCATCACCGGCAGCCATCGCATTGGTCGCCTGCTGGAATGACGCTGAAGCTTCAGCCATAGCTTTGTCCTGATGGCTCTGCCAATAACGCCAGCCACCTAAGGCAATAATACCCAGCACAACACCAACGGCTAACGCTTTACCGTTTTCAGCAAAGAAGCGGCGGAGTACATCAACCTGTTCATTTTCAGTGGTATAGACTTCCACGTGGTCCTTCTCCTTAACCTAACATCGAGGCCAGACGCCCAGCTAACTCGCTTTGCGCCAGCGTTTCTTGCTCACCACTTTGCAGATTTTTTACCACAACCTGCTGAGCTGCAACTTCGTCTTCGCCCAATACCAGCGCGATACGTGCGCCCCATTTGTCGGCGCGAGCGAACTGTTTCTTAAAGTTGCCGCCGCCATAGTTAGTCATCACTTTCAGCTCTGGCAGTGCATCACGCAGAGTTTCAGCAAGATTCATTGCAGCACTTTGTGTGCCAGCACCGGAAGATATTACGTAAGCATCTACGGTCGCCGGTGCTTTGAAATCTGGGTTCACAGCCTGAACCAACAGAACTAAACGCTCAAGTCCCATGGCAAAACCAACCGCTGGCGTTGCGCGTCCGCCGAGCTGCTCAACCAAACCGTCGTAACGTCCACCGGCACACACGGTACCTTGTGCACCAAGGCTAGTGGTTACCCACTCGAAAACGGTGCGGTTGTAGTAATCCAAACCGCGTACTAAGCGCTGATTAACGGTATATGGGATACCTGCCAGGCGTAAAAGTTCACACAGGCCATCAAAGTGTTGACGAGAATCTTCATCCAGATAATCGCCTAACGCTGGCGCATCGTTGAGCAATGCCTGAACCTGTGCGTTTTTGGAGTCCAATACGCGCAGTGGATTAGTATACATGCGACGTTTGCAGTCTTCGTCCAGCTGGTCTTGGTGTTGCTCAAGGAAAGTCACCAGCGCATCGCGGTAATTCGCACGCGCTTCTAAAGAACCGATAGAGTTCAGTTCCAGAGAGACGTGCTCAGAAATACCCAGCGCACGCCACCAGCGGGCGGTCAGCAGGATAAGCTCAGCATCGATATCCGGGCCTTGCAGGCCAAAAACTTCCAGACCCAGTTGGTGGAACTGACGATAGCGACCTTTTTGCGGGCGCTCATAGCGGAACATCGGACCGATATACCACAAACGCTGTTCTTGATTGTACAGCAGACCATGCTCGATACCGGCGCGCACGCAGCCAGCAGTACCTTCAGGGCGCAGCGTCAGGCTTTCACCGTTGCGGTCTTCAAAGGTATACATCTCTTTTTCAACGACGTCGGTGACTTCACCAATCGCGCGTTTAAATAACGGGGTCTGTTCTACAATCGGCAGACGGATTTCGTTATAGCCGTAGCTGCCAAGCACTTGCTTAAGTGTTCCTTCAATACGCTGCCACAGAGCAGTGTCTTGAGGAAGATAGTCGTTCATGCCGCGAATGGCTTGGATATTATTTGCCACGTCAATTCTCTATCGTTTTTATAAAATGAACCCGATTATAGGGGCTTTGTATCCTGAGGTTCAATGCGGATACTTATGTAGTAACGGCGAGGTGCATCAACCTGTGCGCCCCGCCGTTACAGGCAGACTGTGATTCAGCCTGCTCTGGCGATTATTTTTCGAGATGATTAATAACGATACGCTTACTTTCATCCATAACCGACGCTTTAGCGCGGATCCTGGCTTCGAGTTGGTCGATCATTTTCTCGTTATCGAAACGATCGCGCTGGCGTACGCCATCTTCGTAAAAACCACTCTTGTTATGGCCGCCAGTGACGCCAATGGTCGAAACCAATGCTTCGCCAGGTCCGTTGACCACACAGCCGATGATCGACACATCCATTGGCGTGATCAAATCTTCCAAGCGTTGCTCCAGCGCATTCACCGTACCGATAACGTCAAACTCCTGACGAGAACAGGTCGGACAGGCGATGAAGTTGATACCACGGGAACGGATACGCAGTGATTTGAGAATATCAAAGCCAACTTTGACTTCTTCCACCGGGTCAGCCGCCAACGAAATACGCAGCGTGTCGCCAATACCTTCAGACAACAACATACCTAAACCGATCGCCGATTTAACCGAGCCGCTACGCATGCCACCGGCTTCGGTGATCCCAAGGTGTAACGGTTGATCGATTCGAGCAGCTAGCAGGCGATAAGATTGTACCGCGAGGAAAACGTCGGAAGCTTTAACGCTGACTTTAAATTGATCGAAGTTAAGACGATCGAGAATATCAACGTGACGCATCGCAGATTCAAGCAGCGCTTCTGGCGTAGGTTCGCCGTACTTCTCTTGGATATCTTTTTCCAGAGAGCCGCCATTTACCCCGATACGAATAGGAATATTTTTATCCCGGGCACAATCCACGACAGAGCGGATACGGGATTCATTACCGATATTGCCTGGGTTAATACGCAAGCAATCAACGCCGTACTCTGCTACCTGCAACGCAATGCGGTAGTCAAAGTGAATATCGGCGACCAATGGCACGTTAACCTGCTGTTTAATCAGCTTAAAGGCTTCCGCCGCATCCATGGTTGGAACAGAAACGCGCACGATATCAACGCCAACGCGTTCCATGGCTTTAATTTGTGCAACGGTTGCCGCAACATCGGTGGTTCGTGTGTTGGTCATCGATTGCACAGCAATAGGTGCACCGTCGCCGATAGGAACCTTGCCAACATTAATACGGGTTGATTTGCGACGAATGATAGGTGATGGGCTATGCATTATGACTCCCCCTTGTTGCCAATATCACAAACCCGTTGGTCTCATAACGGGAAGCTATGAAACCAACAGGTTCTATTAAGACAGCCAGATTATTCGGCAGCCAACGTAAGACGGGCAACACGGCTTGATTTTACAAAACGACTCAAGTCAACCGGCTTCCCTTGATATTGAATCTCAACTGCAGCTGGTGCACCAATCTTCAATTTATAAGGGGCCTTACCTTTCACATTCAGAGATTCTCCACCTTTCTTCAAACCGCTGAATAATGTCTTGCCATTTGCATCATCAATCTGCAGCCAACAATCAGCCTTAAAGGTGATCGCGACAGCATCTGCATCGACGTTTGCCGCCGTAGTTTGTGCGTCGCCAGTTGGCAAGCCTGAAGATGCTGCTGCGTCATTTGCCGCCGGCTGGCTGGTAGAAACCGCCGCCGGAGCCTGGTTTTGTGCCGGGCTGGCAGATGAAGTGTCAACAGGAGCAGAATTAGCTGCTGCCGTGTTTTCAGATGATTGCGCTGGTGAAGATGCCGGTGCCGCCGTACCTTGGGTTTCAGGGTTCAACGCCACTGAGGTTCCTGCCTGACCGGAAGTATTGGTCGTAGCAGTACCTGCCGCTGGCGCAACAGCACCGTTATTCAAGGATATTGGCTGGCCTTGCGAGGCGTCCTGATTCAGTTGAGCAGTTGACTGATCCGCCATATTAGCGATTTCAGCCTGCTGAGCCTGATGATTCTGCCACCACCACGCGCCTGTCAGACCTAACACGACAAGTACAATCACCCACGTAAAGCCCATCAGCCAGCCATCGCGCTTTTTACGCGATTTAGCCAGTGAAAAACCTTGCATGGAGGCAACTTTCGGTACTTTTATTGGCGCTTGCTTGCCAATAATCGCCGACAATTCGTCTTCAGAAATATGCACTAACTTGGCATACGAGCGCAGATAACCACGCAAGAAAGTCGGTGCCAGATCGGCAGGCGTACTTTCTTCTTCAATTTGACGGATAGTGGAAAGTTTCAGGCAAAGACGTTCTGCCACAGCCTGCTGGCTGAGTCCCAACTGTTCACGCGCTTGACGCAGGCGTTGGCCTGCGGTCATTTTAGTACTATTTTCTTGATTGGCTTCAGTATTCATTAGCTAAGAACTGCTGGTACTGTTGGGATTGTGGAAAACTTCGCGCCAGCTGCTTACCGTAACGCTGAACGCGGTCGGTATTGCCTGCTAACGCGGCGAATCGAATCTGTAGCATAAGACTTTCAGCACTTGCTGGCAGTACATGCTGGTAAACATCGAGTAAAAGTTGCGCCTCAGTGCGGTTGCCAGACTTATAGCGTCTGTCAGCCTCGATGAGCAGCCCCGCACCTTTGTCTGGATCATTTTTCAATGCCCGACTCAGAAGCTTGCGCGCCTCATCATTTTGATTAGCCTTCAGGAAACAGTAACCTGCATTTTCCAGACTATCAGCAACCTGACCGTAATCAGGTACACTGGCAGCTGCGCTAAACCGCTGTTGTGCCGGTACATACTGCCCTAAACTACACAAAAACGCACCGTAATTATTTAGGACGGTTCCATTTTGAGGCGCAAGCTTCAATGCCTGTTGATAGTGGCTTTCCGCGGCGGTGTTATTGCTGTTCTTTTGTTCGTAAAGTGCCATCCCTAATTGCGTACGATAATCATTCGGCGCAGCGTCTAACGCTTTTTGTAAATTATCTTTCGCAGCAGGCATATTACCTTGCGACAAATAAGCAATCCCTAACTGCAGACGGGTTTGTCCCGCCTGCTGCTGTTGGGTATCAGGAGTCGGTTTAGAGCCGGAACATCCAAACAAAAGACACAATGTGATACCCAGTACTGCACTACTCTTCCACCGCTTGTGTTTCGCCATGCTCAATTCCAATTCCCTTTATTTTGATATCACGGCACAAATGGCGTGATATCAACCAGACATCAGACGGCTTTTATCTCGATAGCTTCACCCGCCATTTTCTTTTTCAGCGTGCGTTTGGTGCGGTCAATAACATCGCCGGCCAACTGACCACAGGCGGCATCGATATCATCGCCACGGGTTTTACGAACAATAGTCGTAAAACCGTATTCCATCAATACCTTGGAGAAACGATCGATGCGGCTATTGGAGCTGCGGCCATAAGGCGCACCAGGGAACGGGTTCCAAGGGATCAGGTTTATCTTGCACGGCGTGTTTTTCAACAGCTCTGCCAGTTCATGCGCATGTTCAGTGCCATCATTGATATGGTCGAGCATCACATACTCAATTGTCACTCGGCCCTGATTAGCATTAGATTTACCGATGTAGCGCTCTACTGCAGCCAGGAAGGTTGCAATATTGTATTTACGGTTGATGGGTACGATGTCATCACGAATAGTGTCGTTTGGCGCATGAAGAGAAATCGCCAGCGCGACGTCAATCATATCGCCTAGTTTATCCAATGCTGGAACCACACCAGAAGTAGACAAGGTCACACGACGTTTGGACAAACCAAAACCGAAATCATCGAGCATGATTTCCATCGCAGGCACGACGTTGTTCAGGTTCAGTAACGGCTCGCCCATGCCCATCATCACCACGTTGGTGATAGGACGTTGGCCGGTCACTTTCGCGGCACCGATAATTTTCGCTGCACGCCAAACCTGGCCAATAATCTCTGATACACGCAGGTTACGGTTAAAGCCCTGCTGCGCCGTAGAACAGAATTTACATTCCAATGCACAGCCGACCTGGGAAGAGACACACAGGGTCGCGCGATCGCCATCTGGGATATAAACCGTCTCGACCTGCTGGTCACCGACTTTGATAGCCCACTTAATGGTGCCATCAGCTGAGCGCTGCTCTTCTGCCACTTCCGGGGCACGAATTTCAGCCATCCGCGCCAGCTTTTCTCGCAGCGTTTTATTGATATCGGTCATCTGCTCGAAATCATCGCTGCAATAATGGTACATCCACTTCATGACCTGATCGGCACGGAAAGGTTTTTCCCCCATGCTGATGAAAAACTCACGCATTTGTTTGCGGTTCAGGTCAAGAAGGTTAATTTTTTCGCGTGCGGGTGCCGCAGTAACCACTGCATTCACCGGCTCGGCGACAGATTGGGAGATATTCTCAGACAAATTTTGCTCGGGCGTGTTTGATTCAAACATAATTAAGATTGGCCTCGTTGTTACACTTTATGGCGCGAATGAAGTGCGGAGCATTGATGCTGGCCGCAATATGTTGCGCCCCGAAGAGTCTGACTCATTCGGGGCGCAACATTGTACAAATTCTAGAGCTGGGTTGCTACGGCTTAGAGGCAATTACGACAATTTTATTGTTGCAATGCGCGAAGCCTCGAAACATCCCACCGCTAAAATATTAACGCGGGCAGATTTCGCTTTCATTGAAGAAATAAGCGATTTCACGCTGAGCAGATTCTACTGCATCAGAACCGTGAACGGCGTTAGCAGTGAAGCTATCCGCGTAGTCAGCACGCAGAGTACCAGCCAACGCGTTGTCTGGGTTAGTTGCACCCATGATGTCGCGGTTACGCTGTACTGCGTTTTCAGCTTCCAGAACCTGAACCACGATTGGGCCAGAAGTCATGAACTCAACCAGACCGTCAAAGAAAGGACGGCCTTTGTGTTCTGCATAGAAGCCTTCAGCTTGTTCTTTGGTCAGCTTCAGCATTTTAGATGCGATGATTTTGAAGCCAGCGCGTTCGAAACGTGCATAGATAGCACCGATGTCGTTGTTAGCAACTGCGTTTGGCTTGATGATAGAAAAAGTACGTTCGATAGTCATAAAAACCTCAGTATCGGTAGGGTTTGCTGCCTAAGTAACCACATAAAATGTCGCCTTAAGCTAGCCGTAAATGGCGCCGATTATAGGTGGCGAAATAACGCTTGCCTACAGGAATAACCACATTTAATTAAAAAAACCTGTCGCTGATGACAAAAACCTATCGCCAGATTGGCGCGTATTATTTCAGACCATGATGTCGGCATGATTAAAATAGCGCTGAGAAATAAAAGAGCGCCCTATTATTAGGGCGAGTCTTTATCAAGAAATAGACGCGGAAGGAATAATATTACGCAGCCAGCTTCCCCATTTACGCTGGTAAAAAGGTTGAGTGTGGCTAATAAGATAATGGCTAATACCACGCTCTTTTTCGTTCACAATACAGAAATCAACCGGCAAGTCATCTGGCGAGGTTTCGCTAGCAACATTGCCCGCCTCACGGATCAAAGCATCTATTTCTGCCTCGCTGCCATCAGCTTCTACACCGACTAATAAATTAGGCTGCTCATCGACGGCTTTATCATGGATAAGCGCTAAGAAAGCACGGCGAACGGGCTTTTTCTGGCTAAATAAAGTGGTCAATGCATCAACCATCGCCGATGGATATTCTTCTGGCTGACCAATTAACAGTTGGCTCTCAGCATCTAATACCAGTTCTGCTGGCGCATTCAGGCCACCGGTATTGAGCAGCATGGTAATTTCGCTCGGATACAGTTCTTTGCCGTACTCTGATTTCGGGTTCAGAAATAACTCTTCGCCTTGAGTCATTTCAAATAAAACCCGCGCGGGTAAAGCCACAAAGCCTTGTTGATCCGGACTTTCTCCGGCTGCCGCACGTTCGAGTACTTCAAGAGAAGAGAAAAAAGGAATGATCGAGCTACCATCCTGCTTTTCCCAATGCAGCAAGTTCAGCTCGCTACCTGCGGTGATCTCTTCTGAAACCACATCATCCTGCTGACCTGCATCACCTAAAACAAACACGGTTGCTTCAAGTAAAGTCTGATAAAACGCCGGACGATAGGCGGCTTCAGTCACAGAAAGACGCAGCAGACGTTCAAGTTCGTTTTCATCGTTAGCAGGGGTTGTCGCGGTAATATCATGCGGCACGCTTATGTTCCTCTCTATCGCAGATAAGCAGATAAATAGACGGGGCACTTTTCAGTGCCCCGCTAATCCCCATCATCCTTTAAGATGCAGGGATGTTGGCTGCATCTTAAGGTTTATTGGGTATAAATTATTTAGCTTTCGCCAACAGCAGATTAGCAACTGCACGAACACCAAGACCGGTCGCGCCAGCAGACCATTGGTCAGCGGCACTTTTACGGTAAGTTGCAGAACAGTCGATGTGCAACCAGCCCTTTTTGTACTCTTTCACGAAGTGAGACAAGAAGGCTGCTGCGGTACTTGCACCGGCAGTATTGGCAGGAGCGGCAATGTTGTTCAACTCCGCAAAGTTCGATGGCAAATGACTGCGGTGGAACTCAGCCAACGGCAGACGCCAGAACGGTTCGTTCTCAGCGGCAGCACTTGCCAGCAAATCAGCAGCCAGCGCGTCATCAAAGCTAAACAGCGCGTGGTAATCGTTACCCAGCGCAGTTTTCGCCGCACCGGTTAAGGTTGCCGCATCAATCAGCAGTTCAGGGTTCTGCTCAGAAGCATCGATCAGGCCATCAGCCAGCACCAAACGCCCTTCTGCATCGGTGTTCATCACTTCAACGGTTTTGCCATTGCGATAGTGAATGATATCACCGAGTTTCAGTGCGTTGCCGCTCACCATGTTATCCGCGCAGCACAGGTAAAGTTTGACACGCTTGTTCAAACCACCAGCGATAGCCAGAGCCAATGCACCGGTCAAGGTCGCCGCACCGCCCATATCTGCTTTCATTGAGTCCATAGAGGCACTTGGTTTCAGGCTGTAGCCACCGGTATCAAAGGTGATCCCTTTACCTACCAGACAGGCGTATACCGGCGCTTCTGCATCGCCAGTCGGGTTGTAATCCAGCGCTAATAGAACCGGCGGACGGTCAGAACCACGGCCAACAGTGTGCAGGCCCATGTATTTCTGCTCACGCAGATCTTCACCCTTAGTAATACGGTAGCTGATCGCATCACCATGTTCACACAGCAAATCAACGGCACGACGCGCCAGTTTCTCAGGGCTGAGATCTTCTGCTGGCAGGTTAATGGTATCGCGTACCCAATCGATAATGGTCAAACGTTGTTGTAGCTTTTTGCTATCCGCTTCAGACAGTTCAGCCCACTCGACGCTTCGTGCGCCTTTCGGCCCACGGAAACCTTGCCAAAATGCCCAGCTGTTTTCTAAATCCCAGTGCTCGCCGGCCAGCTTCACTTTTTTGATCCCTTGCCCGTCGATACGACGCGCAGCGCGGGAAATTGCGGCCAGTTTGTCACTGGTAGGGAGATGGATAGTCATCCCTTCGGTCGTCGTACTTAACAGTGCTTTCTCACCCCAGCGCGCATCAGCTGGCTCGGTGGATAATAGGACAGACATCACATCGGTAGTCATGCACAACACTCCTGATTATTCTTTATTTCAATGATTCGCGGAGGAAATCTCGCGCAGGCGACTGATTGATTTAGCGATCAGCGCAATACTGTAGTCGATCTCTTCTTCGGTGGTGTAACGCCCTAGGGAGAAACGAATCGAACTGAGAGCCAGCTCGTGATCCACTCCCAATGCCTTTAATACATATGAAGGTTCCAGACTCGCAGACGTACAAGCCGAGCCGCTGGAAACCGCCAAATCTTTTAATGTCATAATCAGCGATTCGCTATCAACATGCGCAAAGCTGACGTTGAGAATATTTGGTGCGCCCAATTCGATAGAGCCATTAAGCTGCACATCATCTATTTGCTTAATACCATTCCACAGGCGGGAACGCAGCTGGCGCAGTTTATCAGATTCCGCCTGCATCTCTTGTTTCGCAATGCGATAAGCTTCACCCATGCCGACAATTTGATGTACCGGCAAGGTACCAGAGCGCATACCGCGTTCGTGACCACCGCCATGAATCTGCGCGTCAATATGCACACGCGGATTACGTCGGACATACAACGCACCAATGCCTTTCGGGCCGTATACCTTATGCGCAGAGAAAGACATCAAATCAACGTTTATCTGGCTGACATCAACCGGGACTTTGCCAACGCTTTGGGTGGCATCGACGTGGAAAATAATATCGCGCTGGCGGCAGAGTTCACCGATAGCGGCTATATCTTGGATAATACCAATCTCATTATTGACGTGCATGATGGACACCAAAATCGTGTCATCACGCAATGCCGCGGTCAGTTGCTCTAGAGTAACCAACCCATTGGATTGCGGCTGGAGATAGGTGACCTCGAAACCTTCTTTCTCTAACTGAGCGCAGGTATCAAGCACCGCTTTATGCTCGGTCAGACTCGTGACGATATGACGGCCTTTGTGTTGATTCTTCGTCGCCGCGCCTTTAATCGCCAGATTGTCCGATTCGGTTGCGCCCGAGGTAAACACGATTTCGCGTGGATCGGCAGCAATCAAATCGGCAATCTGGTTACGCGCAACGTCAACCGCTTCTTCGGCCAACCAGCCAAAACGGTGAGAACGCGAGGCTGGATTACCAAAGGTGCCATCCATCGTCAGGCATTGCACCATTTTCTCTGCAACGCGAGGATCAACAGGCGTTGTAGCAGAATAATCCAAGTATATCGGCAATTTCATGAGGGTTGTGCTCCGTACATCTGTATAGCTTAGTTATACAATCCGCGACAGTGTAAAACGCCTTGCCAGGCAGTTTAAAGAGAAATAATGGTCCCCCGCCCGGCAGGAGATTTACTGGATACAAAAAGGGCTGCTTAAGTAAGCAGCCCCCTCTCTAATTTCGGTCAATCTGCGGCAGTAAATTACGCGCGCAGATTCACATTAATGGTTTCCTGAATGCGACCATTTGGCGCGCGACGCAGTTCACCATCCTGACGGTCGGCTACTTCCAGCACTTCTTGGTTGTTCACCAGTTCAGCCAAGGTAATGTTATTCAAGAAACCGCTAATACGCTCACTCAGATCACGCCACAGGGTGTGAGTCAGGCAACGCTCGCCACCTTGACAACCTTCTTTACCCTGACAGCGCGTTGCATCAACAGATTCGTCAACAGCAGTAATCACTTCGCCTACCGCGATTTGAGCAGAGTCTTTACCCAGCAGGTAACCGCCGCCTGGGCCACGAACGCTGGCAACCAAGCCATTTTTGCGCAGACGAGAGAACAATTGTTCCAGATACGAAAGCGAGATGCCCTGACGTTCAGAAATATCGGCTAAAGGCACCGGGCCTTCCTGTGAATGCAGCGCTACATCAAGCATAGCAGTAACAGCATAACGGCCTTTGGATGTCAGTCTCATAGCATTAGTACCTGTTGTAAATTCGAAGGAGGTAAATCATGGAAACGAGTCTGCCATTCCCGAGTGTTTCAGTCAACTATTTAACTGAGTAAATCAGTCAAGTATTTAACCAAGTATTTCACTCAAGTATTACCCCTGTTCACAAGCAGGTTTTTAGTCGGTCGCCATTAAGATGTAACACATTGAATTTAAATCAATAATGGCGACGACTTTGTCGGTTTTTTCTACTCTTTCGATTTTTCGTTCTTTTCAATCGAGGTCAAAATACCGCGTAAAATATTTAATTCGTGGGATTCTGGACGCGTCCGAGTGAACATTCTGCGAATTTTGCTCATCACCTGACCGGGGTGAGATTTGCGGATAAAGCCGATATCCAGCAACACATGTTCCATGTGTTGATAAAAACGTTCTAAGTCATCAACCAGCGGATAAGGTGTTTCAGCATATTCAATTTGTGGCTTAGCCGCTTCTAATTGCGCCAGCCAGGCAACGCGAACTTCATAAGCAATGATCTGTACCGCCATGGCCAGGTTCAGCGAGCTATATTCCGGGTTAGCAGGAATACAAACGTGGTAATTACACTTTTGTAGCTCTTCATTAGTTAGTCCCACGCGCTCACGGCCAAACACTAATGCCACAGGCGTACTGAGCGCTGTGCGGGCACTGTGTTCACCACATTCACGAGGCTCAAGCATCGGCCAAGGCAAGGTGCGGGAACGGGCACTGGTACCAATTACCAGGCTACAGCCAGCAATCGCTTCATCGAGCGTATCGACAATCGTCGCATTACCAATGACGTCGCTGGCACCAGCAGAAAGAGAAATCGCCTGAGAATCAGGTTTGACGAGCGGATTAACCAGATAAAGGTTAGTTAATCCCATGGTTTTCATAGCACGGGCGGTTGAGCCCATATTCCCGGTGTGAGAGGTTTCAACCAGGACAATGCGGATATTCTGTAGCATACAAACTCTGAGCGTTGCGGAAAATCGCGACAGCTTATCACAACATAATCCAACATCGTGGTAGGTATTTACCAGAACACCTGATATACTGCGCGCCGTTTCCCGTTCTTTAACATCCTAGTTGGAAGATATCCATGCATCCGATGCTAACCATCGCCGTGCGCGCTGCGCGCAAGGCCGGTAACTTAATTGCCAAAAATTACGAAACGCCAGACGCTGTTGAAGCGACTCAAAAAGGCAGCAATGACTTTGTCACTAACGTTGATCGCGATGCAGAACATCTGATCATCGACGTGATCCGCAAATCTTACCCAAAACACACCATTATCAGTGAAGAATGCGGCGAACTTATTGGCGAAGACCAAGATGTGCAATGGATTATCGACCCACTGGATGGCACCACCAACTTCGTTAAACGTCTACCTCACTTCGCTGTTTCTATCGCTGTGCGCATCAAAGGCCGCACTGAAGTGGCGGTAGTTTATGACCCAATGCGTAACGAACTGTTCACCGCAACCCGTGGACAAGGCGCACAGCTTAACGGTTACCGCCTGCGCGGGACTTCTGCTAAAGACCTTGATGGCACCATCCTGGCGACCGGCTTCCCATTCAAAGTAAAACAACATGCTAGCAGCTATATGAAAGTGCTGGGCAAACTGTTCATCGAATGTGCCGACTTCCGCCGCACGGGTTCTGCCGCGCTGGATCTGGCTTATGTTGCTGCTGGTCGCGTTGACGGTTTCTTTGAAATCGGTCTGAAACCTTGGGATTTCGCCGGTGGCGAGCTGCTGGTTCGTGAAGCTGGCGGCGTGGTCACTGACTTCGTTGGCGGCCACAACCATTACTTCTCTGGTAACGTGGTTGCCGGTAACCCACGCGTAGTTAAAGGTATTCTGACGACAATGCGTGATGAATTGAGCGAAGCGCTGAAGCGTTAATTTTTTCGCGCTTCACGGCGATTAATACGATTCGCTACACTGAATAATGAATAAGGACGCTATCAGATGATGCGTCCTTTTTTTGTACCTGATTTTTTATATATGCCCAAGAAATCTCAAGATGCAGGTAGGCGAGCAAAGGCAGCCAACAACCCTGTAACTTGAAGTATGACGGGTATATTTAGCCAAATGGCCCTGCTCCACCGCCAAATGCCGACACGCTGGTACGATATAAAATCACCCCGGCGGCCAACAAAATAATTCCCCCGCATAATGCCAACAGTGACCAGCTCACCTGAACCCAATGCGCCGGTGCCTTGGTTTTATTCACCTTCATCGCGAAAGCTCGGCAATAATAAACCACGACACCAATCAACGAGACGGTGAGTGAGGTGCCTAACGCCATTACTAATGCCGACATCACACCCCAAAAATACACGCCGATCACCTTAGAAAATAGCAACACCATAATGGCGCCTGAACACGGTCTCAGTCCCATGGCGAAAACAATCGCCACTTGTGCTCGCCAATCTACCGCGCCTTGTAATTGCCGATCGTCGGGTAAATGCCGATGACCGCATCCACAATGCTCATCGTGCTGATGTGTCGCATGTGGTGTATTGAGTGGCTGTATACGACGAATAGCCGGCGTCGATGACCACGAGATGCGTTGTAACGTGCGATAGACGTGCTTAATTGCCCGCCAACACAACAATAGTCCCAGCAGCATCACCACCATGAAACTGCCCTTCTCGAGCCAAAAACTACTCTGATGCAGTTGTCGCGAGGTGAGCTGGAGAACGCTCAGGACGACAGTCACTAATATAATGGCGGTAAATCCCTGCACAATTGCCGAAGCAAAGGTTAGCTTCAGACTATTTTTCAGCCGCGAAGGATGGGTTGCTAAATAGGTGGTAATGATCATTTTACCGTGCCCTGGCCCCACCGCATGAATCACCCCGTAAAACAGACTAAACAGCATCAATGCCATCCCCGAACGCATCGGGTTCGCCTGCACTTGCTGTAATAGCTCGGCGAGCTGTTGATGCAACTCCCGCTGCCACACTACGCTGAGTAATTGAATTTGTGGCCAATATTGCCATAACGTTATAGCGGCAATAGCTAACAGCAGTATAAAAATGACCAGTGGCCATAAACTCCAGCCCCAATGCCTGGCACGCGCTGGATTTGGCCTCGTTGAGCGGCCAATTTTTACCGCACGACTTTTACTACGCTGATTTTCTACTGACATTGCAATGTCACCTTCTGCGCAAACTGTTGACCAAGATCCATATCTTCTGGCGGCGCATCACTTTTATCCAAAGACAGAGCATAGGCTTGTAAAGAAGCGTTCGGTGCTGGGGTAAAAAGTGAGATTTTGCACAGAGCAGCAACATCCGCTGGCATCTGCAAGGCTTGTTGGTTTTTATAGGTCATATCAACAAAATAGGTGGGATCGAAGGTTGATAAACTCAAAGGCTTACCCTGCAAAGGCTGCGGATGAGCTAAGGGTAAAATGAATTCTAATACCGCCTGATTTCCTTGGCGGGAGAGGGAATATTCGCTGGGTAAATCGCGATATTTCAGCGGTTTTCCATCGCGATAGAGAACCGTAAAGTAGTGCTGTGTCAGTACGCGGGCCATCACTTCAGCCGCCAGTTTTTTCCAGATTTCTGAGCCTGCCTGGGCTTTACCTGCGTCATAAAGCAAATCCGCTGAGGTAATGGGGTCCATTACCCAGATCATTTTAAAACCTAACAATTGTTGGTCTTTGGTCACCAGCGTAGTTTGCATATCAATAAAACTATGGGGATGTGCCCAAACCATTGGCGCAAAAAAACCGCCACAAACGGCCAACAGCACCTGACAGCAACACCTTTTCAGTGCTGTTAAAAAAGCATATTCCATTCATCCCTACCATCAATATGTTGCATACTGTAATAATGTAACATTATTGGTTTTATTCGTTAATTTTCCGACATAAATAACTGTGATCTGAGTTGTAAATCCCTGTAAAAACATAGTTTTTACTCAATTGATAAAACGCACTTTGCTATTCTTACTAGGACTTTTATTAATCGCAGATGAGCAGAAGGTCTTATGAGTCAGGGCATTCCCCCGGTACGTGAGCTATCTAGCCAGCAACGACGCTGTAATTTATTGCTATGGCTATATAGAACGACACTATGTACGCCCTTCTCTACGCAGCAATCGGAGGGACTTGACCAAATAAATGGTGTCGATATTACAACGCTTGATGGAGATCTTGCTCAAGTACGACGTGAAATACACAAGCAACATCATCTAGAGATAGATGCTCGCTTTCACGTTCAGGGCAAAGCACTCGACCAACGTCTGTGCCTACTGCAAGCATTGCGACGTGGGTTGCGCAGTAGTCCTGCTTTTATTGATGACTATTTCAAACCTTGGCTTAATCAGCAGCTCACGCAATACAGCACTCTCGCCAGCAGTTGTGAAAAGGATCGGCTCACTTCACTGATTGAGCGCTGCGAGAGCGAGTTGGAACAGGAATTCACACCGCGTGACCGGCTTTTTTTACAGCTGTATATTCCTTGGTGCCTGCTACAAAATGCACAAGGTCACTATGTCACCTTCACCGCACAACAACAGCAATGGCTGCACATTAAGCCGGAATTTCGCGCTGCCAACATCTTATATGATCAATTACAGCCAGCCTGTGGCAACCCGTCTCGTTCTGAGGATCGCGATTTTTTTATTCTGCTACTCACTCTGCTTCAACAGCATCGCCATGACAGCTCAGGTTCAGAACTCGATCAACGCCTGATGCATGCGGTTAAGCATCTTATCGCGAGTTTTCAGGATGTTTCGGGAATGACATTTAGCAGCGACGAAGGACTATTTAGGCAGCTTTTTGCTCATCTGGGCCCGATGATTGAACGCTGTAAGTTTGCTATTGGTATTGAAAATCAGCTACAGAATGAAGTCGAACGCATGTATCCACGGCTGATGCGTACCACACGTGAAGCGCTAGCAAGTTTTGCCGCGCAGTATCAGATAACACTCTCAGAAGCAGAGGTGGGTTTGATCGCCGTGATCTTCGGCGCTTGGTTGATGCAAGGCAATGCACTACAGGAAAAACAGATTTTACTGCTGACCGATCACAACAGCGAATTAGAACATGCCGTTGAGCAACAGATCCGCGAAGCTACATTAATTCCGCTGAATATCAAATACCAGACATTGGCAGCCTTTCATCAATACGGTGCACCCAGCGGCGTTGCCATGATTGTCACGCCCTACGCCACCAAAACCACCGATGCCGATCCTTTAGTGATCCACACACAACTTCCGCTGGCAAAAGATCAGCGCAAACGCATCCGCTCACTGCTGGAAGCGCGCTAATTTCGCGATATACACCCTAAAAAATCCATAAAAAAAGGTGACGCTCGTCAGAGTCATCACCTTTTAAGCAACGCCTGAAATCAGGCGTTGTGATTAAGCATCAGATGCAATTAAGCGTAAACTGGGAAACGCGCACAAACGGCCAGCACTTTCTGTTTCACGCTTTCAATGGTGCCTTCATCATTGATGTTATCCAACACATCACAGATCCAGCCAGCCAGTTCACGAACTTCAGCTTCTTTAAAGCCACGACGCGTGACCGCTGGTGTACCGATACGTACGCCTGAAGTCACAAATGGGCTCTTCGGATCATTAGGTACGGAGTTTTTGTTAACAGTGATGTTAGCACGGCCTAACGCAGCGTCAGCATCTTTACCTGTCAGGTTTTTATCAACCAAGTCCAGCAAGAACAGGTGGTTATGAGTACCACCAGACACGACTTTGTAGCCACGCGCCAGCACAACTTCAACCATCGCTTTAGCATTGATAGCCACTTGCTGCTGGTAAGCTTTGAACTCAGGTTCCATTGCTTCTTTCAGCGCCACCGCTTTACCGGCGATAACGTGCATCAATGGACCACCCTGACCGCCAGGGAATACCGCTGAGTTAAGTTTTTTGTAAAACTCTTCGCTGCCGCCTTTAGCCAGAATCAAACCACCGCGTGGGCCAGCCAGCGTTTTGTGGGTCGTGGTAGTGACGATGTGCGCATGAGGAATTGGGTTCGGGTAAACGCCAGCAGCAATCAGACCCGCAACGTGCGCCATATCGACGAACAAGTATGCGCCAACGCTGTCAGCGATCTCACGCATTTTTGCCCAATCAACCACACCGGAGAATGCAGAGAAGCCACCGATGATCATTTTTGGCTTGTGTGCTTGCGCTTGTTTAGCCACGTCGTCGTAATCAATATCACCGCTTTCGTTAATGCCGTAAGGCACCACGTTGTAGAGCTTACCAGACAGGTTAACCGGCGAGCCGTGAGTCAAGTGACCGCCGTGGCCCAGGTTCATACCCAGAATAGTATCGCCTGGTTGCAGCAACGCCGTGTAAACCGCGAAGTTAGCCTGTGAACCAGAGTGTGGTTGAACGTTTGCAAAATCAGCACCAAACAGCTCTTTAGCACGGTCAATAGCCAGTTGCTCAACGATATCAACATACTCGCAACCACCGTAGTAACGCTTGCCTGGGTAACCTTCGGCATATTTGTTGGTCAGTTGCGATCCCTGTGCTTGCATCACGCGTGGGCTAGTGTAGTTTTCTGATGCAATCAGCTCGATGTGCTCTTCCTGACGCACAACTTCTTGCTCCATCGCTTGCCACAGCGCAGCATCATAATCGGCTAGGTTCATTTCACGCTTTAACATTCGCTTCTCCTGACTCAACAATCTTTAAAAAATGCCCCTTTGGGTTCTGGGACACAGTGTAAACTGTTTCTACCCGCTTGGGATAGACTTAAGAGAAGGTTTTTAGGCAAACGTTTGGCTACAGGCAGCACAAGGCTTTGCAGTGGTAATATCTTGACCATAATCAGGCGTATTCTCTTCATGACGGCATGCAAAGTTTTCAGCTTTGTGACCCCATAGACAACTTTTTAATCCCCATGCGCACAAAAAGGTTTTTACAAAAAAGCGCACAAGCAATAAGATGCATTTAAAATACATGTTAAAAGAATTTTTAATCTTCCGTCTGCTTCATATTTAGGAGTTTTACTATGCTGGACAGCCAAACTATTGCCATCGTCAAATCCACGCTTCCACTATTACAGGCGACCGGCCCGAGCTTAACCGCCCATTTTTATGATCGCATGTTTGTTCATAACCCAGAGCTGAAAGATATTTTCAATATGAACAATCAGCGTAACGGCGCTCAGCGTCAGGCATTGTTTGATGCCATCTGCGGTTATGCTGCCAACATTGATAATCTCCCGGCGTTACTGCCAGTCGTTGAACGCATCGCTCAAAAGCATGCGAGTTTTAATATTCAGCCGGATCAGTACCAGATTGTTGGCAGCAATTTATTAGCCACTATTGATGAGATGCTAAACCCGGGGCAAGAAGTGCTGGATGCCTGGGGCAAAGCTTATGAAGTATTAGCTGGCGTATTTATTGGCCGTGAAGAAGGGATTTATCAAGAAACCGCCGATCAAGAAGGTGGCTGGCGCGGAACCCGAGAATTTAGAATTAAAGAGAAAACGCAGCAAAGCACATTAATCACCAGCTTTTTACTCGAGCCTGTTGATGGTCAGCCTGTCGTTGATTTCCAGCCGGGGCAATATTTGGCCGTTTATGTCCGCAGCCCGAATATGGAGAATCAGGAAATTCGCCAATATTCCCTAACACAAGCCGCTAACGGCCATACCTATCGCATCGCAGTTAAACGCGAAGAACATGGTCTGGTTTCCAATTATCTACATCAAGTGGCCCAAGTCGGCGATAGCGTACATCTGGCAGCACCACACGGTGATTTCTTCTTAGATGTTACCGATGAAACACCGGTTGCTCTGATATCTGGCGGTGTCGGCCAAACCCCGATGCTCGGTATGTTACATGCGCTGGCACGACGTCATCATCGTGGGCCTATTGAGTGGATCCACGCCACAGAAAATGGCCAGGTACACGCCTTCGCAGCAGAAATCCGCGCAATCAATAAAACCTTGCCGCAGCTACACTCACAAGTTTGGTACCAGCAGCCACTAAGCAACGATCGTCAGGCTGAGGATTATCAATATCAAGGGTTGCTGGATATTTCTGCGATCCAAGCGCGGATCTCCGCCCCCAACATGGCATTTTACCTGTGTGGCCCAATTGGCTTTATGCAATTTGCCGCCAAACAGCTGATAGCGCTGGGCGTTAGCGAAGACCGGATTCATTATGAGTGCTTCGGGCCACATAAGGTTTTGTGATTTTTCTTAAGCAATGACCGTGCTTTAGGCGGTTTTGTAAAACCGGAACGGTGAATGTTTCGGTTTATCAACTTCGGTTCTCAATATGAATCCGTAGCCTAAACCGACCGAAGGGGCGGTAAGCGCCGCCCCTTCCGGCTTCCCGCGCTTTTTGCTACTTCAACATAGTATCCAGCGGAGGCCATGTTTCAGCGGCTCTCGTGATAGCGCAAATGCCAGCCTTCCAGGCTCCCCGCCTCCGGGTTCAAGCCAACGATAAACCCATTGTCTTTCACCACTCCACCGGTGGCATTTTGAGTGCGCTTAGCGGCTTTAAATCAACAGCACAGACAGACAGTTTTTGCTTTTGACGTTTAAAAAAGCCAGCGAGGCACGCTCAAAATGGCGCTGAAGGAATGGTGAGAAAAATCGCGGATTTAAAAGGGGAGCGATTTCTCCCCTTTTATCGGTTTCGGCTACGAGGCCGCATTGAACACCGAGTTTAATAAACCGAAATTTTCACCAATTTACTATTTTAGTGCGGTCATTGCTTTAAAAAACCGCCCAAATCTCGGTCTAGATTTAACCCAATCAAATGGCTTCTTCGTCTTGCTCACCGGTGCGGATACGCACAACACGCGCCACATCAAAGACAAAGATCTTACCGTCGCCGATTTTACCCGTTTGCGCGGTGTTCATAATCGCTTCAACACAGGTGTCTACGATATCATCGGCAACGACGATTTCAATTTTCACTTTTGGCAGGAAATCGACCATGTACTCCGCGCCACGATACAACTCAGTGTGGCCTTTCTGGCGACCAAAGCCTTTGACCTCGGTGACGGTCATGCCGGTGATGCCTACTTCTGCCAACGCTTCACGAACGTCATCAAGTTTGAAAGGTTTAATAATCGCATCAATCTTTTTCATTGCAGGCCCTTATTATCATTATTCGTTCGCTGCCGTCGTTCCATAGCAGCAGCAAGATTCATATTTACATTATATACCCAAGAAACTTCAAGATGCAGGTAGGCGGCAATCGAGAGAATCCATAGGAGCTTAGATAACTAAGTGACTGGGGTGAACGAGAGCAGCCAACACCCCAGCATCTTGAAGTATGACGGGTATAGGTGCAGCAAGAGCACGCAGTGCGCTAAAGGTACCATAATTCACCTAGTAACTAACATGCTGCTGCTGATGATTTGTGTGACTCATGGCTCTTTAAAATCATTTGCCTCTAATTCGTGCCGCGAAAGTAACTTATAAAATTCGGTACGATTGCGCCCGGCGATACGCGCGGCATGTGTAACATTGCCTCGGGTAATGTGTAAGAGTTTACGCAGGTAATTCAATTCAAAATGGTTACGCGCATCAACAAAGGTAGGTAAAGCGGTGTTTTCCCCCTCCAAAGCCTGTTCCACCAGCGCATCACTAATCACCGGGGCCGATGTCAGCGCGACACATTGCTCGATAACGTTAACCAATTGGCGTACGTTGCCCGGCCAGTTAGCCGTCATCAAACGTTTCATGGCATCGCTAGAAAAACTACGAACAAAAGGCTTATGACGCGACGCGGCAACAAACAACAGATGTTTAGCCAGTAACGGGATATCTTCAGCGCGTTCATTAAGGGTGGGTAATTTTAGATTCACCACATTGAGCCGATAGAACAGGTCTTCGCGAAACTCGCCCTTCTGCATCGCTTTTGGCAAGTCACGGTGTGTCGCGGAAATAATCCGTACATCGACATCAATCTGATGATTACTGCCTAAAGGGCGTACCTTGCGCTCTTGTAAAACCCGCAGCAATTTAACTTGCAATGACAGCGGCATATCGCCGATTTCATCCAAGAATAAGGTGCCGCCATTTGCCGCCTGAAACAACCCTTCTCTGCTACTGACCGCGCCGGTAAATGCTCCTTTAGCATGACCAAACAGCTCAGACTCCAGCAATTGCTCAGGCAATGCGCCGCAGTTGATGGCGACGAAAGCTTTTTTACCGCGCGGGCTACCCGCATGAATAGCCTGTGCCAGCACTTCTTTACCGGTCCCGCTGTTGCCATTGATCAGCAAACTGACATCCGACTGCGCCACCATTTTCGCCTGCTCTAACAGACGCAACATAATAGGGCTGCGGGTGACAATGCGCTCACGCCAGCTGTCATCGGTGGTCGGTGCCGAAAGCTTCAGCGCCTCATCAATGGCTTTATATAACGCATCGCGGTCAACTGGCTTGGTGAGAAAACTAAATACGCCTTGTTGAGTCGCGGCTACCGCATCGGGAATCGAACCGTGTGCGGTAAGAATAATGACCGGCATCCCTGGCTGAAACTGTTGGATCTCGGCAAAAAGTGCCATGCCATCCATTTCATCCATACGGAGATCGCTAATCACTAGATCAATACGTTCACGTCGTAATAATTTTAATGCTTCTGCCCCGCTCGCCGCGGTAGTCACCATAAAACCTTCGCTGGTTAGGCGCATCCCAAGTAATTTCAATAAGCTGGGATCATCATCTACCAGCAATAAATTAGCCATTCTTTGCAAACTCATTGATTTTCCTCTGCCTGACTTGCTGCAGACTTAGCCGCAAGATCGGCTTTTTTGGAAGAGATGTTGCCGTTGTTGGCTGGAATACCGTTTTTCTTCTGCGCCCCATTTGACGCGTCGTCTGCATCAGGTATCTCGCCTTGTAACGATTTGCGTGATGAGAGCTGACGTTCGATGTCGGTCAGATTTTTAAGCTTCTGTTGTGTGCTTTCCAGCTCCGCCGCTAGCGATTTTTGCTGAGCGTCCAGTAATGCAATTTGGTTTTCGCTCACAATCTGCTGACGCGCATTACGCGCTTTTTCATCGGCTAACTTAATTTCTAAGATCTGATGTTCGCGCCACAGTTGAACCAATGGGCGTATCGTAACCGGTGTTTGATTGCTGAAACTCTCAACCTGGCCCAATAAAATTTTACGTAACCCATCACTCGGATCCGCATCGGCCAAAAGAATACTTTGCTTGAATACGCTATCCCAGCGATGTTGCGATATTTGCTGAGCCTGGAAGCGAGCCTGTACAGCTGGCATGCGATCGGCACAATCCATTGCCCGTAGCCAATACAGCGAATTGGACAATACTTTCTCATCATCCAACGTCCATAAAATCTCACAAGGTGCGACGCTAAAATCGACAACTTCAGCGCTTGGTATCATGTTTTCTATCGAGTTTACATGCCCATGGGTGGTTGAATGATTAGCACAACCAGCCAGTAACAAGGGACTAATAATCAGCGTGAGCCGCAAACGACTCATCAGGCGTGTCACCATAGTTTTATCTTTCTCATTTATTTACTCTGGCCGTCAAAGGCAGGCGAATGCGAAAACAAACGGCAGCGTAATCAACGTCAATGAGCGCAATGTCACCCTGCATACGCAAAACACAGTCCTGTGCGATGCTTAATCCTAACCCACTGCCTTTAACCGCACCTTTTCGTTGCAGACTTCCCTGGTAGAAAGGCTCGAAAATCATACCTTTTTCAGTATCAGGGATCGGGGAACCACTATTAGCAACGTCAATGATTATCTGTTGTGCAGACTGAACTGTACGTATCCAAATGGTACCGGATTCGTCACCGTAGTGCACCGCATTGGAATAGAGATTATCTAATACTCGCGTTAATAATGTCGGTTCAGCCCAACATTCGCCAAGGCCAATATCTACCTCGGTTTGGATAGATTTACTCCGTGCAGGTAACATATGGGCCGCAATCACACCAGCAACCAGCGTTTGCAAATCGACTTTTTGCAAATCAGCCGGGACATCTGCCAGCTTACGATTATAGTCAAGCAGTTGCTCAATCAGCATTTGTAGATGGCGGCTACTGTTATTAAGAATAAGGACTACTTCTTTTTGGTCTGCGGTCAGCGGGCCGGCAATTTCATCACGAAGTAATTCCGTTCCCTCACGCATACTGGCCAACGGTGTTTTTAATTCGTGGGAGATATTGCGTAAAAACTCATGGCGCTGAGATTCCAGCCAGGCCAGCCGCTCACTCAGCCAAATGATACGTTGTGCCAGAGAGCGTATTTCTGTTGGGCCTTTAAAGTTTTTGGTATTGCCTAACGTGCGACCAGCACCCAGGCGATTAATCATCCGCTCTACCGCTTTCACTGGGCCGATAATCATGCCAGTAAACAGCAGCACTAATGCCCCACTCACCAAAAATAGAACCAACGCTTGCCAGCCAAAGAAGCGGCCGCGCTCGGCAATCGCCTGTTGTAGTTGTTGCCCACGAGAAAAAATCACCTCTCGGGTCGCATGAACCATTTCGGCATTAGAACGAGAAAACTGTTCGAGTTGCGTGGCTGCATCAGCATTAGGGGCGTTGTTGACACAGTTAAAAGTAGTGAGCTGAGTCAGAAGATCGCGTAAGTTCTGGTAATAGTGCATATCGGGAAGGATCGAGGCATGCGCATCTAGCAGTTGCGAATAACGTTGGCGTTGTTTTTGGTACAGCTGAGATAACGTGGCATCATCGAGCACGCAATATTGGCGATAACTGCGCTCCATTCCCAGTGCGATCCCGGTCATCATCTCGCTACGGCGGGCATCAGATAACGTCGTTCGATTAATTTCAGCCGCCTGCGCACTCAAATGGTTGAGACTTTCATAAGCTTGATAAGCCAACACCAACAGTGGCAACAATACTAAAAGAAACGCCATCAACACCAATTGGCGTAATGAACCGGGGAATAAACGCCATTTTTTCAACGTAAGTTCTCTCGCTTGCTGTTTATCTGCCAATATCAGCAGTCTGCTGATGCTAGCTGAGACAATCAAAAACGACTACTAAAGAGTTGAATAAAACGGGCGGTTAGGCAAAAAGAATGGAGTAGATAAAAGAGGGATACTGGTCACGGTGCAACCCATCAAATCTGATAAGCTGCATCGCTGAATAGGTGGTGCCTCACTCAACGTGTCGTTCGATGCTTGATAACGTGCAATGCACGATTATCGGTGTGGTGAACGATAGGCACCTTTTCTGTGGCGTCATTCGGGCATTATGAGCACATTGCGACACAGCGCCAGCAATCATAATCAGTTGAATGAGCAACGGCGTCAATTTAGCACAAAGCGTGCCAACTGATAAAGAAATTTAACAACATGCTGTTTTATATTGATTTATATTTTATTTTTAATAAAAACCAGAAAAACAACATGGTCAAAAACACCGCACACTGTTGCCATTTGATGACAGTTATTTTAACCATTAAAAAATACACATATAAAACATAAATATAGATGTCTCCTTTTGGAGACATCATCAGGTGGCACTGTCGCTATTTTAAGACAGTGCCATAACAACGTATTGGGCCTGTTTATAAATTAGTGCTCGTCATACCCTTCGGTACCCGGCTTCAACGCATCTAATTGGCAGGCAGGGCTAGATTTGTTGGCGTCGTTCTGGCAATCCGTCACATCGTCTTTGATAAAAATATGATCGAGGATCGCGCGCGCCGTTGGCCCAGCAACGACACCATCACCACCGCCATTCTCCAAAATCAGCGCCATTGCCACCGTTGGATGATTATAAGGCGCAAAAGCGGTATAGAAGATATGGTCGCGCAAACGAACTGGCGTCATCTTGGCATTGTAGTTCTGGTTTTCTCGCAAACTAAAGACCTGAGAAGTCCCCGATTTCGCAGCGATTTTATAAGGTGCAGTATGGAATAATTTATAACCGGTACCGTTTGGCGCATTAGCCATGCCAAACATCGCATTTTTGACAATACCCCAATAGGCTGATTTTGGATCGGCTATCTGTGAGGTCGGCGGCATTTTATAAGGCGTAATCACATTGCCTAACTGCATCGAATCCAGCAAATGCGGCGTTAACACCTTGCCATTATTAATCAATGTCATCATTGCCTTAACCATTTGGATAGGTGTAGCAATCCAGTAGCCCTGCCCGATACCAACAGAAACAGTATCTCCTTGATACCATTCTTTTTTATGAACTTTCATCTTCCATTCACGGCTTGGAAGATTACCGTAATACTGTTCATCTAAATCGATGCCAGACGGTTGACCATAGCCAAACTTACTCAGCCATTCATGAATTCTGTCGATGCCCATTTCATAAGCAACCTGATAGAAGAAGGTATCCGCTGACTCTTCGATAGCTTTAGTGACGTTCAGATAACCGTGTCCGCTTTTCAGCCAGTCGCGGTAACGGCGCTGCGTGCCCGGCAATTCCCAGGTTCCTGCGCCAAAGAACGTGGTTTGTGGCGTAATGACGCCAGCGAATAAGGCAGAGATCGACATATAAGGTTTAATGGTCGATGCCGGTGGATATAGACCCTGTGTAACGCGGTTGATCAGCGGTAGGTCGGGGTTTTTCAACAACGCACTATAGGCTTTGCCGGAAATACCATTCACAAAAGGATTCGGGTCATAACTCGGGCTAGACACCATTGCCAGCACGTCGCCATTACGCGGGTCGAGAACTACTACCGCCGCACGCTGTCCTTTCAGTAGTTTTTCAATATATTGCTGAAGACCAAGATCCAGGGTTAGCTTGATATTTTGCCCGGCTTGCGGTGGCGTCTCGGTCAGCAGACGAACAACGTGCCCATGGTTATCGACTTCCACTTCCTGATAACCGGTGCGGCCATGCAGTTCATTTTCATAGTATTTTTCAATGCCCTGCTTGCCAATATCGTGGTCAGCCGCATAGTTCTCGGCCAATCCTTCTTTACTCAGGCGTTTATCATCGCTGTCATTGATTTTAGAAACATAGCCAACCACGTGTGCCAACTCTGCACCATAAGGATAGCGGCGCTGTTGATAGCTACTGATAGAAACGCCAGGGAAGTTGAACTGATTAATAGAAAAACGCGCAACTTCTTCATCGGTTAACGCCAGCTTCAGAGGAACTTCAGCGAAACGATGCCCACGGAGCATGGCATCATGGAAACTGGCTAAGTCATCTGGCGTCAGATCAACAATCGGGGTCAGATCTTTAATAGTCTGTTTTAGATTCGCGACTTTGCCGGGAATAATTTGCAATTGGTATAGCGTAATATTTTGCGCCAATACCACGCCATTACGGTCCATTATCAGCCCACGACTTGGCGCAATCGGCAGCATTTTAATGTCGTTTTGATTGGATCGCGTCTGGTAGAAAGCGTGATCTTGTACCTGCAGATGATAGAGGTTGTAAGCTAACACACCAAAAAGTATCACCACGATGATAAACGCAATCACCGCGCGGCGGATAAAAAGCATGGATTCTGCGTCGTGATCGCGAATTTCGTCGTTAAGTAGTGCCATTAACCGGGTATTACCTTTCTTATCAGAACATCTGGAGCAGTTAAAACAACGCGGGGTTTTTTGCTCGAAAGCCGTATCGGCTAACAAGCCATATTTGCCAATAAGTCACTGGATATCAGCATAAGGAGCGCAAGGATAGCCTTTCTCTGACATAACAACTATCAGAAGTGTGCTAATGAACTAGCAGGAGTGTTTCTATTTATTAATACGATTTAAGGCCGAAGGGTAATTTGCGTTAGGGTAAGATAAAGTATTAGCTTTACTCTTTGTTAATTATAAATTAATTAGCAAATAAGTATAAAAAGCATGCCCCATCCACCCATAACTTTTATTTTACAAATTATTTTCAACCTGATTACTTTTGAATCAAAAGCAAATTAAGGGGGGGCTAAAAAAGCAAAAACCCGAACATTAATAATGTCGGGTATTGGACTCTTTCCACACAGCTACTGTTGATTATTTTCCGTCAATTTTCACACAGTCACCGTAAACATATCCTTCAGTTTCTGTGGCGATAACAAAGCTATTTTTAACATGGATATACATTAGATTGTCCTGCGCTCCGGCCTTCATTGGCTGGTTATTCTGACCGATAATATCGGTAAGTTCAGGACTGGTAATCATCTTGCTACCGTCTGGTGAAAAACTAAAAGTATTACCCGCGTCATAAACACGCGCATCTTTATTAACGACATCGGCAGTATCATTACCGTCTGCTCCTTCGGTGGTATGCGTGAGTACACATTTATAGGTATCTAATGCATACGCCGAACAGGAGGTAAAAGTCAGCAATACCACAATGAAAGCAACAAGCCTGGCCATTGAAAAATCCCAACTAAGAAAAGTGGGCCACATCCTATCACTTCGTAAAGTTATGAAAAGTAGCTGGCAAAAAAATAGTCATTAATAAAGAGGTTATTCATCGGCTATTGATGTCCGGTGTAGAAAAGCGGCCGGACATTAAGGGAATCTTTCATTAATTCATTACATTCGCCACCACCATGACCTGAATATGTCTTTTTTATTGTGGCGTTATTCCTTATCAGAAATGCGTCATCTCACCGCCGCTAAATGACCAATCTTCTAACTGAGTAGAGCTGAGCACGATCATCACATCACTAGGATGAATCTTAAGCTCGGCCTGTAAATCGTTGGTCAAGGTGCGGTAAAACGTCTGTTTCTGTTTGACGCTACGTGGTTTCCCGCCGGTCAGATGAAAAAACACAAAGTCTGCTGAACGTGGCCGCTCTGCAGAGCAGAGATAATGGGCATCGAACACTCTCCTCCCCTCTTTATATCCATCAAAGAATTGGAAACAGTCGCCAGCAGGAACCGCAAAAGTGCTTTCCAGCGCGCGCTGCAACACATGAGAGATAACCGGCTGCCATTGAGCTAAACGATGTTCAGGCAAGGCAATACGAGTAAAAGGCATCAATATCTCCTAACACGACAAAGGACTATTCAGAAAAAGACTGTGCGGCAACGGTGACAGCGCTCGCCGCTGCTGGCCAACCGGCATAAAAAGCCAGATGGGTAAACAACTCAGAAAGTTCGCTTTGCGAGACACCGTTCTCCTGTGCCAAACGCAGGTGAAATGGCAACTGCTCACTGCGGTTAAGTGTCACCAGCGCCGCGACAGTGATCAAACTGCGATCGCGTGGAGAGAGTTGTTTTCTCTGCCAGATATCGGCAAACAGAACCTCTTCACTCAATTGCGCCAGTTTAGGTGTAATACGCGCTAAGGTGCTCAGTGCAGTATTTGTTATCGGTTCTTGGCCCATCTTTGCTTCCTCATTCTGGATGTATGACGCAAGATAACCCGCTATGATGATTTAAAAAATGGACATTATCAGCACCAACAATCCCAAAAATCAGGATAGTTAAATCATGACTCGACGCCCGCCCACTTTTGACCTTGAAGCTCTGCGTAGCTTTGTTACCGGCATCGAACTGGGTAATTTTGCCCACGCAGCCCAGCGTCTTGGCCGATCGACTTCGGCGGTTAGCGCACAGTTAAAAAAGCTAGAGCAGCAGGCAGGGAGAGACTTAGTCGAAAAAACCGGACGCCATCTGCGCTTAACAGAATCAGGGGAAGTCATGTTGAGCTACGCCCGGCGAATACTTAGCCTGAACGATGAAGCCTACCTGTCGATGCACATCAGCCCGCTTTCCGGGCAGTTACATTTAGGGATGCAAGAGGATTTTGGTGAAGCTTTACTCCCCGCTATTTTAGGGGAATTTACCCGTAGCCACCCGCAGGTACAGATATCGGCGAGCGTAACGCGTAATCAGCCATTACTCGATGGGATTAGCAATAATGAATTTGATCTGGCGCTCTGTTGGCAATGGGGAGAGATGGCAGCGAACAGCCGTTCGTTAGGCCGCCTGCCGTTGCAATGGATCGGGGCAGCAGATTGCGATATCCATCGCTATATCGACGCCAATATTCCTTTGCCGCTGTTGGTTTTTGAAACGCCCTGTATTATGCGAAAAATTGCCACCACGGCGTTAGACCGCGCAGGGATCGCCTGGAGAATTGCCTTCTCCAGCCGTAGTTTAAGCGGCATTTGGGCCGCCATTACTGCCGGATTAGGTATTACCGTTCGCACCACGATTGGCGTTCCGCAGGCGATGCGTATTATCTCGGCCCCAGAGCTTCCACCGCTGGGCGATATTGGTATCAGCCTATATCAAAGTAACAACGCGCCTGACGATGCAAATCTGCGTTTGCAAGAAACCATCGCGTTGGAAGTGAGCCGCCATCTCTGAGGCGGCTCGCGTTAACGACAGACATCCAGCGATCGGATTACTGATCAATAATCAGAACTTACCAACTAACCGGCTTTTGTACCATGCCATGATTGCCGCGATAATCAGGTGAAACCGGCGGCGTCCAGTCTTTCAGCAAAGCGGAGTCAGGACGGTAGATTTCAATCCCCAGCGGACGGCAAACTGACAGCGTATCCACCGCTTCATCGCCCCACATTGGCAAGGATAAATCGCCGCCTGGGCACGTTGAAATGGCACACAGCAGGTCAATTTCAGCGAAGAATTCAAGGTAATCGCCCTTCTGCGCCGGGCAGGCTTTCATAAAGTATTGATCGTTATCGTTAAGACCGGTGCACTGGAACACGTTCATCACATCATGCACATCAAACTCGGTCAGGCCAAAAGGTGCCACGGCGCGAGTCAGGTTGGAATGACAGTGGAAATCAAAATCTTCGCCGGTCAGCAGCTTATTAACGTAAGGGTCGCAACGGGTGCCCAGCAGATCGTGCACACGGCCACCGTCGCTATCGATGCCGTAATCGGCCAATGAATCCGCAGTAATAGTCGCCATCGGACGAATAAATGGCAAGGTTGACCATAGGCGATCAAAAGTAGACAAATGCGCACGTTGCAATTGACGTGTGCGCGACACCCACATGCGTTCACGCGGATCATGGCGGTTCCACATATTCAAATCACCGACCTGCGGGCCTTGCGGCGTGGTGATGCGGAACAGATGGCCAGCGGGCACTTCCCAGGCATAACCGGTACGAATCGGCACCAAATGTTCGCTCAATTTTTCACGCTTCCCATCGGCAAGCGCCTGATACAATTCACGGTTAACGTCTAAAGCAGAACCTTTAGTACTTTGATAAGCAGCAGGATAGAGAGACATATTTACTCCAATTAACAGGTTGAGAGGCTGAAGGCCTGCATAAGTTTCTTTTCTGATAGCTCGAGGTACACCTGCAATGCCTGACTCGCTTCGCTAGTGCGCCCCTCGTGCAGTAGTTGATAAATTTCCCGATCGCGGGCAATCCATGGATATTGGAAATCACGCTCGGCTGGGCCGCTGGCAAACAGCAAACGCAGCTGCGCCAATATCACCGAGAAAAAGTCGTTAAATCGCTGGCAACCCAACATATGCACAATGCTTTGATGAAAACGCAGGCTCAGCGTACCGACGTTACGCCAGGCGGCGTTTTCTGCCTCCTGCTCGGCCTGTTCAATCAGTGCCAGCATGCGATTGAGGTGAAACGGGCTGACCTGAGGATTCGTCTCAACCGCTAATATTTCCAGATGGCGACGTACCTTAAAAATGTCACGCACATCGCGTTTATCTAATTGGCGGACAAATACGCCGCGATTTTGGTGGTAGTTCACCAACCCTTCGCCGTGCAGATAACGTAACGCTTCTCGTAAGGTATTGCGTGAGGCGCCACAGCGTTCTGACAGCTCGTTTTCTAACAGCGGCTGTCCAGCGTATAAATTGCCGCTAATAATGTTTTCTCGCAGTAGCAAGGCCACGCGTTCAAACGCGGGTAAATCAGCGGATTGTTCACTGGTCAGCGGATCGATTCTGAATTCGCCTGCTATCTGTTGTTGCAAGTTCAAGGGTTGAGCGCTCAATGGTTGAGTAAAAGGTTTTTGCGTCATCAGATATCCCTAAGCAAAAGAGGAATTTTTCAAGAAACGACTCATTCGCTCGCTTTTCATGGTGCGCAACACATCAGGAGCCTCGTCATGAATAATTTCTCCCTGCTCCATAAAGACCACACGGTCCGAGATGGAAAACGCAAATTGCATCTCATGAGTAACAATCAACATGGTGATCCCCTCTTGCGCTAACTTCTCAATCACTTGCAGTACTTCATTCACGCGCTCTGGATCGAGCGCCGAGGTTGGCTCATCGAATAACACCAACGTCGGTTTCATCACCAAAGTTCGAGCGATAGCAACGCGCTGCTGCTGTCCTCCTGAGAGTTGATGCGGATATTTATTGGCGTGGTCTAACATGCCGACTTTTTCCAACATCAAAATGCTGCGCTCGCGGATCTCTTTTGGCGTATCGATGCCATGTAATTTGGGAGCCAGCATCAGGTTTTGCAGCACGGTTTTGTGCGGGAAGAGATTGAACCCCTGGAACACCATGCCTAAGCGCGTGACTTGGGAGCGATAAGCCAGACTATTTTCTTTCTGTCCGGCCTGAATAAACTCACGACCGAGCAGGCGAATTTCGCCACCATCAAGCGTCTCCAATCCGTTGATCGTACGAATCAAGGTGGTTTTTCCTGAACCTGACGGCCCGATAATCGACACAATTTCGCCCGGTTTGACCGACAGATTGATATCTTTCAGCACTTTTTTGCCGTTATAAGCCTTACTGATAGACGACATTTCTAAAATTGGCTTCGCAGACGCCGAAGATGTATGGACCGCAACTATCGGTTGTTCTGCTAATACGCCAAGCTCGGCTGCCGCATCAAAAGGCAGTGGGGTTTTGCTATAAATATCCGAACGGCGTTCAAACCAACCGATACCTTTTTCAAACACACTGACGATCAGCACGTAATAGCAGGCAACGGCCAGCAATGTTTCCAATACCTTAAAGTTGTCGGTATAGAGACGCTCACCGACCATCAGAATCTCTGAAAGCGAAATAACCGAGACCAGCGATGTTTGCTTAACGATAGCAATGTACTCATTCACCAACGTGGGCAACGAAATGCGCAGCGCCTGCGGAATGATGATGTTTAACTGAATTTGCCCGATACGCAGCCCCAGCGCGCGTCCCGCTTCTTGCTGACCGCGGCTGACCGATAGCAGACCACCGCGATGGATCTCAGCGATATAAGCCGTTTCACTGAGCACCATCGCAATCAGTCCAGCCATAAAGGGATCGGAAAGCAGCGGACTGGTAAACGGAAAGATCTGCGGCAGGTTGAAGATAAAGATCAGCAGTACCAGCAGCGGCAAACTGCGAAACAGCCAGATATAAAAACCGCAAAGTTTACGCAGCAGCATAAAACGCGACTGCTTACCCAGCGCCACCAGCAGCCCTAAAACAATACCAATGCCCCAGGTCAGCAGACTCAGTTTGACCACCACCCAGGAGGCCAGCCAAAAATCTGCGTCAACAAACAGGCTCAACAGATAGTGCCAGTCAAATTGCATACGTCCTCCCGATCATTACTTTCAATAGCCGCCGCAGCCGCCAACTCATGGATTACAGCGTACCTGCCAGTGCTTTTTGTACTTCCGTCGCGTCCGGTTGCTGAACGTTGTACTTGCTCAACAACTTGGCGTAGCTACCATTTTGTTCAATTTTATTTAACGCGCCCTGCACGCTGGCTTGTAGCGCCGTGCTGTCTTTATCAAACGCCATGCCGACTACCACCGGGTAGATAACATTGGTTGAGGTGATTTTCAGTCGATTACCCGTTTTGCTCTGAGCATCTTTCGCCACGGCAGCATCTTCGTACTGCACATCAACAGCATCCGATAGCACGGCTTGTGTGGCTTCTGGCGAAGTTGGGAATTCGCGTACGCTAATAGCCCCCAGCCCTTTCGGCAGGCAGTAGTCGGTCGAGACTTTGGCTAAACGAGGGATCCACGCGCCGCCTTTAATGGAGCTGACTTTTTTACCACATAGATCTTCTGGTTTTTGCGGAGCGAATTTGCTGTCGGCTTTCACTAAGAATGCGCCGCCGGTTTTCATATAAGGAATGAAGTTGACCTGCTGTGCTCGTTCTGGCGTGACATACAATGTTGAGGCCACCACATCGAATTTGTGCATTTTGATGCCCAGGATCAGGCTGGCAAAACGGGTATCGATAACCTGCGGCTTCAGTTTGAGCTGTGCTGCCAACAGTTGCATGAATTCGGCATCAAAACCTGCTGGTTTGCCTTGCACAGTGTAGTTATACGGCGGATAAGTCAGATCCGAGCCGATGGTCAAGGTTTCTGGATGAATAGTGGCCGCCAGGGTACTGGCTGAGCTCAACAAAACAGCAACTGCACCGAGTGTGGTCGTCAATTTTTTCATGGTTAACTCCTGGCGGATAAAAGGAAAAAGCCGATTAAATTGTTCAACAATGACTAAGCATTTAACGTGCCAAATTAAATTTCAGAGTGAAAAATAGGAGATGGATAACGCAGAGAATTAAAAAATAATTCATTATCAATTAGTTATAGATTTCAATTTTCGACAAAGGAAAACAAAGGAAATGTTGTGCAAGAAAACAGCGGATTATTGCTGGGGAAATGACCGCACCAAGATAATGCCGGCATAGTACATTTTTGGTGCAAAATAATTATCCTGGTGCAAATACGATCAATTCTCGGTGTAAGGCGACAACGATCCTTTAAGGAATAGCGATCGTTTGAAGAAAATTTCAGATAAAGATGATTTAGATCAATCAAAGTGAGGCCCGGTGCGGGCTGAAAGGCTATTTCCATACCATTTAATAGCTATTTTATTACGTTTTTTTGCACCTTATACCCGCCTGGGTGCATTTCATTCCTCCTGATATGCATTTCATTCCCAATTCGGATCACCAACCAGAGAAAGACTTAATATATAGATAGTTCAATTCAAGCCCCTTACCCATAAGCATCGAGAAACTGGTAGACAGCAACTCAGTAAATCTCAAAAGCTGACTCGAGTCAGCCAACTGAGAAAGCTGACGCTGCACATAGCCCGATATCTTGACGTACACGGGTACATTTCGCTCGGGAGACACCACATGAGTGATACAAATACCAAAACTATAAATAGCAATACCCGCTGGTTTACGCTACTCGGCACCGTTATCACCCAACTCGCTTTAGGCTCGGTTTATACCTGGAGTCTGTTTAACGGCCAACTTTCCGAAAAATTAGATCAACCCATCAGCCGTGTCGCATTTTCATTTGGCCTGCTGAGCCTGGGGTTGGCTGTCGCCTCATCTCTGGCAGGTAAACTACAAGACAAGTTTGGTGTACGTAATGTAGCTATCGGTGCTGGCGTATTGATGGCGATCGGTTTCTTCCTCACCGCTCACTCCAATAATCTGATCATGCTTTATCTTAGCGCAGGTGTATTGGTCGGACTGGCAGATGGTGCCGGTTATCTGATGACACTTTCTAACTGCGTAAAATGGTTCCCAGAACGTAAGGGCCTGATCTCTGCCTGCGCCATTGGTTCCTATGGTTTAGGTAGTCTCGGCTTTAAATTTATTTGTACCTACCTGCTAAGCATCTATACCTTGGAAAACACCTTTATTATCTGGGGTTGCTTAACCATGGTAATGATCATCATCGGTGCGATGATGATGACCGAAGCGCCGAAACAAGTTGCAAATGCAAATACTAATCAAGCAGATAGCAAAGATTTCTCTCTGGCTGAAGCTGTGCGCAAACCACAATACTGGATGCTGGCACTGATGTTCCTGACCGCTTGTATGAGCGGCCTGTATGTTATCGGTGTCGCTAAAGATATCGGTCAAGGCATGGTGCATTTAACCGCTAGCACTGCGGCTAACGCCGTTACTGTGATTGCAATTGCGAATCTAAGCGGCCGTCTGGTTCTGGGTATCCTGTCTGACAAAATGGCGCGTATTCGCGTTATCTCTATCGCTCAGGTTGTTTCCTTAATCGGTATGAGCATCCTGCTATTTACCAATATGAGCGAAGTCACCTTCTTTGCTTCCATTGCCTGCGTAGCCTTCAGTTTCGGCGGTACCATCACTGTTTACCCATCGCTGGTAAGCGACTTCTTTGGTCTGAACAATCTGACCAAAAACTACGGCCTGCTGTATTTAGGTTTCGGTATCGGTAGCGTGCTTGGTTCTCTGATTGCTTCACTGTTCGGTGGTTTCATCATCACCTTCACCGTTATTGCCGTGCTGCTGCTGGTTTCTTTGTGCTTGTCCGTCACTATCCGGTTACCGAGCAAAGAACAAGAAGTCCGTGTAGAACTTCAACACGTATAACGGCACGACAGATAATATCTCTGCTACTGACATTATCTAATATATCGACTGAATATAAACGGGAGCCTTGGCTCCCGTTTTTTATTGCGCAGAAAAAATTGCTCTTTATTTAAACTAAAACTAATCCCTATCGAATTGCACTTATGGTATTTGTATAAAAAACATTCTTTTCATTTCTTTATCGTTATAATAGCAATCCTGATCATTTTGCTTAACAAGTCAATACCAGCTCATAGTTCAGCCAACGTCAAGAACGGCGTTATATAAATCCATTGGTGATCGTCATCACGGACTTATATGCCAAATATCTCTATTATCGCGCTTTCTTTGATAATTCAGCATTAAAACTAATCCCAATAAGCGTAAACTGCTGCAAAAAATAACCCGTACCGGATTGGCTTTTATTTAAGAGGTAAAATGGACACTTCACGCACAGAAACACTCACATCCTCCCAAACACTTGATAATAAAGCCTGGCGTAAAACTGACACTATGTGGATGCTGGGGCTTTACGGTACCGCTATCGGCGCAGGCGTGCTTTTCCTGCCAATTAATGCGGGTGTTGGCGGTTTAATTCCTTTGATTATCATGGTACTTCTCGCTTTTCCCATGACATTCTTTGCCCACCGGGGATTAACGCGATTCGTATTATCAGGTAAGAATAAAGACGGTGATATTACCGAGGTAGTGGAAGAGCATTTCGGTATTTCCGCTGGTCGACTGATTACTTTGCTTTATTTCTTTGCAATCTATCCTATTGTGTTGATGTATAGCGTAGCCATCACCAATACAGTAGAAAGCTTTATCACCCACCAATTACACATGAATGCCCCGCCCCGCGCACTATTATCCTTGATTCTCATTGTTGGCCTAATGACTATTGTGCATTACGGTGAGCAGCATATTGTCAAAGCGATGAGTATTTTGGTTTATCCTTTTGTCGCTGTTCTAATGGCATTAGCGTTATACCTGATCCCCAATTGGAATAGCGCTATTTTCGAGAATATTTCGGTATCGGGTGAAGGCGCTGGCAGTGGGATGTTAATGACGCTGTGGCTGGTGATCCCGGTGATGGTGTTCTCATTTAACCACTCACCAATTATCTCCTCTTTTGCTGTGGCTAAACGTCAGGAATATGGCGATGAAGCAGAAAAGAAATGCTCTAAAATTTTAGCTTACAGCCATCTGATGATGGTTATTACCGTCATGTTCTTTGTCTTTAGCTGCGTACTGAGCCTGACACCAGCTAATCTGCTGGAAGCTAAAGCACAAAACATTTCGATTCTGTCCTATCTGGCAAACCATTTCTCCAGCCCGCTTATCGCTTATATCGCGCCGTTGATTGCCTTTATCGCCATCACCAAATCCTTCCTCGGCCATTATCTTGGTGCCCGTGAAGGCTTCAATGGTCTGGTCATCAAGGCGATGCGCAGCCAAGGTAAAGAAGTCCGCCTCAGCTCGCTCAACCGCGTTACCGCCCTCTTTATGCTGCTGACCACTTGGGCAATCGCCACGTGGAATCCAAGCATTTTGGGAATGATCGAAACGCTGGGCGGCCCGGTCATCGCCATGCTGCTGTTCTTGATGCCGATGTATGCCATTCGCAAAGTCCCTGCTATGCGTAAATACAGCGGCCACATCAGCAACGCATTTGTCGTCCTCGTCGGCTTAGTCGCCATCTCCGGTATTCTCTACAGTCTCTTCGGCTAATCCATAAGCCCCCCAGTCACTTACTCAAGTAAATGACTGGGGCGAATAAGTGCAGCCAACACCCCCGCAAATCGAAGTATGAAGGGTATACCCAAAATAATTCGACTTACAGGTAGGCGGCAAACGCATAAGTCCCCAGGAGCTTACTCTAGTAAGTGACTGGGGCGCGTAAGAGCAGCCAACACCTCTGCAAATCGAAGCATAAAGGGTATACCCAAAATAATTGGAGTGGCGCCAAGGCGGCAAACGAACGACAAATCAGTCTGGAACTGATTTGAACAGCGCTTTGCGCTGGCCCGCAGGGTGAGCCCCAAGGATGGGGCTCATAATCCCGATGAGCTTACTCAAGTAAGTGATTCGGGTGAGTGAGTGAAGCCAACGCAGGAGCGACTTCAAGTATGAAGGGTATTTACATAGAGATGCCTAACCTTACCTATCGATGACATAACCATACAAACGGTTTGATATCTTAAATCCATCGAATGTTGTGTGTGTTGTGAAGTAAGTAGTAAGTCTGTCATCCCTGTGTATGAAACCCTGTAGTATGTAGTACCCCTGTTATTTGCCCGCTTTCGAGCGGGCCTTTTTTTGCCTGCTATTCAGCCACGGCGCTATTCTCACTCCTGATATCCCAAAGGCAGCCAACGCAGAAGCAACGTCAAGTATGACGGGTATATACCCAAAATAATTGGAGTTGCCTCAAGGCGGTAAGGGAGCAAATCCCGATGAGCTTACTCTGGTAAGTGATTCGGGTGAGTGAGCGTAGCCAACGCAGAAGCAACTTCAAGTATGACGGGTATAAAAACCAAAAGGCCCGACAGTTGATGTCAGGCCTTTTAGTTTTCCCCCTTCCCGGCGCTTATCTCCGGCACTCGTTAAAAACGGCGTTAGCTCTGCAAGGGGATGTTTCTTATATTACACAGTAAAATTGGCCAGATTTAACGATTCTTGCGCTATGAGGCGTTTCATCTTGCCGCTATTTTGGGTATGGTTGCGCTGTTTTTATCAGGAGATAACCATGAGCGAAGAAGTTCTATCTAAAAGAATCGACCAACTTGAGCGAGTCAACCGCGAGTTACTGGTGCAAGTTTCGGCAATGCGCATCCTATTTGGTAGCGCTGGCAACACGCTAAACGCCCAGTTTGAAAACAGCTTTACCCTCGGTGTGCAAGGTTTTGTCGAGCGTGAGAAAGCCGCACTTGGCGCAGCAGAACTTGATGATGCTTCGAAAAAATTCAGACTTGATGTTCTGGATTGCGTTGCGTCGCTGCTGCCGACTACATTGTAATTGCGCTAAGACCAACTCACTTACCCCCGTTCGGCCTGAAACGACAGATTTAGGCCGAATGACAATTCTTGCTCAACACGCCTATCAATCCTTGTTGGAATCCGTGCCTTTAAAGTTGATCTGTGCTGCGCATTCCTGTCACTCTGCGACTAACCAGAAAACATTCAGGAAGCAATCATTGTGAGATTGATTCTATGGGCCTGCGTCGCCGTATTGCTGTTCACCCTGCTTACCGATTGGAAATTTATCGGCGAAATAGTCTTCGGTTGATGCTCAAGGCCAAGACACACAGCCAGGGTTGTCACCATATCTATGCAATAAAGCAGCTCATCAATTCCCACAAAGTTTGCAATGTTGATATCATCAAGATAAACCGTCGATAAATGCTCGACTTTTTTTGTGACGAGCATCTCTTAATGAATATTTTCTTATAGCAATTTGCGCTACTATGACTCGCTATATTTTTTGGGAGTCACAATGAAAGTTATTGTTGTCGTTTGCGCGATCGTCGCAGCGTTTAAATTTGCCGCGGATTGGAAAATCATGCTGGCTATGGCAATCAATTAAATAAAAAATGACACTATGTGAGCAAAAGTAAGGCATTACATCGCACTTTTTAACGCTGATATACCATAAAAAAACCCGCTCAATGGCGGGTTATTTTTTGGGCTAATTTAACTGCTCCGGCTGGTGCCTTCTTCGCTATCGTAAACTTGCCCTGCTGTACACTAACATCCTACAACGTAAAGTTGACGGAAATATTACAGTGCGACAACGTTAACTGCTGATGGACCTTTAGCGCCGTTCTCAATAGAGAACTCAACTTTTTGGCCTTCATCAAGAGTTTTGAAATCGTTGCTCTGGATAGCAGAGAAGTGAACGAACACGTCTTTGCTGCCATCTGCAGGAGAGATAAAACCAAAACCTTTACCAGCGTCAAACCATTTTACTAAACCAGCCATTTTATTAGACATAGGAAATTCCTTCATTATTTTATACGCGCCATTAGGCACAAAGTGGTCTGTTTCGAGTTATTCTTATTGGGCACTAAAGAAGGAAATTCGCGGAGAAGAAATATCTAATGAGGATACGCTAATACAGTGAACAACTTTACTAAATGGCTTTCATAAGGTCTGTAGTACAAACCGATGGCGCTATTAACGCATTGCTTTCATCTTTAAGCAAGCACTATTTTAATACTTATTTTCTTATCCGCTGAAAAATGGCAATAATAACAGGCAAGTCAATATTGCCCTGTTCAAGCATCATCGAGAGGACGCTATCATAATGGATGTTATTAATTTACAAGAAAAACGCGCAGCGAAAACGCCAAAACTGACACGAGCACAATGCATCATTCTCACCGGTTTTACCGGCATTTTACACGGTGAATTCGAGTGGTTTCATGAAGATCTAGAAAAACGCCTGGGTCGAGAAGTACAAACTTCTGAACTCGGCTACCCAGAATTTATGGACCAATGTAAGGCATTATACGAAGAGGCTTTTAACCAACTCATGCCCGAATAAACCACTCGCTTCTACCTGCCGTTTTCGCTGTCGTCTCACGGCAGCTTACGCAATAATTTTGCCGGATTTCCGGCATACACACCTTTTTCGACTATCGATTTCACCACCACGCTTCCGGCACCAATCACACTACCGCTGCATATTTCTGCAGCCAGAATGGTCGCACCACTGCCAATAGAAACATTATCGCCAATGCGGATAGTAAGCCACTGTGAGGAATCGGCATTAGGTGCGCCTTCTTTAAATAGATCGTTGGCAAACGTCACGCCATGCCCAATAAAACAGTCGTTACCGATTTGCACATCCTCACAAATAAAACTGTGCGATTGCACCCGCGTACCGGCACCAATCCGCGCATTTTTCTGGATCTCAACAAACGGCCCAATAAATACTCTATCCCCCAACGTGCAGCCATAAATATTGGCGGGCTGATAAATTGTCACCTCTTTGCCAAGCACCACATCCCGCACCGCAACCTCACGCAATACTGCGTCATGACTCATCAATTGATCCTCATGAAAATAGTGTTTTGGGCTGCCTGTACGCCAGTAAACACTTGAGAAAATTATCGTATTACTAGATAAAGCAATTAAATCCCAACGGGATAATTCGTCTTATTCAGCAACTGCGCCCGTGCCCCCATCGCGAAATTGACTAACGCACTAAAATCACTGCCCTGATAACCAAATATTTTGCCATCGGTACGTAATCCTTGTAGATCAATCAATACCACGCCAAGCGTTGGAACGATCTTTTCACACCAGATAAACAGATACAGCTGCTCAGCAAGTTTAACGTAATAACAGCGGTCCACATCGGCCAGACCTTGCTCTACGCCCTGTAAGCAGTGCCAGGCATAAAAATTTTCGTTCAGATAGATATGTTCATAACATTCACTTGGATTATAGCGATAAAGATTACGCATCCCGATTAACTCATCGGTTGGGTGATGTAAGCGCCAATCGTCCTGATACGGGCGATTCAACGTCGCAAACTGCATATTTACCTCCACCGCCGTTAAAGGCAGACCTTTCTCAACACGGCTAAAAGCGTCCTTACGCACTTCCACCTCATCAGGTAAACGGCCATAAATTACCGTACAGCTTTGCTGGTGCAAATCGCATGCTAACGAGATGCTTTGGTTGGCAGAGAGCGGATCGAGAAAATCGATAAAAAGGATATCGTCTCGTATACTGGTTACGCGATAAAAAACCTCTGGCCCGTTATTCCAATTTAATCTGTTACCCTCGCTAAAATGGCAATGCTGCATTTCTCCATCTGGAAAATAAATATCCCACCGCTGGCCTGCTAAATGAGTATAAAACGGTAATGCGTAGCTTTCTGGCGCAAATCCTTCTGCCAGCGCACCAACTTGAATAAAAAACGCCTGATTATTCATCGAGTTTCCCCTAGCTATTCATAATATAAAATCATAGATAAAAACCCATGCCATATATAAAAATAAGAGTTATCGTCACTTATCATCGAGCGATGCGCTGTCTTCTGGTGTTCAATACCGACAACGAGAAAGTAATATCATTTAAAATCAAAATGATAAATAAAATTAAAAATATAAGCCAACCACAACATAACATGAGTTCGAGTCACTGACGCCGGTTATTATTGGAATAAGCATCACGTTATTAACATATTAAAAGGCCCGCAACTTGTATTCCCCCTGCAAAGGCAGCTACATATTTAAATATAAAATAGTAACTCTGCATTCCATTTAAACTTATATCCACACGAATTTGGAAAAATTATTAAATCGACAAATTACTTATCGCAAAGTGATGAATAAATATTAAAAAACCCGAGAACCAAGGAGCACATAAGATGAGCAGAAGAACTGGTTTTTTCTTCGATGAATATTGTTTCTGGCACAGTACCGGCCTGCACGCGGTGATGCTTCCGGTTGGTGGTTGGGTACAACCGATGGCCGGATCGAGCCACGCAGAATCTCCAGAAAGTAAACGGCGTATGAAGAATTTGATGGATGTGTCCGGGTTATCCGACCAACTTGATTTACGCAGCGCCGCGCCCTGCGATGAAGAGGCACTGCGCCGTATCCATCCTGATCACTACCTGCAACGTTTAAAAACCGTCAGCGATCAAGGCGGTGGCATGCTAGGTATTGAAGCGCCAATGGGGCCGGGAAGCTATGAGATAGCCAAACTCTCCGCAGGGTTAGCTTGCGCCGCAGTCAACGCGGTATGGCAAGGCGAACTGGATAATGCTTATTCGCTGTCACGACCACCGGGACATCACTGCTTACCCGATCAATCTATGGGCTTTTGTTTTTTAGCCAATATTCCAATAGCAATAGAGCAGGCCAAAGCCAAATATGGTTTACGGCGCGTGGCCGTGGTCGACTGGGACGTGCATCATGGCAATGGCACCCAACATATTTTTTGGCAGCGTGACGATGTGCTAACGATATCAATACATCAGGATGGTTGTTTCCCTTCCGGCTATTCTGGAGAACAAGACCGCGGCGGCGGCGCAGGAGAAGGCTTCAATATCAATATTCCACTGCTGGCAGGCGGCGGCCATGATGCCTATCTCTACACCTTCGATAAGATAGTGGCGCCCGCACTAGAGCGGTTTAAGCCAGAGATAATTATTGTCGCCTGCGGCTTTGACGCCAACTCAACCGACCCACTCGCACGAATGCAATTGCACAGCGACAGCTATCGCGAGATGACTAACCGTCTGCTGCAACTGGCTGATCATCTCTGTGGCGGAAAATTGGTACTGGTCCACGAAGGCGGGTATTCCGAAGCTTACGTGCCCTTCTGCGGTCTGGCAGTAATGGAAGCGTTAAGTGGTATTCGCACCAAAGTCGTTGACCCGGTGCTAACGTTTATTAAGGAGCAACAACCGCGAGAGGATTTTAACCAATTTCAGCGCAAAGCGATTGACCAACTGGCTTTGCAATTTGGTCTGTAAGCAGAGAAGGATTGAAAAGTGGGTAAGCTTACCTAGCCGTATATTTTGGAGATAAATACGCCCCAATCACAATACGGCCAGGCTGTTTGCACGCACCAGAGAACGGATTACTTAGCCGATACCGCCAGCGCAGTGCCTGCGGCGATAAAGATCCCGCCGGTGCTGCGATTAAGCATCTTCATACGTTTAGCGTTGCCAAACACCGAAGAGAAACGTCGCCCCGCGCAGGCATAGAAAAACATAATACTGCAATCTAATACCATCCAGGTCAGCGCCAGCAGAACAAACTGCAAGGCTTGAGGCGCATGAGTATCGATAAAGTTCGGGAACAGTGCCGCGAAGAACAACAGGTCTTTCGGGTTACTAATACCCACCATAAAACCTTTGCGGAACAAGCTAAAGCGCCCAGGCATCACCGCTAAGGCTTCGAGTTCTGCCGGTGTGTCCTGCTCTTTCGAACGCCATGATGAAATACCCAGCCACACCAAATAACATGCGCCGACAATTTTCAAAATGGTAAATGCGGTAGTAGAGGCTGCCAAAATCGCGCCCAATCCCAGCGCCGAACAGGCCATCAAGGTCATCGCTGCCAGCACACCGCCAACCACGGTGGCAAGTGCGCGTGAACGGCCGTAGCGCAGCCCATGAGACATACTAATCAGCGCCGATGGCCCCGGAATGGCGATAAGCACCAAAATAATCCCGGTATAGGCCAACCATAAATTCAAGTCCATTTCTTTCCCTACATCAATCGATAAGATAAAGCAGCCCGCCGCGTCGATGACGCCACGAAGCGGATATTTAAAAGCCCGCTATCTTACAGAAATTCAACTTTCCATTCCCAGATAATTTTAGGCAACCAGTATTTGGGATTTATCTATACCAAAAATAATTGAAGTTGCCTCAAGGCGGCAAGAGAGTGCATCCCGATGAGCTTACTCAGGTAAGTGATTCGGGTAAGTGAGCGCAGCCAACGCAGAAGCAACTTCAAGTATGACGGGTATAAAATCATATTGATTGGGGATAGCGGCTTGAATACTGGGGCTGAGCAAGAGAAAATACCCTATCTGTCAGCCAGAGCTTGCCTTGCCTACCGTTATGCCAACAGCCAAACCGCGCCGTCCTCACGGACGATGGACCTACTACATTCTGTATGAAGATATCTTGTGGCCCTGCCCGGTTAAATGGGAGTGGGAAAGTGGTTACGGCGGCTGGCTGCCCTTCTACTACTCCCCCACGCTAGAATTTGTCGCCGGTGACCCGGATAAGGCGATTAAAGTCGGGAAAGGACGTTGAATAATAGGATGGTTGGTTGTGTAGCAGTGCACCCAGCATTAAACAGGTTATCTACTCGCCGCTTTTTCTAAGCTGCCTGTACGGCAGTGAACGGGCTTCTTGAGATGGCACCACTTAACTTTTGTTTCTAAGCTGCCTGTACGGCAGTGAACTGTAATCGCTGAGCGTCAGCGTCAAATTGATGATTTCTAAGCTGCCTATACGGCAGTGAACGACCAAACATCACAACGCCACCGCCGATTCCCTTTCTAAGCTGCCTATACGGCAGTGAACTCGAGCAAGAGCGCGCAATTGCCGAGGCGCAATTTCTAAGCTGCCTATACGGCAGTGAACATCAAACATGACATCTGCGTCAGCAGAGTACGTTTCTAAGCTGCCTGTACGGCAGTGAACGAGGATGCATCGTTCGACACTGAGAGCGATATTTTCTAAGCTGCCTGTACGGCAGTGAACGAATTGGTGCTGCAACAGTGGGGTAGCACGTCTTTCTAAGCTGCCTGTACGGCAGTGAACTTTACCCACTTCCGCCGCATAGCCACTAAACTTTTCTAAGCTGCCTGTACGGCAGTGAACTTATGTGGTCGCGATGATGGTTTAGGTGCATCTTTCTAAGCTGCCTGTACGGCAGTGAACTCGTTGTTACTGTTTCCGTATGTACCGTTTAATTTCTAAGCTGCCTGTACGGCAGTGAACATAAATTTCTGTCAATTCTATTTGCGGGAAGATTTCTAAGCTGCCTGTACGGCAGTGAACAAACACAGCTGTGGCAGACACAATTAGCATTATTTCTAAGCTGCCTGTACGGCAGTGAACTTTTACGTTTCCAGGTACCGGGAATACCCTTTTTTCTAAGCTGCCTGTACGGCAGTGAACTTGCATTTGTCACGGTAAGACCAAGGCGGATCTTTCTAAGCTGCCTGTACGGCAGTGAACTCAACAAATGATCGATGGCGGTCACGCCGTCTTTTCTAAGCTGCCTGTACGGCAGTGAACGCGCATAAAAGGCGATGGTCAATACCCCATGTTTTCTAAGCTGCCTGTACGGCAGTGAACCTGTTAATCTTCCGATTGCATTCCCGACCGCATTTCTAAGCTGCCTGTACGGCAGTGAACTTTGAGCAACGCGAATATGGATATCTGCATTTTCTAAGCTGCCTGTACGGCAGTGAACAGGGATTGAGGCTGCGTGCTGATTAGCGAGGCTTTCTAAGCTGCCTGTACGGCAGTGAACTTTCGTAACAGCCCTATATCCATCATCTCACTTTTCTAAGCTGCCTGTACGGCAGTGAACGGATTAAGCGTAAAGGAAGCCATTTGCTATCTTTTCTAAGCTGCCTGTACGGCAGTGAACCCGCACTGGTTAGTGCGTCAAAAACGGCTTTGTTTCTAAGCTGCCTGTACGGCAGTGAACATAGTGATCGACTGCCCAGGACATGCTAAACATTTCTAAGCTGCCTGTACGGCAGTGAACACGATCGCTAAGCCATCACCGGTCGCTAGAATTTTCTAAGCTGCCTGTACGGCAGTGAACGCTCGGCTATCTCATCAAGGTGATTGAGTGGTTTTCTAAGCTGCCTGTACGGCAGTGAACTGGCGTTCATGTATCATGATCGCTTGCACAAATTTCTAAGCTGCCTGTACGGCAGTGAACAATGACTATGTAACCGCTGATGATGATTTTATTTTCTAAGCTGCCTGTACGGCAGTGAACGTGATCTGATGGGACTGACCAGCGCCTTTGAATTTCTAAGCTGCCTGTACGGCAGTGAACCCTAACAGCGCTTTCATGCCGGTATACTGTTACCAACGGTGCAAAAGTGATCCACCCCAACGGTTGAAATCTGATCCAGGGGTTAATCTGCTCTCCTGAACAAG
>NZ_JBMOUD010000009.1:0-216661 GCF_049319665.1 Rouxiella sp. Mn2063 | reverse complement strand
AAACCGGATATATGGCTGCAATACCTGAGCGCTATTTTCAAGAAAACCACGTGCAATATTGGGAGCGTCCATATACGGCTGCTTTAGGTTGAGCCGCTCAGGGACGAGCGTCTCAACCGACCCGTGATGCCGAAGCAGTCAGCGCGGGAAGTCGCGCAGCGACCCGATAAGCTAAGCGTAGGCGCGGGATGCAAGGGTTTTCGCCTTAAAACCCTTGCCGGGCGCGTTCGGCAGTGCTGAATTATGTCACTAGTATAATCAGCGACCGAACTTACACCTGTGTCATATAAACGAGCCAGCATAAAAAAGACGATGATGACTCAGTCATCAATCCCCACCTATATTCATAGGGTTAAATTGGACATGTTTGCCGTTCTTCTTCCCCAGCAGGCAGGTCGACTTGCAACATACTCAGCATGCTATTGGCGATTTCCCGTTCGCCCATCACCACTTTATCGGCGCCACGATCCATAATATAGGTCACTTCATCGTCGTAATGGGCGCGGGCGATGATTTCGATATTAGGGCGTTTAGCACGCGCGGCGGCGACGATCTCACCGGCTTCATAACCGTTTGGAATCGTGACTAGCAGCCATCTTGCACAGTCTAGTCGGGCCAAATCCATGATCTCTGAATTAGCAGAGTTGCCAAGTACCGCAATAATGCCTTTTTCTCGTAATGCTTCGACCCGTGGACGAGAGTTTTCAATCACCACTAGCGGAATATTGGATTCAATCAACCGTGAGCCAAGCAGGCTGCCTACTCGGCCGTAGCCAACTAATATTGCGTGGTTGCACAAGTCGACCGGAATTTGTTTCTCATCCTCTACCACTTCTTCCAGACTTTGGTCATCCAGCACTTCGGTTTTTGCCAGATAGGTTTCTAGCAGCGAGAACAGCAGCGGGTTGAGCATAATCGACAGAATCGAACCGGCGAGAACCAGATTACGTGCGTGCTCCGACATAATGCCCAGCGTGATACCCAGACCGGCGAGGATAAAGGCAAACTCTCCGATTTGCGCCAGACTAACGGATATTGTCAGCGCGGTACGTTTCGAGTGGCCGAACATTTTCACCAGGAAGAAGGCGGCTACTGACTTACCGAACAGAATAATCGCTAAGGTCGCCAGCACTGCAAGCGGCTCGTGTAGCACTATCATTGGGTCAAATAGCATGCCGACCGAAACAAAGAACAGCACCGCAAACGCATCACGCAGCGGTAGCGTGTCATGAGCAGCACGCTGGCTTAGTTCTGAGCCATTAAGCACCATACCGGCAAAGAAAGCGCCCAGTGCGAATGACGCGTCGAACAATTCGACGGCACCAAAGGCAATACCCAGCGCCAGTGCTAATACCGCCAGAGTGAACAGTTCACGTGAACCCGTGCTGGCTGATCTGGCGAGTATCCACGGAACCAAACGACGTCCGCCGACAATCATCAGAATGATGAAGGCGACCACTTTGCCTAACGTGACGGCTAATTCTGTAAATAACCCAGTGAAATCTGTTTGTTGGTTATCACCGAGGTTACTGACGGCGGGCAATAGCACGAGCGTCAATACCATCGCTAAATCTTCAACGATTAACCAGCCAATAGCGATTTGCCCGCGTTGACTGTCAATTAACTGCCTGTCTTCCAAGGCACGCAGTAATACCACGGTACTGGCGGTAGATAAACAAAGCCCGAAAACTAACCCGCTGCCTAAACTCCAGCCCATTAAATGAGATAAACCCATCCCTAATATGGTCGCGACGGCAATTTGTAGAACGGCCCCAGGAATTGCAATAGCTTTTACGGCAAGAAGATCTTTAAGAGAGAAATGCAAACCGACGCCAAACATCAGCAAAATAATACCAATTTCTGCTAACTCGGGTGCCAGAGATGTATCTGCGACAAAACCGGGGGTAAAAGGGCCTGCCAGCACACCCGCTGCCAGATAACCAACTAAAGGGGAGATACGCAGCCGGTTGGCTAACATACCGAACAAAAAGGCCAGAACAAGGCCACCAACAATGGTCGTAATCAACGGGGTAGAATTATGCATCAAGACTCCTTCTTGTCATGCATCGAAGGGCTAAAAGTGGCTCTTTAAGTTTATGGTAAAAATCAGTCTTATGCGTGGAATATTTCGCTTTTTAAGATAAAAATAATATGTAGAGCATATTAAACGCTTAAGACGGGTATTTAGTAGAGATTAAATCGAACTTGGCTGATAAAACGCAGAGTATTTATTACTCTGATACGTCTTATCAGCCAAAAAAGGCGAGGGTTATCGGGACTTCTGTTCAATATTCGGCAGCAATGCGGTTAATATCCCCAATAGCGGCAAGAAGGCGCAGATTTGATAGACCAAATCAATACTGGTTTTATCTGCGATATAACCCAGAACTGCGGCACCAAGGCCGCCCATCCCAAAGGACAAACCAAAGAATAGCCCGGATACCGTACCGACTTTTCCAGGGATCAGTTCTTGTGCATAAACCAGAATGGCCGAAAATGCCGAAGCCAAAATCACCCCGATAATGACGCTAAGCACGCCAGTCCAATATAAATTGGCATGGGGCAGTAGCAGAGTGAAAGGTGCAACGCCAAGAATTGAAACCCAGATCACGTATTTTCGTCCAATCTTATCGCCGATTGGGCCACCAATAATGGTCCCGGCGGCAACCGCCAGCAAAAAGGCGAACAGATGGAACTGCGCATCTTGAATCGACACCCCAAACTTATGGATCAAATAGAAGGTGTAATAGCTGCTTAGGCTGGCAAGGTAAAAGTATTTAGAAAACACCAGCACCATTAAAATGCTCATTGAGAAAACAACAGTACGGCGTGGAATGGTACTGACTGTCGCCTTGGCCGGTCCCGCTTTTTTAATCATGCGCTGCTGGTGGCTATACCATTTGCTGACTTGCAGCAAAATAACAATTCCCAACAAAGCTGCCATCGCGAACCACGCCACATTACCTTTGCCGTAAGGCGCGATAATTAGCGCGGCCAGTAGTGGCCCTAATGAGCTGCCAAAGTTCCCCCCAACCTGGAAGAGCGACTGTGCTAAACCGTGACGTCCACCGGAGGCCATACGCGCCACGCGAGAAGATTCAGGATGGAATACCGAAGAGCCCGTGCCGACTAAGGCTGCCGCAATCAGCACCACCGGGAAACTCTGCGCGGCGGCCAGCAACAGCAGGCCCGCTAAGGTGAAACCCATACCAACGGGCAGCGAATAAGGCAGCGGATTTTTATCGGTATAGTGACCAATCAGCGGTTGCAGTAGCGATGCGGTAATTTGGTAGGTGAGGGTAATAATACCAATCTGGGCAAAGCTGAGCGTAAACTCATCGCGCAACAGAGGGTAAATCGCCAAAATCAGTGATTGCAGCATGTCATTAATTAAATGCGATGCGCTGATTGCCCCTAATATCGAAAATGTCGTGCGTTTTATTGCGCTCCCAGTCGTGTTGGCTGGGTTATCAGTAGAAACGGTCATGTGCAGGTGTACCTTTATTTGAGGCCTTGAGCAGTGAGTTAGTCCTGTTTAGTCCTGGTTAGTCACATTTGGCGATATCGGCAAATTGACCTTTGAGCAATTGGCATAAATCTACGGCGGCAAGTTCGAGATCTAATCCACGTTTCCCACCGGAAACAAAAATAGTCGGGAACTGCTGTGCCGGGCTATCAATCACCGTTGGCAGCAGCTTTTTCTGTCCTAGAGGGCTGATGCCTCCAACAAGATAACCCGTAACACGCTGGGCGTGTAGCGGATCTGCCATATCCGCTTTTTTTGCACCAAAAGCTTTAGCGACTTTCTTCAAATCTAGCTGAGTCGCGACCGGTGTCACCGCAACAGCGAGCTTTTTGGCATCCCCATTGAGACAAACAAGCAGGGTTTTATAAACTTGCTGTGCATCTAGCCCCAGTTTTTTGACAGCTTCATCACCAAAGTTGGTTTCATCGCTGCTGTGCTCGTAAGGATGCAACGTAAAGGTAATCCGATTTTTTTCTAATAATTTAACGGCTGGCGTCATTGTGGTACCCAGTTAATTCGTGATGGCCTGGAATGGCCTATTTTGACCGAACTATGTTAAGCAATCAGCAAAAATAGGACACAACTGGTAAAAAAATAATCAACATCCCAATGTTTTGATACTAAACAAGAAAGGGAAAATGGCGGCTTATTGTTCAGTCTGAAGTGCGGAAAGAGTGTTGCCAAGACACAAACACGATTGTAACCTACGCCCGCCGGTATGAGATTGCGTACAGCATCCGTACCGAAACTAAAATTAATAAAAATGAAATTCCTCTTTGACTGGCCAATAGAAATATTGGCCATTTTTTTACCTGAGCAATCGCGTTTATTTCAGTAAAGCAGGAAGATTACCATCGCCATATAGATGTAGCGCACCGACAGCGACAACATAATGTCCTGGGGGAAGGGCGTTAAGAAACTGCTGCCAGCGCTGGTTACGTTGATGCATCAGCACATCGTATAAGGAACTACTAAAAGTCTGAGGAAGCTGTTCGATACTTTTATTAGGTTTGGTATCTAACCACCAACTGATCATAGTTTGCAGCAGACGCGCATTGGTATGCCAATGTTCCAGCGTATCATCAAGCAAAGCCCGACCATCTTCCGGCAGCTGACGCAGCAACTCTAGCTGCTGTTCCGATCCTTCCAGCTCAAGCACTTTTTTATTCAGTTTATGGGCTGCCGACAGCAATTGATAATCAATGCCGTACTCACCGCGTAATCCGAGTCGTTGTGCCTGACTTGCCTGAAGCATCAATCCAACCTGCCAGCATGGCAGCAAGGACATCTGTTCAATGGGGCATCCTAACTCTTCGCACAACTTAGCCACCTGCTGGAACTGCTCCTCGCTGAGTCTCTGTTCCAGAGGCAACAGCACGTCATCATTGCCAAAAGGCGAATCGCCGTGGGTAATATCGGCCTCGACAATTAACGCATCGGCTTTAGCCAGCTTGCTCGATAGTTTTTTGGGTAGCGGGCACATATCCATTGTTCCCATGTGAATACTGCCCACAAGATGCAGATAACGCGCATTGGGCAACGTGACATCTATTGCTGGGTAAGCGTACTCAACCGGGGTTAACCGCCCTAACCAGTGGGCGATACGTTTTAAGATGGGGTGCATTCGCCTCGACTCCCTCTGTATGCATTTTTCCTCATTATATTGTCTGAGGATAGACGCAAACAGAGGGAAAGTCTTGATTTAGTGGCTTTTCCGCTGAGCACTTTCTTTCGGGGTAAAACGCAATAAGCGGTTGGCATTGGCGACCACAGTGATCGAAGACAATGCCATCGCTGCACCGGCAACTACCGGGCTAAGCAGCGTACCGGTCAGTGGGTATAACACACCAGCGGCAATGGGAATACCGATCGCGTTATAGAAGAAGGCTCCTAATAAATTTTGCTTCATATTACGCAGCGTGCCCTTTGATACCGCCAGCGCATCTGCTACACCGTGCAAACTAGGACGCATTAAAGTAATTGAGGCTGTCTCAATGGCCACATCGCTGCCGCCGCCCATCGCAATACCTACTTCGGCCTGAGCTAATGCCGGGGCATCATTGATACCATCACCAATCATGGCGACTTGTTCACCGGCGGCTTGCAGTGCTTTGATGGCATCAGATTTACCCTCGGGGCGCACGCCAGCAATTACCGTATCAATCCCAGCCTGCTTGGCGATAGCTTCGGCAGTTAACGGATTATCTCCGGTCAGCATCACCAGTTTGTAGCCCTGATTATGCAAGCGGCGTAAAGCGTCAACGCTGTCACTACGTAATTCATCACGAATAGCGAACAATGCCACCAGTTTGCCTGCGGCGGCCAGTAATACTGGCGTTGCGCCTTGTTGCGCTTGCTGCTGGAGTGCGGCTTCAAAGGCGGAACAATCAATAGACTCTTGCTGCATTAGCGCCAGATTGCCGAGCAGTAACTCGGTGTCTGCTACGCGTCCGCTGACGCCTAAACCGCCGAGCGTACGGAACTGTTCGACGTCTGGTACGGGCAATGTTTGTGCTTTTTGCACAATGGCCTGCGCTAATGGGTGATGTGAACCCTGTTCCAGCGCTGCCGCCCAGCTCAACGCTTGCTGTTCTGTCACCTCATTCGATGTTTGGATTGAGGTCACCTGCGGCTGGCCTTCGGTCAGCGTGCCGGTTTTATCAAACACTAAGGTGGTCAGCGAGCTGGCTTTTTGTAGAGCGTCGGCATCGCGCACTAACACGCCGAACTCAGCCGCACGCCCGACGCCCGCGGTAATCGACATCGGTGTCGCTAGACCCAGCGCACAAGGACAGGCAATGATCAGCACGGTAGTGACGATAACCAAGGTATAAACCAATTGCGGCTGTGGCCCGAAGAAGTACCACATCGCGCCGCTAAACAGTGCAATAAGTACCACCACCGGCACGAAAACGGCGGATATACGATCTGCGAGTCGGCCCAGCTCAGGTTTGCTGCTTTGTGCCTCGCGTACCAATTTGATAATGCGCGATAGTGTGGTTTGACTGCCAATAGCATCGGCACGGAATAGCACGCTGCCGTCTTTGACCTGAGTGCCGGCACTCAGCAAATCGCCCGCGACTTTCTGCTGGGCAATCGGTTCACCGGTCAGCATGGCCTCATCCATCCACACTTCGCCTTTTAGCACTTCACCATCAACTGGTACGCGGTCACCGGTGGTCAGGCGCAGCGTCATGCCTTGCTCGACCTGTGCCAATGGCAGCGTGATTTCGCCTTCTGGTGTCACGACTTTCGCCGTCGGTGGGGTGAGATCTAATAAACGTTCCAGCGCTTTAGATGAGCGCTGGCGGCCGCGTTGCTCCAGCGCATGGCCCAGATTGATTAAGCCAATAATCATCACGCTGGCTTCATAATAGAGATGGCGTGCCTGCATCGGAAATGCGTCAGGCCACAGCGTTACCGCCATAGAGAAAATCCAGGCCGCACCGGTACCAAGTGAAACCAGAGTATCCATATTGGCGCTGCCGTGGCGCAGGCTTTTCCACGCGCTGCGATAAAAATGCCCACCGGCAATGACCATAATCGCCAGCGTGGCGATACCAACAATCAGCCAGCCAGTTTGCGAGGCGTTGGTGACCATCATACTGCCACCGAACAAATCCCAGGCCATCAGCGGAATACCGGCCGCTAAACCCAGCGCCGCCTGCCAGCTAAAACGCAGCATGCTATGGCGTGCCGTTTGCTGCTGGCGCTGGCGGCGTAGGTTTTCATCAATAATAATTTCAGCGCCGTAACCGGCGCGCTCAACGGCGGCAATCAACGCCTCGCCGTTTACGCTGCCTTTTACCAATGCGCTGCGTTCGGCCAGATTGACGCTGGCGCGGGTGACGCCATCAACATTTTCAATCGCTTTTTGCACTTTACTGACGCAACTGGCGCAACTCATACCGCTCAACAGCAGCTGTACTCCGTCGTCGCCAGCCTCTTGTACCGGAAGGGGAATAGCTGCCGCTGACTGAATTTCCGGCATTGAGAGTTCAGAGAGAGTCAGCGGCTCAGATTTTGGGTGTTGTTCACCTGCTGAGAGTTGCGCCTGATAGCCGGCTTCTTCAATAGCATTAATTAGCGTCTGGCTGCTGACATCGCCATGCACAATCGCTTGATCAATGGTGACTTCAACCTCGTTAACGCCAGCGACTTTTTCTAAAGCTTTACGGGTTGAGGCAACGCAGTGGCCGCAGGACAAGCCTTGCAGTGCCAATACTGTAGTATTTGCCATGATATTTTCCTTAGGAGCTTGTGCTCGTGTGTTGATTATCTATTGACCTAATCCGATGAGAGCTTAAGATAAACCTTCCAGCAAGGTTAAGGTCAAGGGGCAAAAATGAATATTAGTGAAGTCGCAAAAAAAACCGGCTTAACCAGCAAAGCCATTCGCTTTTATGAAGAGAAAGGGCTGGTTACCGCGCCATTGCGTAGCCAGAATGGTTATCGCAGCTACGCCCCTAAACATATTGAAGAGTTGACCTTGCTACGTCAGGCCCGGCAGGTGGGGTTTACTTTAGAGGAGTGCCAAGAGTTAGTGGCATTACTGCATAACCCCAATCGCCATAGCGCAGATGTCAAAGCACGCACGTTAGAAAAAGCCGATGAAATAGCCCGCCACATTGCAGAACTAACCGCGATGCATCAACGGCTGGTCACCATGGCAGCCGAGTGTCCTGGAGATGAAGGCGCCGACTGCCCGATTATGGATAACCTCAGCGGTTGCTGTGGCAAGAACGACTCGCATTGAGTTTAGTCGCAGCGACTTACCTTTAGCGTATTGCCTTCAACGTCAATAACCTGAACCCGTTGCCCCTGTGGCAACGGTTCTGTAGCGCTGACGCGCCAGGTGCTATCGCCGATGCTGGCACGACTAAAACCGTTGACTACTGGCTCTAATAGCGTCACTTGTAAGCCAATCATCTGGCGTCCACGCTGATTCAGCTCACTGTTAGCACTGGCTTTGGCCGGGCGGCGTCTTAACCACTGCCACCATAAATAGGCGGCGAGCATGGTTAAGATAGCAAAGGAGACGCCTTGCCAGGCCCAAGGCAGCGGAACAATCCAGGTAATAATGCCGACCAAGGCGGCAGCAATCCCGCTCCACAGCAGATAGCCGCTCGCACCGAGTAGCTCGGCAGCTAGCAGCACACCGCCCAAAGATAACCAAAATAGATGGGGATCTTGTAGCCACTCAAGCAGCATTATTTACCGCCTTTGGTTTCTTTTAGTAATTCCGCAATACCGCCAATCGAGCCCATAATGCTGGTGGCGTCCAGTGGCATCATAATCACTTTGCTGTTATTGGCTGAGCCAATTTGGGTTAGCGCTTCTGTATATTTTTGCGCGACAAAGTAGTTAATGGCCTGTACATCACCGGCAGCAATCGCCTCTGAAACCATCTTAGTTGCCGCCGCTTCTGCTTCTGCCGCACGTTCGCGGGCTTCGGCTTGTAAGAAGGCAGATTGACGTTCACCTTCGGCTTTCAAGATTTGCGACTGTTTTTCACCTTCCGCACGTAAGATTGCCGATTGGCGCACCCCTTCGGCTTCCAGAATATCGGCACGCTTAGTTCGCTCGGCTTTCATCTGTGCATTCATCGCCGATACCAATTCAGTCGGTGGACGCACGTCTCGGATTTCAATACGAGTGATTTTCACGCCCCAAGGGTTGGTGGCTTCATCAACGATATGCAGCAAACGTGCATTGATACTGTCGCGTTGTGACAGCATTTCATCGAGTTCCATCGAACCCAGAACGGTACGGAAGTTGGTCATGGTCAGATTGATGATCGCCAATTCCAGATTGCTGACTTCATAAGCGGCGCGGGCTGGGTCGATAACCTGAATAAAGCAGACGGCATCGATAGACACATTGGCGTTATCGCGAGAAATCACTTCCTGCGACGGGATATCCAGCACTTGTTCCATCATATTAATTTTACGGCCGATGCGATCCATAAATGGCACGACCAGATTCAGCCCCGGCATCAGCGTTTTGGTATAGCGGCCAAAGCGTTCAACGGTCCATTGGAAACCTTGCGGCACCGTTTTCACCCCGGCAAAAACGATAATAACGGCCAAGACGATAATAATGACGATAAACATCTGCATGATATGAACTCCTGTAAGGCAAGGTTCCGGTTAGTCGGGAAATCTCTTCCTGAGCGAACAAGCTAAAAATATGAGAGGGATTGTGGCACATTTTGTGCGCATGAGTGTAACGATTTATTACAAAGTTACGCGCTTAATTAAAGGCATAAAGGTAGGGGCAGCAAAGAAAACGCCGTCAGCCAAACTTGTGATGCTTTTGCTGGCGGCGCTTAAGAGTCATACGCTAGAAAGGGCGATAAATCAGTACAGCAACGAGTAAAGCTTGCGGCGATATTTGCCCGCCAGCACGTCACCGGTGCCCATCGCGGCCAGAATATCCATCATGGTTTTACGCGCGCTGCCGTTGCCGGCACCTAAGTCTTTTTTCAGATGGTTGAACAATAACTCTAATGCTTCTTCATTACGGGCTACCTGATGCAATTGCAGGCTTAACTGCACGGCAAGATCGACATTTTGTGGATCTTGTTCGATCTCTTTTTGCAGTTGCTGAATTTCAGGCGTATCGGCCGCTTGTTTAAGCAATTCGATTTGCGCGATCAGCCCTTGATAGCGGCTATCTCGGTCTTGCAGCGGAATGGTTGCCAGCACGGTTTCGGCTTCTTCGCTGCGCTTAAGATGGATTTGTACTTCAGCCAGCATTAAACCGATATCACTGCGCTTATTACCTAACTGCCAGGCATCTTTGAGCAGCGGAAGGGCGTCGGCAAACAAGCCTTCTTGCATCAATTCGGCAGCTTGTGCGGCTTTCAGTTCTTCTTCTTTCGGCAATACTTTGGCAAGCAGATCGCGGATCACTTCTTCTGGCTGCGGGCCTTGGAAACCATCAACCGGCTGACCGTCTTTAAACAGATAAACCGCGGGAATCGAGCGCAGGCCAAATTGGGCGGCGATATTCTGCTGCGCGTCGCAGTCGACTTTAGCCAAAATAAACTGACCGGCATATTCGGCGGCCAATTTATCGAGAATCGGCCCTAAAATCAGGCAGTGTTGGCTACGTTCGGACCAGAAATAGAACATCACCGGCGCGGTCATCGACTGCTCCAATGTCTGGTGCAGGTTGGATTCGTTAATATCTACCACTGTTGATTGTGCAAGCATGAGTTGTTCTCTCTTAATCCGTTTGGATGAGAGGTGGGGGCAAAGTTTCGATCTTCAACCCCTCAATGGTCTCTTACCCATAAACTTAAATTCAACAAATACGGGCTTTACTGCTTGATTCGTAAAAGAACATCTAGAATGCGGGCCGGTAATAGACGGTGTAAGATTGCTGCAGCATAAGTTACCAGAGTCACCGGATAACGTAAGCGTGCTGTAGGGCTTTCTAAAGCATGGCGCAATTTTGGCAAAACGGCTTCTGGCGGCAGGATAAATCTGTCGGCCAACGTCGGATTTACCACTGGCTTATCGACTTCGGCCTGATTCACATTTTCAACAAAACGGCTGCTTAATGGGCCGGGTTCAATCAAGCTCACTTGCACGCCGGTGCCACGCAATTCCATACGCAGCGCATCGGACCAAGACTCAAGCGCGAATTTACTGGCGGAATATGCGCCTCTTCCCGGTGTGCTGACTAATCCTAATACCGAACTGGTCTGGATAATACGCCCTTCGCCATGCGCCAACATCGCGGGTAATAACAATTGCGTTAATTGGTGAAGACCAAAGAAATTAGTAGAAAATTGCTGTTCCAATTGCTCTCGACTGACTTTACTCAACGGACCATAAACGCCAAAACCAGCATTGTTAAATAGCCCATATAACCGATTTCCAGTCAGGTGTAATACCTCTGCGGCAGCCTGCTCGACGCTATGTTTGTCATCAAGATCTAATCGGATTGTTTCAAAACCCAACTGCTGCAAATGGTCAATATCTTGCGTTTTACGGCAGGTGGCTAAAACGCGATAGCCACGACTGCGCAAATATTGCGCGGAAACCAGGCCAATTCCGCTGGAACAACCGGTAATCAATACAGCTTTTTGCATAACTTTACCTGTCAAGCCGCCCTTATTTTTCAGGACTATGTTTTACTTACGAGTGGATTTTATTAATGGGCCTGCTTAATTAAAGGCAGCAGCTTTTCGGACATCCAATTGCTAATAAACGCTTGTGCGTCTTGATTTGGATGTAGCCCGTCATCCTGCATCCACTGTGGTTTCACGGCGACCGGTTCCATAAAGAAAGGGATGAGCGGAATATTTTCCTGCTTGGCAAGTGCCGGATAAATAGCGTAAAACGCATCGCCATAGCGGCGACCATAATTCGGTGGCAGGCGGATTTGTAGTAATAGGGGTTGAGCATTGGCTTGCTTCACCAAGGTAATCACTTGCTGCAACGTTTGACTAATGGTCGTTGGTGCGAAGCCACGAAGACCATCGTTAGCCCCAAGTTCAATTAATACCCAGCGAGGGTGATGTTGAGAAAGAAGCCCAGGAAGTCGGGCCAGGCCTTGTTCAGCGGTATCGCCGCTGATGCTGGCATTAATAATGGTCGGTAGCCCGCCTTGTTTTTGCCACTGATTATTCAGCAGACTAGGCCAGGAACTGTTGACGGGTAAACGATACACTGCACTGAGACTATCGCCTAAAATCAGTAAGTTATCAGCAGCGGTAGCACGAAAACTTAAACATCCCACCAATAGAAGGAAAGGGAGATGCCAGCGGAAAACATTCTTGAAGTTCATCATCTTAGTAAGCACGTTGGTCAAGGTGAGCATCGGCTCTCCATCCTCTCTGGTGTTGAGTTAGTTGTCAAACCCGCACAAACCATTGCCTTAATCGGCGAGTCGGGTTCAGGTAAATCTACCTTACTGGGAATTCTAGCGGGTTTAGATGATGGTAGCGAAGGTGACGTCACTTTGCTGGGAAAACCGTTATCGCGGCTTAGCGAAGAAGGCCGGGCTGCACTAAGAGCAAAAAATGTCGGCTTTGTTTTCCAATCCTTCATGCTGGTACCGACATTAAACGCGTTGGAAAACGTCCAACTGCCAGCATTGCTGCGTGGTGAAAGCGAAGCGAAAAGCCGTCAGCAGGCGGTAGCTTTGCTGGAACAGTTGGGATTAGGTAAGCGCTTACATCATCTGCCAGCGCAGCTTTCAGGCGGTGAACAGCAACGTGTTGCGTTAGCTCGGGCCTTTATCGGCCATCCAAAACTCTTGTTTGCCGATGAACCTACCGGCAATTTAGATCGTGAAACCGGCGATCGTATCGCTGACCTGCTATTTTCATTTAACCGCGATAACAAGACCACGTTGATCCTGGTTACCCATGATGAACAGCTGGCTGCCCGTTGTCAGCGGAGACTACGTTTACGCGACGGTAAGTTGTGGGAGGACGTATGATTTGGCGTTGGTTTTGGCGAGAATGGCGTTCTCCTTCATTATTGATTGTCTGGCTGGCGTTAACGCTGGCAGTAGCCTGCGTATTGGCGCTGGGCAGTATCAGCGATCGAATGAACAAAGGCTTAAGCCAGCAAAGTCGTGATTTTATTGCCGGCGACAGGGTGCTCCGTTCTTCGCGGCCGATCACCGAAGCCTGGCTACAAGATGCACAGCAGGCCGGGCTGAAAGTCAGCCGCCAGCTCTCCTTTATGACCATGACCTTTGCTGGCGAAACGCCGCAGCTGGCATCGGTCAAAGCGACGGATTTGGCTTATCCTCTCTATGGCAAACTGCAAACGCTGCCCGCCGGTTTAAAGCCGCAGCCGGGTACTGTGCTGGTAGATTCTCGCCTGTTAGCATTGCTCAACATTAAGGTCGGCGCGAATCTCGACGTCGGTGATACCACGCTACGTATTGCCGGTGAAATTATTCAAGAGCCAGATTCGGGCTTTAATCCTTTCCAGACCGCGCCACGAATCATCATGAATTTGTCAGATGTAGAAAAAACCGGTGCTGTGCAACCGGGTAGCCATCTGACTTACCGCTATATGTTTGCCGGTCCGCAAGAGGCGATAGACAGTTATGGCGAGGCAATTAAAGGGTTGCTAAAACCAGACCAGCGTTGGTATGGCATGGAAGAATCCGATGGTGCATTAAGTAAATCCTTGCAGCGTTCACAGCAATTTCTGCTGCTCTCTGCCTTGCTGACGCTAATGCTGTCGATTGCGGCAGTGGCCGTGTCGATGAGTCATTATTGCCGTAGCCGCTATGATTTAGTTGCGGTATTAAAAACCCTCGGGGCTGGGCGGCGTGCTCTGCAAAAACTGATTGTCGGCCAATGGATTGCCGTACTGCTACTGGCGGCCATTTGCGGCAGCATTATTGGTCTCGGTTTTGAAGCGATACTTATCCGAACGCTCGCTCCGGTATTACCGGCGAAGCTTCCGGCAGCTGGGTTGTGGCCGTGGGCGTGGTCAATGGGGGCGCTGGTGGTGATCTCATTGCTCATTGGACTGCGACCTTATCGATTGCTACTGGCGACACAGCCGCTGCGCGTATTACGTCAGGATATTGTCGCCAACGTGTGGCCGATGAAATATTACTTACCGGCAATGGTCTTCGTCGTCGTTATCTTGCTGGCGATATTGGTTGGCAGCAGTACGCTACTGTGGTCACTACTGGGCGGCATTTTGGTGCTGTCGTTGTTACTGGGCACTATTGGCTGGGGCGCGTTGTTACTGCTGCGGCGTTTAGCTATTCGTCAATTAGCGATGCGGCTGGCCATCAACCGATTGTTACGTCAGCCTTGGGTCACGATGAGCCAACTGGCGGCGTTCTCAATGTCCTTTATGTTATTAGCGCTGCTGTTAGTCCTACGCGGTGATTTATTAGAACGTTGGCAGCAACAGTTACCTCCGGACAGTCCAAACTATTTCCTGCTCAATATCACTAAGCAGCAAATCCCTGAGCTAACGACATTCCTGCATCAGCATCAAATTGAGCCGGATATCTTCTACCCGATTGTGCGTGCGCGTTTGACTAAAATTAATCAGCATGTCGCCACCGATATTATCAAACCAGATGATGCAGCGGGTGAGGCGGTCAATCGCGAGCTGAATTTAACCTGGATGCAAGGATTGCCGGATCACAACAAGTTGGTTGCCGGTGACGGCCCGCCAAAAGCGGGGGAAGTGTCGATTGATGAAGGGCTGGCGGGGCGTTTGGGCGTTAAGCTTGGCGATACGCTCACCTTCAGTGGCGATACCCAGACCTTTAGCGCCAAGATTAGCAGCCTGCGTAAAGTGGATTGGGACAGCCTGCGTCCGAACTTCTACTTTATCTTTCCGCCAACTGCATTGGACGGCCAGCCGCAAAGTTGGTTAACCAGTTTCCGTTACCATGGTGATAGTAGTTTATTGGCTCAACTTAATCGCCAGTATCCAACGTTAAGCTTGCTGGATGTGGGATCAATCCTGCAACAGATTGGTCAGGTCATGCAGCAGGTTAGCCGGGCATTGGAAGTGATGGTGATTTTGGTCATGCTCTGCGGTGCACTGTTGCTGATGGCACAAATTCAGGTTGGAATGACGCAACGCCGCAAGGAGTTGATCGTTTACCGCACGATAGGTGCAAGTAAGCGGTTACTTAGAAATACGCTATGGTGCGAATTTGCCGTACTTGGATTGGTTGCCGGCGTGGCGGCTGCGGTCGGTGCCGAAGCGGCGCTGTGGTTGCTGCAAAGTAAGGTGTTTGATTTCCCTTGGGAACCGAATTGGGTGCTGTGGTGGGCGGTGCCAGTATTTAGTGCGCTGCTGTTGTCAGTGTGCGGCGGCTGGTTGGGAATTCGATTACTACGCGGTAAGGCATTATTTAGGACTTACCAATCCTAACGGGCCTTGTCTTGAAAACATTACGGGTGGCCTCTTGGCCACCCGTAATGTTGATAGAATATGTGCAGGTTTGATCATTGGCTCCGACGCAGAGGCGCCAGAGCTAAAAGACTTACAACTTCTGCAACGCCCAGGCGATGCCGCTGGCATATTCTACTGGCAGCATCGGCGTCAACGCGGTTAGCGTTTCTTTCAACTGAGCAGCGCTGGTGTCATTTAAATTCAGATGTCCTACCTTACGGCCTGGACGTACTTCTTTCTCATACCAGTGTAAATTGACCAACGGTAAATTCAGCCAGTCGCGATTCACATCCGTACCGATCAAGTTGACCATCACCGATGGCGTACTGACTACCGGCTTAGGCAGCGGCAGACCGAGGATTGCCCGCAGGTGCATTTCAAACTGACTAAACGACGCGCCGTTTTGCGTCCAGTGGCCGCTGTTATGTACGCGTGGTGCCAGCTCGTTGATCAGTAAGCCTTCACTAACCACAAAACATTCCATTGCCATCACGCCAACATATTCCAGCTCGTTCATGATCGCGGAAAGCATGGTTTCGGCCTGCTTCTGTAAGGCGGCATCAGGATGCGGCAGCGCAACGCTGGTACGCAGAATGCCTTCTTCATGCAGATTGTGGGTCAGCGGATAAAATACCGTGTTGCCATCGTGGCCACGTGCGCCAACCAACGAGACTTCACCAGAGAAATTAATGCCTTGCTCGACAATGCATTCGCCATAGCAGTCATTCGGCAGGCTGCCAACGTCAGCCGCGCGCAAGCGCCACTGGCCGCGACCGTCATAACCGCCAACGCGGCGCTTAACAATCGCCAGCTCGCCAAGAGAAGCAAATACCTGCGGCCATTCGCTGGCATCGGCTAAGAGCTGCCAAGGTGCGGTCGCCAGATCAAGTTGATCTAACAGTTGTTTTTGCGTCAAGCGATCGGCAAGACGCGGGAAGATATCGCGGTTCACAAAGCCGTTATGGGTAGCGAGTTCGCGAGTTAACGCGGTTTCTGGCCAGCGCTCGATTTCAGCAGTGATCACGCTTTGTTGATAAGGAACGGCTTGCGGATCGGCGTCTAAGCCAACCGGATAAACGGCGATGCCTAGTGGCTCACCGGCTTGGCGTAACATACGGCCAAGTTGACCATTGCCGAGGACGCAAACTGGCTTCATGCTTCCTCCCGCGGGTCTGGATTATTCAGCACTTCATCCGTTTGCGTCTGACGCCACTGTGCCAACGCCTGCGCAATACGCGGGTCGTGCAAGGCTAAAATCTGGGCGGCCAGCAGCGCTGCGTTAGCCGCACCGGCTTTACCAATTGCCAGCGTACCGACCGGAATACCGCGTGGCATCTGCACGATAGAATACAGACTATCAACACCGCTTAACGCTGCGCTTTGTACCGGCACGCCAAGTACGGGTACCAAGGTTTTAGCCGCGATCATACCCGGAAGATGGGCTGCACCGCCGGCACCGGCAATAATTACATCCAAACCATTGGCGCTAGCCTGCTCGGCAAAGCTAAACAGTTTGTCTGGCGTGCGGTGCGCGGAGACGACTTCGACATGAAAAGGAATATTCAGCGTTGTGAGGATTTCCGCAGCAAATTGCATAGTTGCCCAGTCACTTTTAGACCCCATGACAATGGCGATTTTGGCGGAGGTAACGTTGGATGACATGTCTGTAAAGCTCCTGTGATAAGGAAGGCGTCAAACGGCACAGTAAATCTCATGCTTACTGGCTAAGAGGGCGCAAATCATATCATGGGAAATCACTTAGGAAAACGGTTGCGTCACCTTTAAAAGGTGATAAAAAACCGGTGAATTTATATAATCGGGGGAAATAATTGACCGACATTTTTACGGATACGCTGCCCATGATTCAGGAACTATTGGCCCCGATTAACGACTTCTTACACTGTGAAACGCCGGGGCGTTGGGTGGATGTCGCGCTGGAAAATCAAGACATTATGCTGATTGACCATGCCAACTGCGAAAAGAAAGCCGCCGCATCAGCCATGAGCTTGATGACGCGCTATTTGGAACGAACTGAGCTGCTATTCTGCGCCGCGCGCCTGGCGCGAGAAGAGTTACACCACTTTGAGCAAGTAGTGGAGATTATGCAAAAGCGCAATATCGCCTATACGCAGCTATCGGCTTCGCGTTATGCCAACGGTATGCTCAAGCATTCGCGCCACAATAACGAGCTCGACCTGTTGGTGGATCGTCTCATCATTGGCGCTTATATCGAAGCGCGTTCTTGCGAGCGTTTTGCCAAAATCGCCCCTTACCTGGACCACGAATTATCGCGTTTTTACACCTCGTTGCTACGCTCTGAAGCGCGTCATTTCCAGGATTATCTGGCGTTGGCGCAGCAATACGCCGGTCAAGATATCAGTGAGCGAGTTGAAGAACTGGGAAGGGTAGAAGCGGAACTGATTTTAACACCGGATCAGCAGTTCCGTTTCCATAGCGGCGTACCGGTTTAAACAGGTTTATAACGTTAAATTGGCTTATAAAGTTAAATAGAGGGTAAAGCGGACTGGCCGAAAGGGAACTCGATAAGCGCCATACCGCTTTCAGTCACTTTAATGACCGAACCTTGTTCATGCCAGGCACCGAGCACGGCGCGCAGGCCATGTTGCTGAACGAGGTCAACATCATGAATGGCGGGGCGATGGGTATGTCCATGAATCATCCATTCGGCACCGGTTGCTTGCATCGTTTGCCGTACGGCCTGTTGATTCACATCCATAATATCCATCGACTTGCTGCTATTTGAGGCTTTGCTGTCGGCGCGCATTTTGCTGGCAATCGACAGTCGCCATTTTAACGGCAATGCCAGGAACAGTTTTTGGATCAGCGGATTATGGACTTTCTTTCTGAATTTTAAATAGCCGATATCATCGGTACACAGCGTATCGCCATGTAGGATCACCACACGGTGGCCGTACAACTCCAATACTTTCTGCTCCGGCAGTAAACTCATCAAACTTTCGCGCGCAAAGCGGCGTCCGACCAGAAAATCGCGATTACCGTGGATAAAAAAACAGGGTACACCTTGTTGATGCAACTGTTTGAGAGCAGCGGCGATTTGGGCATGTAATGGCTGAGGATCATCATCGCCAATCCAGGCTTCAAAAAGGTCGCCAAGGATATACAGCGCGTCGGCTTGTGGGGCATCGTGGCGTAAAAAATGCAGAAAACCGGCAGTAATTGCCGGTTCCTGTTCGCAAAGATGAAGATCTGCGATAAACAGCGTGGTCATCGAAAACGATTATTCGCTAACGGTAACGCTGGTGATGATCACATCTTCTTTTGGCACGTCTTGGTGCATGCCGCTGCGGCCAGTTTTTACCGCTTTGATTTTATCAACAACATCCAAACCGTCGGTTACTTCTGCAAATACACAGTAACCCCAGCCTTGAGAGTTTTCGCCGCTGAAGTTCAGGAAATCGTTATCAGCTACGTTGATGAAGAACTGCGCGGTAGCAGAATGTGGATCGTTAGTACGAGCCATAGACAATGTGCCACGAGTATTTTTCAGGCCATTGTTCGCTTCGTTTTTGATTGGCGCATCGGTAGTTTTCTGACTCATACCTGGTTCAAAACCGCCGCCTTGGATCATGAAGCCATTGATCACGCGGTGGAAGATAGTGTTGTCGTAGAAACCTTTACGGCAATAGTTCAGGAAGTTTTCAACGGTGACCGGCGCTTTGTCAGCAAAGGTATTGATGACGATGTCGCCGTGGTTGGTGTGAAAAGTTACCATAATAATCATCCTGGTTTTGTTAGAGTGTGCTCGTTGTGTGAGGCGGTACTATAGCCTTTTCTTATACCATAACTCAAAAGTACGCGTCAGCCCCTCGCGTTCCCTCCCCCAAATTAAGTAAAAAATGGCAGAAATCAGCCTTTATGATGTTATATTATAACAATATTAATCAGGGAACCTGCCTGTAATCAGGCTTAGACCATTTCGGTCAAAGGGTTTTCGTTATATTATAAAACGCTAAGGATCGATATCCTTGCAAAGTCGTCGATACAAATTCCCTAAATTAAACATGTACGTCACACACACGGAATAGCCTGATGCTAAAGATTTTTAACACCATGAGTCGCCAAAAAGAGGAATTCAAGCCAATCCACGCTAACAAAGTGGGGATGTACGTGTGTGGGATCACTGTTTATGACCTCTGTCACATTGGTCATGGTCGTACTTTTGTTGCTTTTGATGTGGTTGCCCGTTATTTGCGTTATTCAGGATATGATCTGAAATACGTGCGTAATATCACCGATATTGACGATAAAATTATTAAACGTGCTAACGACAACGGCGAAGATTTTAACTGCCTGACCGACCGTATGATTGTCGAAATGCACGCCGATTTCGACGCGCTGGGCATCTTGCCGCCAGACCTTGAACCGCGTGCGACGCGCCATATTGCCGAGATTATTGAGATCGTTCAGCGCTTACTGGATCGCGATCACGCTTATGTTGCCGCGAACGGTGACGTGATGTTCTCTGTGCCAAGTGATCCTAACTACGGCAAATTATCGCGCCAGGATCTGGATCAACTGCAAGCCGGCGCACGAGTTGAAGTTGCTGAAATCAAACGCAATCCGATGGACTTTGTGCTGTGGAAGATGTCTAAAGCCGGCGAACCAAGCTGGTCATCGCCGTGGGGCGAAGGTCGTCCGGGATGGCATATCGAATGTTCGGCGATGAACAGCAAACAGCTGGGCACCCATTTTGATATTCACGGCGGCGGTTCAGACTTAATGTTCCCGCATCATGAAAACGAAATCGCTCAGTCTTGCTGCGCGCACGATGGCCCGTATGTGAATACCTGGATGCACTCTGGAATGGTGATGATTGACCGCGAGAAGATGTCTAAATCGTTGGATAACTTCTTCACCGTGCGTGATGTGCTCAAATATTACGATGCTGAAAGCGTGCGTTACTTCCTGATGTCCGGCCACTATCGTAGCCAGCTGAACTACAGCGAAGAAAACCTCAAGCAGGCGCGTACTTCGATGGAACGTCTGTATACCGCGCTGCGCGGCACCGATGTGAATGCAGCCCCTGCCGGTGGTGAAGAGTTTATTGCTCGCTTCCGTGCGGCGATGGATGATGACTTCAACACCCCAGAAGCCTATTCCGTACTGTTTGATATGGCGCGTGATATCAACCGTCTGAAAACGGAAGATAGTGCCGCAGCTAACGGTTTGGCAGCAGAGCTGCGTCAACTGGCCGGTGTGCTTGGTTTGTTGGCTCAAGATCCAGAGCAGTTCCTGCAATCCGGCGCACAAGCCGATAACAACGACGAAGTTGCTGAGATTGAAGCGCTGATCAAACAGCGTAAAGATGCACGCGCTAGTAAAGACTGGGCACTGGCTGACCAGGCTCGCGACCGCCTGAACGAGATGGGCATTGTGTTGGAAGACGGTGCGCAAGGGACAACCTGGCGTCGTAAGTAATCAATTCAGCCATACGCTGCCAGGGGAAACTTTGGCAGCGTTTCTTTTGCAATAATTCTTTTTTCCGATCCCGACCTTTCTGCAATTTTAAATTTGGTACTGCTACTTTCCAATCCATACCTTAAAAGTATGTATATAGCACTGGTTATGCATTTTTAATCATTTCTAACCTTCTATACAGTGCGTTATTAGCGAGCCAGCAAATATTACTGGCCGAGTTATCACCATTTTTTGAGAAGGATAAATTCATGAAAACATCTTCACCGTCTGTACATCACGCCGCTGCCGAAGGTTATCAGGCTAATGCCGATCGCTACGTGAAAGGTCGTCCGGATTATCCGGCGGAAGTTGCCGACTGGCTGCGGGAAAACATTGGTTTACGTGCCGGTATGACGGCAGTTGATCTTGGCGCCGGAACCGGCAAATTCACACCGCGTTTAGTCGATACCGGCGCATCGGTGATTGCCATTGAGCCCGTCGCTAAGATGTTGGAAAAGCTTGCAGCGGCCTTGCCGCAGGTACAAGCGCTGGCCGGTACTGCAGAATCTATCCCGCTGCCTGATAACTCCGTTGATGCGATCATCTGTGCACAATCCTTCCACTGGTTCTCTACGCCGCAGGCGTTGGCGGAAATCCACCGTGTGCTTAAACCGGGTGGTAAATTGGCCATGATCTGGAACATGCGTGATATCCGCGTGAGCTGGGTTAATAAGATGAATGAGATTGCCGACCGCCACGAAGGCGATGCGCCGCGCTTTTATACCGGCGAATGGCGCAAACAGTTTCCATTTGCAGGTTTCGCTCCACTAGAAGAGCAGAATTTTGGTTTTGGCCATACCGGGCCGGTTGAAGATGTGATTTATAACCGCGTGCGTTCAACCAGCTTTATCGCAGCGTTGCCTACAGAGGTGCAGGATGAGGTGATTGCCGAGATCCGCCAGATGGTTGAGGGTGAAGCCGAATTACAAGGAAAAGAGATCGTCACCGTGCCTTACCAGACCAGCGCTTTCTTCACCACGAAAACGGCTTAAAGCTGACTTAAAACAGGCTAAAAATACGCACCGGCGTTTTGCAGATTGTGCAGCGTCGGTGTTAATTCCTCTGCATGATTGATCATGGTCACCCATTCGACAAACTCAGCTTGTTCACTTTTTATCCTGATCTAGTATTGACCTACACAAGATTTGCCAGTTAAACGCCGCCGCGCCATTTTGTTGGCGGGCGATGTTAGCAATGGATTGATAACAGGATAAAAAATGAAAATACATTTTCTTGGATCGGCGGCTTCCGAAGGGATCCCCAACCCATTTTGTCGCTGTGAGCACTGCATACAGGCTCGCAAGCTTAAAGGGAAAGATTTACGTACCCACTCCTCGGCGCTGATCGACGATGTGATGTTGATTGATATGGCCCCGGAGTTTAGCCATCAACTTCTGCGCGATGATATTGACGCAACGCGCATTACTGACCTGCTTTTCACCCACACGCATCCCGATCATTTCAACGTTGGCGAGCTGTTTAGCCGCATGGAAGGTTACGGCTTTAATATCGATCATCCGTTAGAGATTTTTGGCAACGATCGCGCCATTAACGGCTGCGCCGCGGTACTGCCCGGATACAGCAGCGAGCGCTTTGCCTTTCATTGTCTGGTGCCGTTTGTCACCGTTGAATCGCACGGCTATCTCATTACGCCGCTGCTGGCCAATCATGCCAAATGGGAGCTGTGCTATGTCTATGTGATAGAGCGGGGCGGACAGCGCATTTTTTATGGGCATGATTCGGGCTGGTTCCCCGAACTTACCTGGCAATGGCTGCAAGATAAACCTCTGGATTTGGCGGTGCTGGAATGTACTTACGGGTTTAACGGCAACGCCCGCAGCGACAATCATATGAGCCTGGAAACGGTATTCGCTGCGCAGCAAAAGCTCACCAACATCGGCTGCTTATCGGCACAAAGCCAACTGGTGGTGTCCCATATTTCTCATAGCGGTAAACTGCTGCATGACGAACTCGTCGCGGCTTGTCATGATAAAGACATTGTGGTGGCTTACGATGGATTAATAATTAACCTCGACTAGGAAATGACACCGATGGACTGGAATAAAACGCCGCGTTTACTGGCGATGATGTTTATTCAGTATTTCATGCAGGGTGCGTGGAATATGACGATGGGACTGGTGCTGAGCACTTACGGCATGTCGGCCATTATTGGCTCTTCATACGCTTTGCTCGGCGTGGCGACAATAATTTCTCCGCTGTTTATCGGTATGGTGGCGGATCGCTTTTTCGCGTCACAAAAGGTGATGGGCGTTTTGCACTTAATCAACGCCATATTGCTATTGTGCGTGCCGCATTTTATCGAGGCGCACAATATTAACATGACCTTATTGATGATTTTCCTGGTCGGATTACTGTTTTATCCTACCACCGCGCTCTCCAACAGCATCAGCTTTAGTCATATCAACGGCGTGAAATACTTCCCGTTGATCCGTGTGTTCGGCACGTTCGGTTTTATGGTGATTGGTTTTATTCTCGGTCAGATGGGTTTCTCCGGCGATACCATGACCTGGTATATCGCGTCAGTGACTGGCGTAGCATTGGGATTATATTGTTTCACATTGCCCAATACGCCACCAAAAGCCAAAGGAACGGTATTTACGCTGCGAGATCTGCTGTGTCTTGATGCGTTATCGCTGTTTAAAGATCGCAACTTCTCGATTCTGATGCTGAGTATTTTTGTACTGATGATCCCCAAAACCGCTTATTCGGCCTATATCCCGGTATTCATCAAAGCGTTGGGGTTTGATAATGCCGCCTCGGTGATGCAAATAGGTATCGCCAGTGAAGTCATCTTTATGTTGCTGCTGTCGCTTTTCCTGCTGAAAACCGGTTTTAAAATTACGCTGATGCTCGGTGCAGTGTGCTGGATTATCCGCTCACTGTGCTTCTCTTATGCCGCGGTCGACAGCAACTTGCTGTTAGTGGTGCTGGGGTTATTGTTGCAGGGCTTTTGCTGGGATTTCTTCTTTTCGGCGGCGGATATTTATGTTGATAGCAAAGCTCAACCGGATATCAAAGCACAAGCGCAAGGCCTGCGATTTATTGTCTCTAACGGCGTGGGATTGTTATTTGCCTCGACGATTTGCGGGCAAATATTTAATCACACCGTTACCGATGTCGGGCCGCAATCTTTAGTACAGTGGCAGAGTTTTTGGATCTATCCGGCGGCTGTTGCTGCTGTGATTTCCGTGTTGTTCTTTATCTTCTTTAAAGATGATGTTTCAAAACGAACGCCGGTAAAAGTCTAAGCGGGGTTCACCGCCTCGGTAAATAAAAAGCGCGCCAGGATCGACTCGAGGCGCGCTTTTTTAGTTATAGATTACTCAGACGGTGATGCGGGTATTTACGCTTTCACAACCATCTTGCTGCTAGCGAACTCGACTTGTTGATCGGCGAGGATCTTGCAGCGTTTACGGGTTTCAACTTGGCCGTTGACCTTAACCAGACCTTCGGCAATCACCGCTTTAGCTGCTGCACCACTTTCGCACCAGCCCATAAATTTCAGCAGGTCACAAAGTTCTACATGCGGGTGAGATTCGAGATAAAAAGTTTCCATTCAGTCCTGTCTTAGTTTGGGGTTACGTCGTGATATTCCTCGCACGCATGCAAGGTATTTTGAATCAGTGTTGCTACGGTCATTGGACCAACGCCGCCAGGAACGGGAGTAATAAACGACGCACGTTCTGCCGCTGCATCAAATTCCACATCGCCGACAACGCGGCCATCTTCCAGACGGTTAATCCCGACATCGATAACAATCGCGCCAGGTTTAATCCATTCACCAGGAATAAAGCCTGGTTTACCCACGGCCACTACTACTAAATCGGCATGCTCAACGTGGTGACGCAGGTTTTTGGTAAAGCGGTGCGTCACGGTGGTGGTGCATCCCGCCAGCAGTAGCTCCATGCTCATCGGGCGACCAACGATATTAGAAGCGCCAATCACCACGGCATTCAGGCCGTAAGTATCGATATTATAACGCTCCAGCAAGGTCACGATACCGCGCGGGGTACAAGGTCGCAGTTTCGGGGCGCGTTGACACAGGCGGCCGACGTTATACGGATGGAAGCCATCAACGTCTTTATCCGGCAAGATGCGCTCAAGCACCTTCACATTATCAATACCAGCTGGCAGCGGTAACTGCACCAGAATACCGTCGATAGCCTGGTCATTATTCAACTCATCGATCAGCGCCAGCAGCTCGCTTTCGCTCGTTGTCGCCGGTAAATCGTAAGAACGAGAGATAAAACCGACTTCTTCGCAGGCTTTACGTTTGTTCGCGACATAAATCTCTGAGGCTGGGTTTTCACCCACCAACACTACCGCCAGGCCGGGCGCGCGCTTGCCTGCTGCCAAACGTTGTTGAACCTGCACAGCTACTTCGCTACGAACCTGCTGCGCAATCGTTTTACCATCAATAATCGTTGCTGCCATCTGGGAGAAAGTCCATCAAATTAATAAAAAGTCGGGAATCACGCTATTTTGTCAGAAGCGAGCTGCGCTGTCAGGCGTTGAATCGACTTAAGACGGTTTACTCGTTACTAAAGTCGAGTTTGTTATAAGCACCTGTTTGATAAAAATCGATTTTTTCCTATATTTTTATATTGTTAACCACATTGCTTTCTGTTCGGGAACGAACCAATATCAGTATGGTTTTTGTGCTTATAAATTTCGATTCCCCTTCAATTGATCGCTAATTCATATAAGGAAAAGATCAATGACTCGCAAAGTTGCCATTATCGGTGCCGGCCACGTAGGCGCTGACACAGCATTTTCATTAGTGACACAGGGATTGTGCGATACCTTGGTACTTATCGACCAGGATGAAAAAAAAGCCCACGTGCAATCGTTAGAGCTGCGCGATATGGCCTCCTTCACGCCATCGCGAGTTTCCATCATTGCCGGTGATTACGCCGAATTGGCCGATACCGACGTGATTGTGATAGCCGTTGGCCCAACCACGCTACTCAAAGAAGATCGCCTGGAAGAGCTGGCTGAAACCCGGGCGGCAGTGTTAGAGATTGTGCCTCGTATTATCAGCAGCGGTTTTCAGGGCGTTATCGTCAACATCACCAACCCGTGTGATGTGATCACCCAGATTATCCAACAGACCAGCGGGCTGCTGCCTTCGCAGGTCTTTGGTACCGGCACCTCGCTTGATACCGCCCGTATGAAACGTGTAGTCGGTGAATTCTTCAGCGTCGACCCAAAAAGCGTGCAGGGTTATGTATTAGGCGAACATGGCGAATCCCAGTTCGTCGCCTGGAGCACGGTTGCTATCGGGGGAATACCGGTTGCGCAGCTGGCGGGCGACCGCCCGGTAGACTGGGCGCAGATGGATGCCTCGGTACGCCAAGGCGGCTGGCAAATCCTGCAAGGCAAAGGCTGGACCAGCTTTGGCATCGCCACCGCCACCGCGCGGCTGGTGGACGCCATATTATCCGACGCCAACACCGTTTACCCAGTATCGGCCTGGAGCGAAAGCCAAAAAGTCTACATCGGCCACCCGGCGATTATTGGCCGCAAGGGCGTGGTACAAAGTTTACTGCCCGAACTCACCGCCTATGAAAACATCGCCTTCCAGGCATCGGCAAGGGTGATCGCCGCCGCATTAAATAAATAGCCAGAAAGCAGAGGAGGCTACCCAAGTTTTAGTATTTCTTAAGACTTTTGGTGGCCTCAATCAAAGAAATAAAGCTAAATTGTTCAGTCATTAAGCAGTAAAGACAAAAGCCATTGACTCAATTCGCTCTGCCCGTATAATCCGAGTCCGCTGCACTGCCAATCGACAGTTCAATGCGCCCTTAGCTCAGTTGGATAGAGCAACGGCCTTCTAAGCCGTAGGTCACAGGTTCGAATCCTGTAGGGCGTACCATTTCGAAGTAAACAGACGTCAACTGACGTCTTTTTTTATGCCTGAAATTCAGATAATTAGCGTGTTTTGGCGCATCTTCACGCTACACAATCCTACCGACATCAACCTACATCAACTATTATCTGTTGGTATATGTGATGGTATATCCCTGTTCAATGGAATCTTGTACCAACAGCCAGCAACGGAGAGCAGCAAATGCTGCTTACTGATGTGACGGTAAGAACTGCAAAACCCGCAGATAAAGCTTACAAGCTGACTGATGGAGAAGGGATGCATTTAATGGTGCATCCTAACGGATCTAAATATTGGCGTTTACAGTATCGTTTTGATGGTGCTTTTTGATAATTAGGTTTTCTCTGGTATGTTTTGATTTTTTCAAACTTCATTCATTATAAAATACAAATAAATAACTTTAAGGTTATTAACTATATGGGGCTTTATATGTTTTTTAAAAAATATAATTTTGATATGACAATTTTAGTGTTTGTTATATTAAGCGTAATGCTAGCAAAGTTTAACTTACCTTGTAAAAAAATATTATCTTTGGTGTTGGTTTCTTTTTTAATATATCAAGCATTTAGATGCAGAAGTAGAGTTAAGACTCAGTTTATGTTCTTTTTTAAGCCGGATAATCAGAAGGGTAATTCAATATCTGGATTGATTACTTATTTTGCAATCTTGAGTTTTATTGCTTCTATTTATTTTTTAGGTGCCGGGTTTATTTTATCTGCACGATGGTCATTATTAAGCTTTTTTCTATTTTCATTATTCATGGTTTTCTTTTCATTTTTCGAATTTGATGACTCAGTGACTAAGAAAATAAAAGACACACGATGGATTTTCGCCGCTTCCATCCCGTTAATATATTCATTGGTTAGCACTCTTTCTAGTAGTGTTTTTTTACAAATTGCTTCGATAGATATTTCATTGTCACCATGGCTTTCATTTTTATTAAAAATGGTTTTTTTTATTGTTGTGTTTAGTATGTTTTTTCAGCTTGTTGTTTGTGTTTTGTTTTTTTATATGGACAATAACTTAAATAAATGCAATGGAATTAAGTATTTGGTTTTTTTGTGTGCAGTTGCATTAATTATGAATGCGTTAATTTTATGGGTAGGTAACCTAGCCTACTATAGTATAGATAATGGTGTTAAATTCGAATGGAGGACTACTGCTTTTTGTCATGGAAATGTAATGAAAAATGAAGGGAATTATTACTACTTTGGATTTAACACTGAAAAATATATAGCTTATCACTCAGATGATAAATTCTGGTATTTTGATGAGTTAACATGCTATGAAAATGACAAGAATGAGTACGATTTTAAAAAGATAAATATCTCCACTAATAAAGTAACAAGGTGGTTTCATAATTAACAATGCCAGGCTGATAGTGTATTTCTGATGATGGTTTTATAGTGTATGAGATATATGTGATTTTAAATTTAAAAGAGAAAGTTCATGAGTCTTTCTCTTTTTGCTGTTTGATTTACTTTTTTTATTAAGGGAGTTAACTTGAGTAAAAATTTTCAATGTTAGTTTTAGATATTTTAATTGTGGTTGATTGATTATGATGTTTTTCATTTTATCTGAGTATTTAATTTTTTAAGCTTTATGCATTTTTTATTGAATTTTTATTAATATAAAATTGACGTTTTTTAAATTATCTGATTTTTATGTCGGGGGTAATGTCAGCTTTGAAGGTCATAATATCCTGTTATATGAGGTGCTATCAACGATCCAATATCTAGGCACTTTGTGTGGAAGCAACTCCAACTTTTTATGAGTGTTACCTGATTCACTATCTCACCGCTGAAGAAACCTAATAACTCACTGATATTTTATTGTGTAGATCTCATAGTGACTGGAATAAAAAGCTAGAATACGATGATTGACCAATCAAATTTGATGGGCATAAATAAGAAGAAGCTAAGATAATTTGAAACGTTGGTTGTAAATAATACTAACCGGGAACCATGATATATTCCCGGAATGTTGTATCGACTATGAAGCGTTAAATAGTTCTGAGTTATTGGCGTAAGGCACTTTGCCAGAAGGAACAAGTTTCGCTGCAGCATTTAAATGTACATCTTGATCGTCAAAGAAAATATGAGGTTTAAATGCCTGAAGTACTTTAGTTTTTTCCACTCCTCCAAGGAAAAAAGCCTCATCAACATATACACCCCAACTCCTTAAGGTTTTAATTACCCGCATTTCCGAAGGGCTGTTTCTGGCGGTAACTAGAGCAATACGAACAGGTGAATATTCCATTCGAGTAGGTAGACGGTCTTGAAGTTTCGCTAGTTTTTTTAGCAGAGTCGCGTAGGGGCCTTCTGCCATTGGGATATCTTGCTGCGCATCTTCTTGGGCATGAAAGGCTTCCATACCCTGAGTTTTATAAACCAACTCGCTTTCATCTGAGAAAAGAACTGCATCACCATCAAAAGCAATGCGAACTTGCCCATCAGGGATTTCGGAATAACCTGAAGGCGGATCTTTTAATATTGCAGCGGCACAAAATCGAGAATCGATGACTTTTTGCGCATCATCTACGCTAGTTGTTAAAAATAGATCAACATCAAAGGCGTCAAGATAATCAGCGACCGTTTCGCCAGCTGTGAAGGCAGAGCGTGTGATATATAGCTTATCGTAGCGAATAGTATTCAGTACGCGGATACCCGTATCAGGACTGTTTCGTGACATCACGACTACCTCAACCAACGGTGATTTATCATCCGGTTGGCGATATTGGTTCAGACCCAGAAGCGCTTTGACTAAGGGGTAGCCTGTTCCGGGCTGTAAAGGCTGGTTTTCGTGTTCAAGCATATATGCACGATACTTTTCAATGGCACTGTCAGGATCGGTCGCATAGGTATCTCGGAACATCCGATCTGATTCGCTCATGTCAAAAAGAGCCGTGGCACTAATGCCAATTACAAGTGTATTGCTCAGATCTAGAGGCATTTTTTACTCCTGCTGGATGTGACATAAGTCATTAATTATTCGCCCATGCTAAATGTTGATAATCAATACTGCATATCTATCTGGTTAACCAATGAAATATTAAATAATAATATCACCGATATAAGCCTTTAAAGGTATATAGGGATCCAAAATAGAGAGATTTAGTCTTAGAATGACGCTGCTTTAGTTAGTGACGTCCACCCAATTAATAAGCGAAGTTTAATATGTGTGCTACTTGTTAAGTATCGGTATAGTGACCCTTCCTTGTTACCTTCTATTATGATTTAAAAACATTATGGAAATTAGCTTATCCGATAGGAGCCGTCATTCATCTGGGCACCATCAGTTTCAGCATCTCTTTCAAACATCATTTGAATACTAATTTCCAGAATATCCCCATTTGTTTCACTTTGTTCCTTTTTCAAGGCCGCTTGCAGTTGTGATATGTCACCTGCGCTGTCACCCATTGGCCAGAGTGCAGCCTGCGCTAAGTTTCTCTTTCGTGACATGAGTCCTTGAAGCAAACAGTCGAAAGAATGCTCCTGATAACCTGCATGGATGGCCATAGGAATATGGATTTGAACGGGATACTTTTGTCCGATGCGGTGAACACGATCATTACATTGCTCTTCAACAGCCGGATTCCACCAGCGAGACAAGTGAATAACGTGAGTGGCGGCAGTTAATGTCAGGCCTGTTCCTGCCGCTTTGGGACCGAGAACTAATAAGTCAAAACCACCATCCTGTTCAAGATGGCCCTGGAATCGCCGTACAATAGCTTGACGTTTTTGGATAGATGTATCGCCATTAATGTGATCAATTATCTCAAGGCCAAATTCTTGTCGCGCTAACTCCATAAAACGAAATTGCATCTTTCGATGCTCAATGAAAACCAGGACACGTTCACCTTTTGCTTTAATACGATGCAGAATTTTGAAGCATGCATTCAGGCGAGCAGAAGCATCGATAAAACTCTGACTGTTCCCACTCATCTCCATCGCCGGGTGAACTGAAACACCACGTATATGCTGTAGCATTTTCAGTGCGGCACCAGGGCCACCTTGAGAAAGTTTGAGCCGGGCAGTTTCGTAGGCAATTGCCTGGCCTTCAGGCATTAAACGAGGATGTAAAAAACGTGTTTTAGAGGGTAGCTCTTTCGCAACGTCTTCTTTTAAACGACGAAATGCTAAGGGCGGTAGCTGATTGTGAGGTTCAAAGACCTGCTGGTACAGTTGAAGCATATTCTGTTCATCAGGTTCGTTGTACAGGCTATTGAAATTACGTAACGTATCCAGAGATCCGGGAACCAGTTGATCCATGATCGCCCATAAGTCACTTGTTGTATTCTCTATAGGTGTACCTGTAAGACCAATTCGATAGTCAGCATTGATGGCTCGAGCGGCACGAGCACGAAGCGAATCAGGATTTTTTATTGTTTGTATTTCATCAAAGACAACGGCTGAGAAATGAATTTTTGCAAGGGAATGCTGATAATTGGTGAGCGTTGTGTAAGTTGTTAATATCCAGAAGCGATGGCCTTTACCCTCATCGATCGCTTCATGTAGCTGCCGAAAATTCAGTAAGTGAGTACCATCTTTTGTCTCGACACCTTTAGCATCGAAATTTTTATACTGACTTAATGATGAACCATATAGGCGGAGCAAATGGCCGAGTCCTTCGCTATCAGTATGCTGTGCTACCTCTGCATTCCAATTTTCCAGCAGGGATGTGGGAGCCACAATTAATATTGGTCCGCGTTCTTTATTACTGGCAGTATTGACGCGGTTGTTCTCTTTTAACCAGCGAAGAAATGCAATGGTTTGCAGCGTTTTACCTAATCCTTGTTCATCTGCGTTCAAGATACCTGGCATTCCTGACTTCCACGAAGAAAGTTGCAGGTTAAAGCTCTCTAGTTGATGAGATCGCAATGCAGTTTTAACGCCTGCAGGCAGTTGCTCGTCGATAAATACGGGGCGTTCTGTAAGATCCGGCCTCCAAGATATTTCTTCAAAATTATCTTTGGTATCCAGGATAACCGTAGCAGCAGGTGGGTTATCAACTGTAGGCTTGTCTTTTTTTTCTGTTATTTCTGTCGCGGCTTCCATTTCTTTAAGATCAGCCAGTCGTTTTTCAAGTGCGCCTAACGTGTCTTCGGTAGCGTTAATTGGATAAGAAGCAACCTCAACTTCTTGTTGCGATGTATCTAAGGCATGACGTATCTGCTCACAGACACTTGCCAGTGCGTGACTATCCATCGCATCAATAATTTTAACCAGGGCGTCGGGAATTACCTCTGGTAACCAGACCGTTTCGCCAGTCATTGGGGGTGAAACAGCCCCTTTTCGGTAATGTAAAATACCTTTAACGCGTTCGGAATATTCAACGGTTTCTATAAAAGCGGGACCAGAGGCGGCTTCAATGGCTTCCTCCTCGCTGACCTCGTCGAGCCCTTCCAGCTTACCTGATTGCCTCAGGTATTTTTCAACAGCATCGGTAATTGCTGGTCGTGGGTTTTCGATAAAAGCGCGTCGCTCTTCAGGAACAGACTTTTGTTTCTGCACCATGATGTCAAGAATTGGACGTGCGCTTCGGTCAATAACCAGATAATTGCCTTCACCAACACGATAGGCGGAAAGCGCCCCTTGGGTTCTGACACGCTGCTGGAAACGACGTAAAGTTTGTTCGCGTAACTCACCTGCAGCTTCGCTGACTGCTTCTCCGTTATTTTCTAGTTCTTCTATGTTCCTACCTGAGAATGGGACTATTTCGAAATCGTCAGCGCCATTTGAGCTGGTGGAAATAGAGAAACGATCGGCAATGCAGACTTCTAAACCTTGCATAAAATCGGTCATCGATACCCGAACGGCATTGATCTCATTGCCCATCTCGATGCCGGGGTCGAGAGACTGCCTGAAACGAGCCAGTGATTCCCAGTCGGATGCTTCGCCGCCGCCCGGTGTAAATTTTTCTGCGACTTCAATGGCCTCCATCATCCACAATGGCAGCCGGCGTAACCCCTGCGATGTGGCTAAAATTGCCCCCGTTCGTTGTGGTATTTGGCGAACACCGTTGCGTAGCCATTGATGCTGTAAACGAAAACTATCGCTACCTAATGAACCTTCAATGTCGGTTTTTAGTGTCAGATCGACAAGAGGAGGTAAGCATAGATTCTGTGCTGTTTCTGAGTCAATCAGGCCAGCTAGCCGGTGACTCATTTGTATAGAGTCATGACTTATATGCAAATTTTCTTCAAATTCTTCCGCCAAGGCTTTCAGATCGGCTATAGCGAAAGCTAAGGCACGATCGCTATGCGTGAGGCCTGATAATGTTACGGGTTGCTGCCGCCTAAACAGACGATTGATTAAACTCTGTTTTTCTTCAGCGATATTCAGAGTGATCATTTCTGCATTATGATTGAAGTTAAATGTCATGACAGATACTCAATTTGTTCACGCACTTTATCCTGCCAACTGCTTAAATGTGGAATAGCAACAGGGTTCGGCAGCATACGGATTTGTTCGCAGTTGTATGCTAATTGGTATAGTTTTGGGCTGTGTTTATTATCACTTCTGAAAATATGAACTTTATAATTGTGTGAACCTTCAATGACTATGCATTTACCAATTTGTAAAATAAGCAATGAGGTTTTATCACGATGGCCAGGAGCAGTTTGAATTCCGAAGTTCAGCGTTGAAGAGTCCCTCATAGAACTTTTTATTTCTTTTGCTTTTTGGGAGGCTATTGGGCTAAACGCCACCCACGCTGCAGTGATTTTTCCTTGGTTATAAAGTCCTAACCAAAATTTACGCCGTGGTTCCCACATATGGCTGTCTTCCACTTTTGAGACCACATCCAGGAAGAACAGAATGTTCTCACGCGTCAGCCAATTGATGATGAGGTTACGGCATTGTTCATCCACGCTACCCCACACGCCACCGCGACTCAGGCGCGGGTCTTCGTAAAAAGCTACCAATGTTTCAGTCAGAAAACGTGAGAGTTCTTCGCCGGGTTGCTTATACAGCCAATGCGATAACAATACATTGATAGCCTCAGAAGCTCCATCCATTAACGCGTTACTTTTGCCATCGGGTTTCAACCAGGCAAATAGCTTCTCAATAGCTGCTTTTTCATGTAATTCAGGCGCCAGCAATGCGATATACGCCAGATGAGCATGCGACATTAAACCCGGCTCGTGCGGGCGTGTGATGCCAAACTGCTTGAGCTCTTTCCACGGTGAGTCCATCAGCACCATTTTTTCGGCCAACGCCTGATGCGCCTGATTAGCGTCAAAGAATTCAGGCAATTGATCGATAACCTCTTTCCATTTATCGCTCATATGCTCGCTGGCGATATCAAGACAGTTTTTAATTTTATTTGTGTGCGCTGAACCGGGCTCGTAGCTGCGGATATATGCCGAAATCATTGCGGAAATAAAGGGAGATGAATCAGTAACAATGGTTTCCCGTAGATAAAACTCTTGCAGCACGGCAAAAGCGCCCTGAGTTCTGAATTCTTTATCAAAAACAATCGGCGCGCCGGAGCAGATGAATGACATTTTTACCTCATCCCACTGCCAGCGCTCTACATATCCGAGCAGTTTGCGTAAAACCTTTTCACGATCGCGTTCGGCAATTTCTCTGACTACGTCAGGCCAACGCTCATGAATGGCCTTAATCTTGAACGATAAACCTTTTGATTCCGCTATTGCTGGCTTGAGAAGTGCGACTGGCTTGAGAAAAATATCGCTCAATTTCATGGCGTACTCTTCTTCAAAGGTTCAATCAGACGCTGGCGAATGTCTTCAATTTCTGCAGCATTAGCCGGTGTATGCATAATAATTCGGAGATCGATGCGGCGATTCATTGCCATATTTTGTTGTGTATCATTAGGACGAACAGGGCGCATTTTTCCGTAGCCAGCAACCGAAAGAACCGGCTGATGCCGCATATTGAAATGTGCGACCAAATCCGGTGCAGCCGAAAGCATGCTGGTAAAAGTCGTTATTGCACGGTTAGTCGAAAGATTCAGGTTATAAACCTCATCACCTTTCGAGTCAGTATGTCCTTCAATCTGGACTGCCTCAATGATGGCGAATGACGGATTACAGCTTTTGTTCCAACCTCCATTCTGGCTAAAGGTATAGCAGGGCAGGAGTGAGTCGAGAGTTTTTGCCAGCGCTTCGACAATCTTTCGTTTATCATCGCTTAATGCAAAACTATTGCTGATAAATAGTCCTTCGCCCTGGAAGCGCAGAGTTCCTTCCTCTGGAATAACATCAACTGGCAACAATGGAAAAGACTGTTTGAGATTATCGCGTAGCTGATAAAGCAGGTTAAGGCGAGCCGTTGCTGCGCGAGACATATACTGTTCTAAAGGATCGACTTGCTTCAACATTGCTATTTCAGAACGGAGATCTTCAATAGTTTTATCGCGCGACTGAACCGCTTGCTCATATTCGTCACGGGGAACCGTATTTTTATCGTTATACCTGCTGGCAAAGAATGCGAGCAGCACCATAACAATAAACAGGAAACTCACCGTCATGTCTGTCATTGAAACAAATACGGATTCTTCTTCCTCTTCATTTGAACGCTTACGATTGGCGCTCCCTCTCATGACATGCGTCCCTGTTTGGGCGCAAAGTTTTCAGCCTGGTCGACAATACTTTGCATTGTATCTAGTGCTGGCATCAATGCGGACTGCATGGTTTTCACGTGGTCGAATAGCGTTTCTACAGATGTGGCAACTTGTTCCTGATAAGCGTCGAACGCCTTGCCCAGCTTCTCATCAATACCATCCAGTCGTTCGCCTTGGCCACGTAATGCAGTAATCAGAGACTGAAGGTTCGTCAGCGTGGATTCAACCGCACGCTGCTGTCCACCCAATGTCTCTTGTGCCGCCGATAGTGTCATCGCGGATTGCTCAGCATTCGTTTTCGCTGCGTTGGCAATAGCGGAAAGACTATTTTCACTGCTCTCACGCAGTTGACGTGTGCTGATTTCAATACGTTCCATCATCGCGCGGATCGGGTCTGCTGCATCGGTAAGCGATTGAGCCGACGAGCGGAAGCTACCTGATGCATTTTCAGAGGCAATGGCTCCCTCTTTAATGCCATCTGATGCACGACGTAAAGCGGTACTTGTTTCTTCAAGCATGCCCGTGACGCCTTCCAGTTTTTCCGCAATAGTGGAAAGAGGAGAAAGAAGTTGGCTGCTCGCTTTCTGTGTCATCGTTTCTGTCGCTTTGGTGATTTCTCCGGCAGTATTACCAAATGCGCTCAGTATGTGTGTCGCAGCGTGGCCTATGGCATCGCTCGCTTGTGAGGCTGATTCTGACATACGAGCTTGTGCGGCTTCTGAACCCTGTTTTGCTGCGGCTTCTAGTTCGGTACGGATCCCAAGGGCGGCGGCTTTCATATCTGCAGCTGCTTCGCCCATTGCTCTTGCGCCATCACCCGTATTGTCTTTAATACCTTGTAGTGTTGAGTTCATGGTCGCCAGCAGATTTTCGGCACCTTGATTGAATGCAGACGTTGCCGTTTCCGCTGTTTGTGACATGCCTTCCCGCAAGATTTCAACCGCCTGGCCTAAGCGACCAATCGCGCTTTCCATTTCGTTGCCCATTTTTCCTGAGCTTTGATCCATTCTTTCCGCGAGCAATTTGATTTGATCGCCAGCCAGAGAAATACGTTCACTGGCTTGCGTCAAGGCTCGGCCAACATCATCAGAAAAACGTGAGGAGAGGCTTTGAACCATTTCACCGACACCATCATTACCTAAGCGGCTGACTTGTTCGATGACAGGGGTAATGGCGGAACTGATGGATTCAGCTATTGCTTTTGGCAGATCTTCGCGAAGTGGACGACCAATTTCTGCCACCATCTCAAGGCCTAACTTGCGGAAATGTTCACGGCTTTCAATCGTCGCTTTTAGCTGGCTAATGGATAAATCTTCCAGACTGATAAATGTCAGGCGTTTTTCAATCAAACTATTGAGACTATGAACTGCTTTTTCCAGCTGTGATGTGCCACTACGCAACCCTATGGTAAAAACTATTGAGCAGCATAGGCCAGTCAGCGACATGATGAACTTCGCTGAAGCGATGGTAAGCAAACCTTCTAATGCTGCGCTGCCACCATCGTCCAGTGAGGTACTCATCGAGTTAAGCGCAGAAATCAAGCCAAGGAAGGTCAGAGACAGACCAACAGTCACAAATAATCCCGGAACAATGCGCCAGAAGCCCTGCGTGAAATGCAAATCATCTAAATTAAAAAACTGACTAGGGCGAACAGCATTGCGAACGACAAATTTATCGTCCCGATCGTCGATAATATGGGTTTCCCGATATTCCTTCCATGCCTCGGCTACATTTTGCTGTTCTTCGGTCATGTTTAAAGCAGCGATGCTGGCATCGACGTTGGTAACATGTGGGCTAAATTCATCTTCCGGAGTTTTGGCAATAATAGAATGGATGCTGCCAAGCGCAGTAATGCGGCGTTTAACCAGTTTTCGCCAGCGTACAACGGTAATACAAAGTGCGACGACTAATAAGATAGTCACATAGCCGGGAGCTGCATCGTTTTTCAATATTGAAGCAATATATAAAATGCCATTACGCACCAGCACGCCGGGGGCCAGAAAAACGTCCATTTTTCACACCATAAGTAACAAAAAGAGGAGAATATTTTTTATGAGATTACTCTAATTGATTTCATAGAACTTATCTATCCTTCAGCATTAGCGATATGGCTGGATTTATCTTATAAATTTAAGTTATAAAAATCATTCGGTTGCGGTTTTTTTGGTATTATCTAAGAATATTAGTTCGATATAACGCATTAGCATTCTCGATGTTAATGACATTTTGTTAGTCATTAACCTAAGGCATTTGGTGCTTGTACTCATGCACGTGCGCTGTATGATTTTGTTCATCTCATTATTCTATCTGGCGTTTGCCGTATCGATAAGGTTGTCGATCGCACACGACGGATCATTTATTAAAGCTTTCGCGGAAACATTATGTCTAACACTAACTTCTCTCAAACGGCTGCCTTTATCTGGTCGGTAGCTGATTTGCTTCGTGGTGACTTTAAACAGTCCCAGTATGGGCGCGTGATCCTGCCTTTTACGCTGTTACGCCGTCTTGAATGCGTGTTAGCCCCCACCAAAGAAGCTGTGGTGGCGGAAGCGGAAAAGCTGAAGGCCAGCCCGTTGCCGGAAGAAGGGCGAGAAAAGTTTCTCTTACGTGCCACCAAAGGACTGTCGTTCTTCAATACCTCGCCGATGGATCTCGGCAAGATGGGGCAGAACGACATCAAAGAAAACCTGGAGAACTACGTTCAGTGTTTCTCAAAGGATGCGCGTGAAATCTTTGAGCATTTTAAATTCAGCGAGTTTGTTGGCCTGCTGGAAGACGCCAACCTGCTGTTTAAAATCGTTAAGAAATTCGCCACCACCGACCTCAGCCCGAAAGCCATTTCTAACCATGATATGGGCTTGGTATTTGAAGAGCTGATCCGTCGTTTTGCGGAGAGTTCAAACGAGACTGCCGGGGAGCACTTTACTCCACGCGATATCGTGCGCTTAACCACCTCGCTGGTGTTTATGGAAGATGATGCGGCGCTATCTAAAGACGGCATCATCCGCACCATTTATGACCCAACTGCCGGTACGGGCGGCTTCCTCTCTTCCGGTATGGAATACGTGTACGAGCTGAACCCGAACGCGGTGATGCGTGCCTTTGGCCAGGAACTGAACCCGGAATCTTACGCCATCTGTAAAGCCGATATGCTGATCAAAGGCCAGGATGTTAGCCGCATTAAACTTGGCAATACGCTTTCCAACGATCAGCTGCCGCAGGACCAGTTCGACTACATGCTGTCTAACCCACCGTTTGGCGTGGACTGGAAAAAGATTGAAGGCGAGATTAACGACGAGCACCAGCAGAAGGGCTTTAACGGGCGCTTTGGCCCCGGCTTGCCGCGTGTGTCTGACGGCTCGCTGCTGTTCCTGATGCATCTGATCAGCAAAATGCGCGATAGCGGCAACGTCGATGGCTCGGTGAACAACGGCGGGCGTATCGGCATTATCCTTAACGGTTCACCGCTGTTTACCGGCGGGGCAGGAAGTGGTGAGAGTGAGATCCGCCGTTATATTCTGGAAGCTGATTTGCTGGAAGGCATCGTCGCGCTGCCAACAGATATGTTCTACAACACCGGCATCGCGACCTACGTGTGGATTCTGTCGAATAAGAAAGCAGCCGAGCGTAAGGGAAAAGTCCAGCTCATTGACGGCACCAACCTGTGCGGCAAGATGCGTAAGTCTTTAGGCTCCAAGCGCAATCTGATGGGCGAAGACGACATTAAGCTTATCACCCAGACCTTTGGTGACTTTGAAGTGGTGGAGGCGACTTCTCTTGAAGAGTTAGGTCTTGAGAAAGCACCGGAGCAAAAATCTAACCGTGGCCGCCAGTCTGCTACCGCTAAAACCGAAGCGCCGAAAACCTTTGCCAGCAAAATCTTCAACAGCACCGATTTCGGCTATCGCCGCCTGACCATCGAACGTCCGCTGCGTTTGTCGGCACAGGTAACTGATGAAGCCATTGCCACTCTGCGCTTTGCAACCAAACCGCTTAGCATGCCGATGGAACGCCTGTATGAAGAGTTCTCCGTACAGTGGCAAGATGATAACTACGGTGACTTTGCAGGTATTGAAGTGGAGGCACGCGCCATTATTAAAGCGGAATTTGCCGAGCTAAAAGAGAAGCAGATTAAAGACCTGCTGGACAGCAAATTGTGGCTGGCCCAACGAGCCTTGATGGATAAAGCGCAGCAAATCCAGCAGGCGCTGGGGGCGAAAGCAGGTGGCAAAGAGCGGGCGAGCAACGATTTTAATGAGTTCCAGCTGACCCTGAAAGGCGCGATTAAAACCGCAAGTGTGAAGCTGGATACCAAAGAGAACAAACAGTTTATCGACGCCATCACCACTAAAAAACCTGCCGCTGAACCGGTAGTGAAGAAGGTGCTGAAAGAAGCCGCGCAACCGCTGTATGGTGCGTTTGAATACAAAGGCAAAGTGGTGGAGTTCGAGCAGGATGGCGATCTGCGTGATAACGAGAACGTGCCGTTAAATCCGGCCATTGCCACCAGTGATTTGATCGAGAAATACGTTAAAGCCGAAGTGCTGCCGCACGTTGCCGATGCCTGGATTAATGCCGATAAACGCGATGCTAAAGATAATGAAGTGGGGATTGTCGGTTACGAGATTCCGTTTAACCGCCATTTCTACGTCTATCAGCCACCACGCCAGCTAGAAGAGATTGATGCCGATCTGGACGCGGTCAGCGCCGAGATTATGAAGCTGCTGCAGGAGGTACATTCCTGATGGCTAAATATAAGGCGTATCCGGAGTATAAGGATTCTGGTGTTGAGTGGTTGGGGGCGATTCCGCGACATTGGGAATTAAGTAAACTTCGCTATAATTTCGCCTTTGGTAAGGGTTTAACTATTACTAAGGAAAATCTACGGGATGAAGGAATTCCATGTATAAACTATGGTGAGGTACATTCAAAATACGGATTTGAAGTTGACCCTCGGGTTCATTCATTAAAATGCGTAGATGAAAAATATCTAAAAGACAATGGTAATTCTCTTTTGTTGAATGGTGATATTGTTTTTGCAGATACATCAGAAGATCTTGATGGCTCAGGAAACTTTACCCAGTTAATCAGCGATGCAAGAGTCTTTGCTGGCTATCACACCATTATTTCTCGTCCATTAAGAAGAGATAGTGCTCGTTTCTATGCTTATCTTTTGGATTGCCAAGAATTAAGAACCCAAGTCAGAACTGCCGTGAAGGGAGTCAAAGTCTTTAGCGTGACTCAAGCTATTTTACGTAATCTTTCAATATGGCTTCCATCTGAAAAAGAACAAAATAGCATTGCGGCCTTCCTCGATCACGAAACCGCAAAAATCGATATCTTAATCGAGAAGCAACAGCAACTCATTGAACTGTTGAAAGAAAAAAGTCAGGCAGTGATTAGCCATGCCGTGACTAAAGGGCTAAATCCTGATGTGCCGATGAAAGATTCTAGTGTTGAGTGGTTGGGGGAAGTGCCGGAACATTGGGATGTTATAAGATTAAAATATTTGATTAGTACTTTCGAACAAGGTTGGAGTCCACAATGCGATGCTCGGTTGGCTGAAGAAAATGAATATGGTGTTCTCAAAGTAGGCTGTGTTAATTCAGGTAAATTTAATCCGCTTGAGCATAAAGCACTTCCTTCGAATCTTGAACCACAGAGGCAGTATCTGCTTAAACAAAATGATCTATTAATATCAAGGGCAAATACTAAAGAATTGGTAGGGAGTAGCGCAGTTGTAGACAAAAACTATGACAACCTGATTCTTTGCGACAAACTATATCGAATAAAATTTAGGCCTTCAGTGAGCCCATATTTCATTTCTGAATACCTCAGGACTCCTTTCGTTCGAAAACAGATAGAGTTATCAGCAAGTGGTGCAAGCCACTCTATGCAAAATATTGGACAGGATACAATAAAAGAACTAGTCGTTGCCCTCCCACCTGAAAATGAAGTTCAGTTATTAATTGAATTCATGCAAAAAGAAATAAATGCATTTAATACATTGACCGATTTATCTCATCTGCAGATAGCGTTACTCCAAGAACGCCGCACCGCCCTTATCTCCGCCTCCGTCACCGGCAAAATCGACGTGCGCGATTGGGTAGCACCAGACACCAGCGAGTTTGAGGAATCAGAGGAAGCTACCGCATGAGTATGGATACCACCAAGGAGCTGATTTTCCAGAATGAAATGATTGCTCAGATGATCGAGCAAGGCTGGATTAGAGGCAAACCTGCGGGCTATGACCGCGAACGTGCCTTATATTCGCAAGATGCTATCGCTTTTTTGCAAAACACCCAGCCGTTGGAATGGGAAAAGTTTTCTAAAATTTACCCCACCGATACCGAGCGCCATTTCCTCGATTTGCTGGTGGCGCAACTTAAAAAAGCCGACAACAACGCCACCGATCAGCTATCGCGTACTTACGGCACGCTGGGCGTATTGCGTCATGGTATCAAAAGCCACAATGCGCGTTTTTCGCTATGCCAGTTTAAGCCCGAGCATAGTCTTAATCCGGAAACCCTGGCGCGTTATAAACAAAATATCTGCCGTGTGGTGCCGGAGCTGGTCTATAGCCCCTATGCCACTAAAGCGGCATTTGAAGAAACCGGTTCAATCGCCAAAAAATGGCGTATCGATCTGGTGCTATTTATTAATGGCCTGCCGATAGCCACACTTGAGCTGAAGTCCGAGTTCAAGCAAGCGGTACACAACGCGATTAAACAATATAAGAAAACGCGGTTGCCGAAAGACCCGGTTACCAATAAGCCTGAGCCGTTGCTTACCTTCAAACGCGGCGCGCTGGTGCACTTTGCCGTCAGCCAGTATGAAGTGTTTATGGCAACCAAACTGGCGGGTGATGACACCTTCTTCCTGCCGTTTAACAAAGGCACCAAAGATGGCGGTGCGGGTAACGAAACGCCTGAGAATGAAAACGAGTACGCCACTAACTACTTGTGGAACGAAGTCCTACTGCCGGATAACCTGCTGAAAATCCTCGCCAGCTTTGTGCATCTGCAAATTGAAGAGAAAGAAGACTGGAACGGGCTGAAGGTTAAAAAAGAGAGCCTGATCTTCCCGCGTTACCATCAATGGGATGTGGTGAATAAGCTGATAAGCGCCGCGGCGGTAGAAGGCACGGGTCATAAGTATCTCATTCAGCACAGCGCGGGTTCCGGGAAATCTAACTCGATTGCCTGGACTGCTCATCAGCTTTCCCGCTTATATGATGAAAAAGGCGAGAAGCAGTTCCACTCGGTGATTGTGGTCACTGACCGCACCGTGCTGGACGATCAGCTTCAGGATACTATTTATCAGTTCGAGCATGCGGACGGCGTGGTCGGGCGCATTACCAATAAAGAAGGCGATGGCTCAAAATCGGACAAGCTCGCCAGCGCGCTGGAAAACGCGCAGCCGATTATTATCGTTACCATCCAGACTTTCCTGTTCGTGCTGAAAGCCATTGAAAACAGCGTCAGCCTCAAACAGCGTAAATATGCGGTTATCGCCGATGAAGCACACTCTTCGCAAAGCGGTTCTACGGCGCGTCAACTTAAAGAAGTGTTGATGAAAGAAGAGGCGGACGACGATGTGGTGCTGTCATCGGAAGATATTATGGATGCGACCATTGCCGCACGTAAAAACAGCAGCAACCTTAACTACTATGCGTTTACCGCTACGCCAAAAGCCAAAACGCTGGAACTGTTTGGCCGTCGGCCGAATCCTCTTGAACCGGCATCCAAAACGAATAAGCCCGAAGCCTTCCATGTTTACTCCATGCGTCAGGCGATTGAAGAAGGCTTTATTCTTGATGTGCTGAAGAACTACACCAATTACAAAGTCGCCTATAAGCTGCTGCAAAAGCTCGACGATCCTGATCGGGAAGTGGACAGTAAGAAAGCCAAAATCAAACTGAGCCAGTGGGTCACACTGCATGACCATAACGTGTCGCAAAAAGTAAAAGTGATTGTCGAGCACTACCGCAAACACGTGATGCATTTACTAGGCGGGCAGGCGAAGGCAATGGTAGTGACCAGTTCACGTAAAGCGGCGGTACGCTACAAACTGGCGTTTGATAAATACATTGCTGAGAACAATTACCAGAAGATTAACGCTATGGTCGCGTTTTCTGGCGAAGTGGAATTTGTGGAAAGTGATCACCATAGCCTCGCACTACTGAATCAGAAGTTTACCGAAACCAATATGAACCCAGGCCTGAAAGGCCGGGATATGCGGAAAGCCTTTGATAGCGATGATTATCAGGTGATGCTGGTGGCGAATAAGTTTCAGACCGGTTTTGACCAGCCGAAGCTATGCGCGATGTACGTGGATAAAGCGCTTGGTGGCGTGGAATGCGTACAGACGCTTTCGCGCCTGAATCGAACCTATCCGGGCAAAGCGCAGTCGGGGACTTTTGTGTTGGATTTCTACAATGAACCGGATGAAATCCTCGGGGCTTTCCAGCCTTATTATCAAACTGCCGAGCTTACCGATGTTAGCGATCCACAATTAGTCTTTGAGCTGTTCGAAAAACTGCGCGCTAGCGGTATTTTTTTGTGGAGCGAGGTTGAGCAATTCTGTGAAGCCTTCTTCACCAAAAACAAGTCTAATGCGGCAATTAGTAATATCTGCAAACCCGCCGTTGAACGCTGGACAAAACGCTACACTTCCACTATTGACGCTTATGTTCTGGCAAAAGAAATCTTTGAACGCACGAAAAAAACCAATGATGTGGTGCTGATCACTAACGCTGAAAATAGTTTCAAAGACTGCAAACAAGAGAAAGACAAGCTGGATATCTTCAAGAAAGATCTCGGCAGTTTTGTCCGCTTCTACGAATTTATGTCGCAAATCGTCGAGTACGATGACAAGGAACTGGAGAAACTCAGCCTGTTTGCCCGCCATCTGCGACCACTACTGCATGAGCAGCGCATTGAAGAAGATGAGGTTGATTTAAGCAACGTAGAGATGAGCCATTACCGCTTATCAAAACTCCACGAGCAGCACCTCAAGCTTCAGGAAGACGCCGAAGAGTACAAAATCGAGCCAGGCAACGATATCGGTACGGCCAAGCCGAAGGATAAGAAAGAAGAGTTCTTGTCCAATATTCTGGCGCGTCTGAATGACCTGTTTATTACCGATAATCTTAGCGATAAAGACATGATCAACTATGCCTTTACCGTGCGCGACAAATTATCGGAAAACCAGGCAGTCATGACGCAGATTGCCAACAATACTCGTGAGCAAGCCATGCTGGGGGATTTCCCTAAAGCCATTGATGATGCAGTGATGGACAGCAGTGATGCTCAACAAGAGATGATGATGCAGTACTTGTCTAATCCAGAACTAGCAAAAGGTTTTGCGCGGGTAGTGTTTGATATGTTGAAAGGGGCTTGAGTTTTTGAGCTGAAGGGAAGTGGGGCGTTTAGACGATAATTAGGGGGTATTGCCGTTATTGTTTTTCGTCTCATCTGTTGTAAAGGGGATATTATGGCCATCGTTTGTTATTAAGATAGTTAACAAGGAAATTAAAGGATGAAGGCTAAAGAAGCCAAGTTGCTCAACTTTCTGCAGACTGCACCTCAGTTAGTCATTCCGATCTACCAGCGTATTTACTCCTGGAGCCTGAAGGAGTGTGAACAGCTTTGGGATGATATTCTCCGTTGCGGATTTGATGAGAACAATCAAGGTCATTTTATCGGTTCCGTGGTGTATATCGAAAATGGGCTTTATTCGGTGACGTCTCAATCACCATTGTTGATCATTGATGGTCAACAGCGCGTTACTACTGTGTCATTGTTAATCGCAGCTTTAGCCGAAGCCGTGGGCGATCAAGAGTTTATTGAAGGGTTCAGCCAAGCCCAGTTACGTGGTTTCTATTTGACTAATCCCTTATTGTCAGGTGAGAAACGTTATAAACTTATTCTGTCACAAACGGACAACGAGACGTTGCGTGCAATTATCGATGGGAAATCTCAGCCGGAGAATTATTCTTTACGTGTTACGGAAAACTTCGAATACTTTAAAGATAAACTCAGAAATAAAACATTATTAGAGACTGTCTGTAAAGGGCTGAGCAAATTAATCGTGGTAGATATCTCTCTCCAGCGCGACCATGATAATCCACAGCTTATATTTGAAAGTATGAACTCAACGGGTAAAAAATTAAGCCAGGCCGATCTTATTCGCAATTATATCCTCATGGGGCTGGAAAATGAGCGTCAAACGACGTTGTATAATGATCACTGGCGCAAAATGGAGCTTCTGTTTGGTCAGGAGGCTTACTCCGAACAGTTCGATGCTTTCATGCGTCACTACCTGACGGTAAAAACTGGCGATATCCCTAAGATTGATGATATTTATGAGGCATTTAAACAGTACTTTCGTCGCAATAGTCAATCTGTTGAATCTGCTGTTGCAGATATACATAAATATGCCATCTACTATTGTGCTATTGCGTTAGGTATTGAGAAAAATAAACACCTTAAAGAAATATTCCATAATATCCGCGAATTGAGAATGGATGTTGCCTATCCACTGATGCTGGAGCTGTATGATGACTACCAGCGGGATATTTTGAAACTAAGCGATTTCGCGGAAGCCTTGCGCCTGGTAGAAAGCTATGTATTTCGTCGGGCGGTGTGTGCTATTCCTACCAATTCAATGAATAAAACTTTTGCCGGGTTGAGTAAAAGTTTCGATAAGAACCAATATTTGGACAGCCTTAAAGCTGCGTTTGTGTTGCTGCCATCTTATCGTCGTTTTCCGACCGATGAGGAATTTAAGAGGGATATTCAGACTCGCGATCTTTATAACTTCAGAAGTCGTAGCTATTGGCTTAGAAGGCTTGAAAATTATAAGCATAAAGAACCGATCCCGGTAGATGAATACACTATTGAACATATTATGCCGCAGTGTGATAACCAAACAGAAAAAGTGCCCGCTGCGTGGAGAGTTGAGCTAGGAGATGAATGGCTGCGTATATGGGAAACATGGCGTCATTCGTTGGGGAACCTGACATTAACGGGCTATAACTCTGAGTATAGCAATCGCTCATTCGCTGATAAGCGCGATATGGACGGTGGTTTCAAATACAGTCATTTGCGTCTGAATGACGGGCTTTCTGCTCTTGATAAATGGAGTGAAGAAGCCATTATGGCCCGAGCGAAAAAAATGGCAGAACAGGCAAGCAGTGTTTGGCCAAGTGCTAATCTTCCCGATGATATTCTAAAAAATTACCAGCCTAAGGGTGAAAGTAACGTCGCTTATGGCTTTGAAGATCATCCCTATCTGGTTAAAGAGCATGTTCAGGTGTTGTTTGAAGCGTTGCGTAAAGCAACGTTGGCACTTGACCCTTGTGTCACAGAAGTCTTCTTGAAGCTTTATATTGCTTATAAAGCTGAGGTGAATTTTGTGGACGTCGTACCGCAAGCAAAGCGGCTGCGTCTTTCATTGAATATTCCATTTGCTGAAATTAATGATCCGCGTGGATTATGCAAAGATGTCACTAGCTTGGGGCGATGGGGAAATGGTGATGTTGAGATTGGATTCGAGAAGCTAGAAGATTTACATTACGTTATGTTTTTAGTAACACAAGCATTTGAACGACAAATGGATAATTAGCTTTTAATAAATACAAGGGCTTAAGATAGCCCTTGTATTTATTATATTCGAAGAAGTGAAATTTATTATAAAAATTCGGAATAAATGGTACAGGTAAGATATAAGTCATGCTCGGATTCTTATCGTGAGCGTAAATTTAGTACCGTATGTGGCTAATTAACGCATCCTGATAACTTAGACGGGCCTCTTACTATGAGGATCTCCATCCTGAAGTACTGAGTCACGAAAAATTATACAAATGACTTTAAACCCTTACATAGTCGAGCTGGCTTCTCAGCTTGGGGTCAGCATTGCGCAGATTGCATGCATGATGGCTCGATAATATAATAAAATTTAATTGTAGATATTTACATATCAACAATGTAGATGCGTATTGCATATCAGATTATGATTAATAAATCACAGTGGACTGGATATTTTTCTATGGATTACTTTATTACATTAACAACTCTTTTGGCAGGGATTGTGGCTGCCTATTATGCATGGAAGGCATATGATGTAACGAAAGAAAACACCTTCCCTCAAAAAAATGCTCATACTCAGTTTTGTATCATCAATCCATTGAGTAAAGAGCTACTAAAGTTAAATGATTTCCTTTCCAGAAATATCGATAAAAAAATATATCTCAACATTAGATTTGATGGTGAAAATGTAGATTTCTGCTCATATCCCAAAAATGGCTCTATAGAAGAGAGTGTAGAATTTTCTATTTGGCTAGAAAAATTTAACAAGGGGGATGAGGGTGAAAAATTGGATGGCTTCAATAGTTCTGGGTTATCGATTTCTTTAGAAGGCGAAGTTAGTAAGCATGTGTTTTGGGAAAATGGTGGCCATTTGATTAAGGGTTACTTTGCTGTGCTTGGGCACGGCACAAAGCAAGGACACTATGGCGCCAGACTATTGCCACTAAAAATCACCTAGAAATGTACGCTTTGGTAGTAATTGCTAGATAAGTAACTGGGAAAAAATACTTAGTCATCAATAATGCCAATTGTGTACTAACTGATTTTACCCACGTAATGCCGACATAGCCCTAAGCGAGGTTCTGATTTTCAATTATCCCGCTTTAGCAAGGCCCGATAACCAGCTGAGCTGAGCTGAACAGTACTGACCTGACCTACATGAAATCACATTGCCCGTCCTTCTGCGTTGCCAGGATGTCATTCACAGCGCATCGCAGGCAATTTGTACTGTCTGCTTCACCAAGGATAGGATCGATACAACATCACCAGCACCACTATATTTACTATCACGCTAATGATGAACCAAGTCTTAAACGGTTGCTTTTGTGTTTTATGCCGAAAGATTTGCTGACCTAGAATGGCTCCGGGCCACCCACCGACAAAACCAAATATCAGCAAGGTGGATTCCGGCACTCTGTACCAGGCTTTGCGGGCCGCCATTTTATCTACGCCATAAATTATCAGCGTTAACATACTGGCGAGTAGGAACCATGTAACAAGAGGGTGAGGCAGGAATAGGCTGCCTGTGGCCGCTACGGCCAGTAACAGATAACAAAAGTGATTTGGATTCATACTATTAGTCGCAACGTTTTTCAGCAAAAGTTAAAGCCTAGGTATATCCGAGTTATCATACAATCAGTGATTACAACATGATAGCAAGAGGCGACAATAAACGATGGTAGATAATATTGAACAGCGTGTGATTGGCCTTGTTACACGTCACAGCGGTGTGTATATATTCAGGAGAAAGAAATATGATACTTACACTGCTGAATCAAGCATTTATTTTGATGTAAAGCTTGATCAAGGTGGTACTGAAGAATTAATGGACGAGTTTTTTACTGAGTTCAATGTCGACAGAGGGAGTTATAAAATTGAAACGTATTATCCAGAAGTTGAATTCTCGTGGAATCTTTTTAAAAAACAGATAGTAGATATTCTAGATTTTACTATCGGTATGCTAATTGAATCCGCAAAGGCTGGTCGTTGGCTTTACGATTGATGTGTAAGCTCATATTATTTCATAGGGTATTAAGTATTTATCGGTGAGCTAAAAATAAAAAAGTCTGATTGTGCTAAAAAATTAATTTTGTTGGTTCAAGCAAATCTGCCTCTGATGGGGCCTATAGTGGCATGAAACGGTTGAACTAGTACATCTTTATTTAAGTGTAAAATATTTCCAAGTTTCGTTAAGTAATAATTTAAGTTGGAATGTTTTAAAGGAGATTAATAATGGATTAAATGCTAATTTAAAATTCAAATATTGAGGGGTAAACTGATGTAGTAGGTAATGTATATGTGAGTATAACCAAGGGGCTAATACTAGCTAAATATAGAATGTTAAATAAATATATGGTAAATGCTAAACTGATATATGCTATTCCATTTTTTGTTTTTTCAAACCTAGCCTGCTCTAAGGAGGTTAGTAATATTGAAGTTAGTAAGGTTGGGATTGCATATAAAGGGCACAGTGAAAAAGAAAAAGAAGGTTGTAAATTATTTAGGCCAACAAAAGAACAAATTATTAACTATTTTAATAAGGCGAAAGTATTAAAATACGGAGGTTCAATAGAGCATCAGTACTACTCACCCTGTATTGCAACTGGAATGGTGACTTTCAAAGATGGAAGTACGGGGCAATGGACGATACAGTCGAGTGGTTTTGGATATGGTACCTTTAATAATGAAGCCCTAAATTTCTTTTACAAAGATAACAAGTGGAGCGATCCTTTTCAGTGTACCTACGCTATGGATGATGAATCACAGCCAGGATGTTAGCTTTAATTTATGAAGCCTATCATTTAGATTGGATTATTACCTGTTTTTGATATTCATACTCTAAGCGGAGACAGGCAAATGAACCATTATATTGAATGAATTAACGAATTCCTTATAAGTATTTTTATTTAAATTATGCAGTGAAATAGAGTATTTATCAGTGGGGGGCTTTTTTGCAACCTCGTGAACCTCGTTTCAATTTAAACATTCCCTACAATTTTAGGTGGCTTTTTATACAGCATTTAATTTATAGTGTTTTTGAATTTAACAGGTTTTTTATATTTAATATACGCTGTTCTATTCATCTCCAATTGAGATTTAATTAACGCGAAGTTGAAGTGTTCTCAGCACTCAAACCCCGTTCACCAAATTAACTATTTTACAGGAGTAGTTAATATGGCTAACGCTGATTTTAAATCAAGTTGTCGTTCTCACCAAGTTTTACGTTCCGGTCGTGTGGGGGATATTCCGGATCCGAAGCGTTTTCATCATCCGCAGATAAGAATTAAGGGTAAATGCCTGGCAGAGGTGAGGTTCACTATTGAGACGCTGATTGATAGTGGTGTAATAGAAGGGGAGTTGGTGATCACGAAGTAAGACCCCATTCCCGAGCTGAATACCATGTTGAAGCCGGTTGAGAAGTTGTCAGAGATAAGTGAAAAAGAGCGAGAACCGTTGTTTCACGTGCAGAGTGAACAATGTTATGCCGATAATCAGCATGCAAAGAAATTAATTGCAGCCTAGCATGATTTATCGAAAGGATAGAACTATCCGCTTGCTGAGTCATGGTTCCTAGCCGTTTATCGGATCGCCGTCTTTTCCTCTATTTAATTGACGCTCAGACCGGCAGCATAAACCAATTTTGTGTGATAGGAAAAATATTATAATATGATATATACTTCAATATCAACGATGTGGCGTTAAGGTGGTAACTGAGTACAGTCAATACAGCCACAGCGTTAAGTTTACCGGATATATTACTTTACCAAACGGAGCCCCGCAGGGTCTCTTGGCATTAGGCCGTAATACAAAGAGAAAATAAATGTTCCGGAAATCGATACTGATTACATTAAAAATTATCAACTTATGCTCAAATGCATATGTTCTAGCTAAGACAACGTTCCTCTTTGCTATGGGGGGATGGTTTTTTTTTATACTTATATAAGCGATGGATATGTCAATCTTTCAAATAATTTGACTCTTTTTAGTATCATACTGTTTGGGATAACGGGGGGAATAATGCTTTTTAGCATCATCGCTTCCTACTATAATATAAAGGCACCATATCAAAAAAAAGCTATTTTATTCAATCTGTTGATCGGACTTTATCCTGTAGTAAATCTGCCATTTTCTGATGCACTTGGTAGTTTTTATTACCCCAGGCTTGTCACGATGCTGTCGCTAGGTAGTGCGTTAGGCATTTTTGCGTTATCTCTTAAAACAAGGAAAAGTGATGCCGACGCTTTGCGAAAGTAGTCGGATTGTAAGAGAGAAACCATAGATTTTTCAGTCATTTTAATGTTGGTGTACTAGAAACCCTGAAGGACATAAAAACTACCGCTAATCCTTATCTGAAAACGAGGCAAGATCGACCTGCTTAATAATTTTCTTCAGAATGTTATGGGGGCCGGTTACTACCCATGTTTTATCTTGTTTTTGAAGGAAAATCCTCTGCGATGTAAACTTTGTGTAACGATGAACCTGAAGGTCATAATAACCCTGCGGGGTTTTACGGTACTGATAACCTTCCAGTATTGATAGCAGCTTTTCCGCGTTGACCGGCGCATTGATACGCAGACGGGCAATGCAGGTCAGCCAAAAATTGATGGTCAGGCCGCATAACACTCCAATAATGGCACCATGGACATTGCCATGAGAGAACAGCGGCAGGACCCATATAATGATGACGCTAAACAGAAGCATAAGAGCAATACAGAAAAGCAGGCGAAAGCTGTCAAAGCGCCATTGTTGAAGCAAACTCAATCTGTGAAGTGTGTATTGTGGATGCATTCACCCTTTCTCCTTTAAGTAACAAGGTGCCGTGATGTGGTTGTAATAAAACCAATCTAAAATTACATCACGCACAAATTTCTCCTTGATTATCGTTTTTCATAATTGTCATGAATTATCATAATGATGACTTTGTATTAATCAATAGATGAAAATGTTGATTTTTATTTTATGATTAAATTGATATTTTTTGTTTTTATTAAGAAATATCAATTCTTGGTGAAGCGAGGGGAGTCTGTTTTTTCGTTGTTTTACTATTGTTGAGTAATCATTATGGGAGAATGGCTACTAATGAAAATAGCACAATAAGATTAACTGAAAAAATGTTAAATTTAGAGGGTTTTAGTCATCGTTCAAGTTTGTAAGTTTACATTTTAATGATAGGTTTGATAGATTGATTACTGTAGGGTTGTCCTTTGGTTTTAAGGGTATTTGGTAATTAATAAGCTAATTCTTGATATTTCATGATGATTTGTTATATAAAATATCGTTATATTTTTACACCTAATTTTATTATGCTAGGGAGTGATATGTTAAAAAAGTCAATAATATTATTTTTTAGTTTACTAATTACTTTTTCTGCATGTTCAGATTTAAATAGTCAATCCCCAAATGTATCTACCGCCATGATAATAATATTTGTCCCTATAGGCGCATCATATGCAATAAGAAGAATTATCGATGGATTAGAATTTTTGATAAAAGAATCATCACGTTCATAAAGGAGACATCAATGAGAACGATGAGAAAGGAAGAGATTATTTTTATTCTCGGTGGAACAGAGGTATATAGTGACCCAGGTTATGGCGCACAGGAAAATGGTTTTCAGCCAAATGTATCTGCGGGGCAAAACAATATGGGATTATTGTCAGACGGACTTTCTAATAACGTTGCAGCAGGGGTGGCTGGAGGAATGCTCGGAGGACCTATTGGTATAGGATTAGGAGCTTTTGGAGGAATGCTTGCCGGAGGTGCGTTTAATGGTATAGGCAGCAGTTCAAGTTCATCAGGCAGCACAACTAGCGCATCAGGGAGTGCAACTAGTTCAGCAGACAGTGGTTCATAAGATAAATTAATAGCATCTATAACTCTGTATTACGTTAAAAAATTATCATGATATAACTACTTTATCGTAGTGGTCTCTAAAATTAATCGTTAATGAGTTGGTATTGTTTATTTTGGTGCATATTCATTAATCACTCGATAAAGTGGTTTCAATAGATTTTTCAATTAATGATTTTATGAATTGCAGCTGGGAACAAATAAACCTATTATTTTAGCTCAGAAAAGTCCATAGCCGTTAACGGCTATCAACCACCTTTCAATTTTAAGACGAGGTGTTCAGCAACTTGAGAGGGGTTAGGCTGTGCAGCCATTTCGCAGGCGACTTGTGCTGAGGCTGTTCGAAGCACGGTATTACTCAAGAATATATTGATCATATCGCTGGTTAATCCGCACTCGCTTGGGATAATTCCACAACCACGATCCACGACGGCTTTAGCATTAACTGGGCGATCGGCTCCCTGGCCAAACACTATCTGCGGTATGCCATTATGTAAAGCCGTCAGCGTATTACCTGCTCCGCCATGATGAATAAATCCATCTGCACCGTTAAGAAACACGCCCATCGGGATCCAGTCTACAAGCCGTACATTTAGCGGCAGTTTGCGTAAGCCAGTACGTGCATTGGCTGCGAGCTGTAAGATGATCTCCGCATCCACCTCATCAGCCGAGTCCATCACCCAGGAAATCAGATCTAATCCATCGACCACTGGTTTGACAGTGCCAAGACTTATTAACAAACGTTTTCTATCCGGTTGCCTTTCCCACCATTCTTGGCTTACAGCTCCTCCATTGTAGGGGATGTATTGCATTGAAATAATAGGTTCTCCCTCATTCTTTAGTAAGCTCATGCTTGGTGGTGTGACATCGATCCATGCCAGATCACGCGGTGGCGCAACGACAGCATGGCGGTGATAGGCATCGCTCAATGAACGCGTCACCATTTTTATATGCCAAGGCGTATGGCCGAACCCGACCGTTTGCATGACCACGGGAATATCAAATTTAGCGCCAAGTAATGGTCCAACGACACCCAGCGGCGGATATACAATCAAGTCAGGACGCCATTGGCCGGTGAACTCAACCAAGCGGTCAGCCATCTCATTGCTATAGAATGAGAAATTCCCTACGAGGTTAGTCTTCTTTCGTCGATCTTCTCGACGTCGATATTCTGTTTCCGTATCGATTGCGGGGGCGGCATCGAATGCTACCAAACCGGCCTGTGCTGCTTTTTGCGCAAATTCGCCGGCACTGGCAATTACCACCTCATGGCCATTCACACGGAAAGCTTGGGCGAGAGAGAGAATAGGGTATAGCAGGCCGTACATCGGTGGGCCAATAAAAAGAATACGCATAAAAATGTCCTTTTCCATTGATATACCCGTCATATTTGAATTTGTCACTTACCCGAATCACTTTGCTGCCTTGAGGCAACGCCAATTATTTTGGGTATAAATACATAAATTAGCCGAGGTCTTTATATGATAATTAACTAAAATGCATTTTTATGATCGGCATGAATATGATAGATGTAATAGCCATCATTGATGCCACGAATATGTCCGCTCGCCGTCCATGCTTAATGGTTAAGTAAAGATAGAAACCAGCAATAAAAGACACAAAAAAATAAAGACACAAGAACCTTGACGAAAGCAATGTCGGAGTGCTTGGCAGTGAAAAAGAAAAAATAAGCCCCGCTCCTGGTATGAAAATAGGAAACCTATTTATAGATACTATAGCCATAATGATCTCCTGAAAAATATCGACTACTGCTTGATGTTGCCCTTACCAGAATACGATCCATTTTCTATTTGGTTAATGATTTTTTCTAAAATGTTATAAGGGCCTGTTAACACCCATACACCATCTTTTTTCTCAAAAAAAACTCTCTGATATTTAAACTTATTATAACGATAGGTTTTTATCTCATAATAACCATGAGGCGTTTTTCGATACTCATAACTTTCGAGTATTGATGCTAATTTATCGATATCAATAGGGATGTTAATACATAAGCGAGCAATACAAGTCATCCAAAACCCGATAAATAATCCACAGCACATACCAATGAATCCATCATGAATGCTTCTATAAGAAAATAACGGTAGTATCCACATGCTAATAGCGATTAAAATTAATGTAAGAGCAATTGAAAGCAGAAAGCGAAATTTATCAAGGTTCCACTGTTCAAAAAAATTCAATCGGCGAAACGTGTAATCGATATTCATTAGTGCATTTCCTTAGAAATAATGGTCGAAGTTTCGAAGGTGAAAATGATAGATGTGCAGTGAGAGTTATCTTGGTGAAAATAATCAAATCGACTTCGTTAATATTTTTTTTGCATTTATTAAGCTTTTAGATAGATTGAATTGAAATTCATAAAAAATTAAATAAATACTAACTTCCGCTACTAGAATTTGATGTAGCAGTTGAGCTTGTTGTGGTGTTTCCAGCTGCATCATATATTACACCGGCCCCCGCTGAGGCAGCGACTGCACCGAATCCAGCTCCTATCGGTCCACCTAAGCCTAGGCCGAAAGCGCCTCCTGCAACACCCGCGCCATCAGTAACAACATCTCTTCCGACTTGTACCCAATTTACGTCACCGGTTCCTAATACTGCATTCATCTGGTTTATGGTTAGTTTCTTCATATATATTTTCCTTTAAAAAACAATCATAGTTATAATTATTGTCGCTAAAATGAGTATCATGTCATGCAATGCAACACCAACGTTTAAGTAACTAGCAATAATTCCAGTAAACATGCTTATAGGCAAAAAAACGAAAATTATCTGCCATGGTTTCATATTGAATCATCCTTTCTATAATTACTAAACGGTAATTATAATTAATATCATGACGTATGTTTAAACAAGTCTTCAAATAAAACCGAGAGCGGGATTACGAATAATGATTGATTTTTCACTGTCGGATATTTTAGTTATTTATCCATAAGCCTAGGTATTTATAATAATAATAAGTAATCCCCCTTTGATAAGAAAGGAATTATTGGTTTTTGCCAAGTGGTTATTTGTTGTGATGTGGATGTAAATTAAATATCTTGTGTAATAATGGATTTATATCTATATAAATCACCACTTGACTCAGTGAAATAGCCTTGCTAGTTTCTGTGTGAATGAGAATTATTATCTTAGTGGTGAGGTCTAAATGGATATTTTCTTAAGAAATTACTTTAATGGTAGGGTGATATTTTAATTAAAAATAATGGTTATTTTATTGATGATGTATTTCTTGTAAGGATATCCCCCCCCACCTGTCGATTTGATGTGTTCAATTGTAAGGCGCGGAAATGTAATTTTCTTTGGTAAATTTTCATGGTGATTGAATGAGTAATCATACGTTAGGTAAGTTAGCTACTATATTAAGCTTTCCATTAACAATGTTATCTGTTTCATTTTCATCATTGAAAATAGTAGGCGAGGGAAATTCTTTTGTAGACGTATTTCTCTCTTTTATTATATTTATTGGTTTTATCAGTTTGTTCAAAATGCTGAATAAATTCATGGCTTGGTATTAACTGCATTTTTTCGTTTTTTGAAGGCTGTTCTTGAGTGTATCGGTGTAAACCCATACACGAATAAACCGGACTCATATCAGTAAACACAGCGGAGAATACAATAAATGAGTTATCCCCTTTCGCTTGCAGCGCTCACAGATAATCTTGTGCCCTTTTGCGCGCGGCGGGTAACGTCCTCCTTGATATGGTGCGTTCCTGGCGTAGATGACGAAGAGGCACTGCATCATGCTTGCAGCTATTTGATCGATCCCGTCAGCTCGGCTCCTACTAAAATATTTCTGGCCGAACGTTATGGCGGTAGTGGGATTCAGCGCAACGGTGGTGGCGCACGCTGCGGTTTTGATGGGCGTTATCAGGTCAAAGGTATTGGTGCCAATCCATTAGTCGGGCTGGGGACGGATAAGCGTCACTCCAATGGTGCGCTTGGTGCCGTTCATGCAATTTATGAGGCTTTATGGGGAGAAGTGCTCGCACAGGTATTGCCTTACGGAGCCGTGCGAACGCAGGCCGTTTTACTGACAGACAAACGAATAGATAACGCATTTGAATTATCGCAAGGTTCCTCACAACGGGCATTACTGGTTCGTGAGCCGGCGGTGCGTCCGGCGCATTTCGAAAGGGCACCTTATTTCCGACCGCAGCCTGAGTATTCGAGCTTGCTAATGCACGATGCGCATCGCGTGAGATCGGTGATCCGCATGCTGCCGGCGAGTTTACCGACACCGTCAGCAGGATTCAGTGAAGAAGCATATTTCGATCCGCGCCTCTATTGTATTGAAGGATTATGTGAATTGGCCCGGCGTCAGGCTTGGCAAATGGCATATTGCCGTACACGTTTCCTAAGGCTGACAACATCACCGTCTAATATGGCAATGGACGGCAGATTACTGGATTTTAACGGACTGAGCTGCTTATTTCCCGGTGATTATCCTGACGATTTTGGATATAGACTCAGACTCACAGAATTAATGAAAGAACCCGTTGTTCTTCAACAGGGGCTGTCTGATCTCTGTTTATATCTCGGCAAATATCTTTTCGATCCTGCATTTACATTGCTTTCCCGCCAACGGGTGAAAGAGGCATTTCAGAAAGCATTTGCTGAAGCTTACGTCCGTGGTTATCTGACGTTGTTAGGGATCCCCGTCGATATCCTGCAATTGGAAGTTATCCCTGACACATTGATTCAACTGGTGCATGGCTTTATGAAATTATTCGATAGCCTCAGTGGAACGATGGGCTGCTCGTATAGCGATATGCCAAACGAGTCATTATTAGAGAGACTTGCCGTGGCCTTGATTCACCGCAGCCAAGGGCAAAATCGCCCAGACAACCAAGACTTGGAACAACATGCTTATTTCCCCGAGGTATTACGGTACTTTAACGACGGCATCTACTGGCTGGCTAGAGCTTGCGATTCTCAAGGGATTGACGCTTCTGTGATCTTGAAAGAGATGGAGCAGCATGTACGACAGAGGCTACAGCCCAGAGCATGGCTGGGTAAATTGCGGATGTTTAAGGAAATTACCGGTCTGTTGGATGCTTATGGCGAAGATACTCAATCTCTGCAACATGCGATTGGTGACATGGTGACCAAAATGCAGGTATTCGCTCTAAAGGTGTTATATCCCCAGCAACCGACTTTATAGTTATACCCGTCATACTTGAAGTTGCAGGGGTGTTGGCTGCCTTTGTTCGCCCCAGTCACTTAGTCATCTAAGCTCCCGGGGACTCCCTCAGTTGCTGCCTACCTGCAACTCCAATTATTTGGGGTATAGAGCCTAAAGGATAAAAATACCATGTTGTATTTAAGCGAATCCGTAAATGGCCGTGAATTATGGTCTGCTCAGGAACAGGTTGGTTTTGCCGTAAGTTGTATGCTGCACAACCCTAATTACAGTCTCTATCCGGTCTTGAGTATTCAGTTTTGGACTGAATTCGCGATACAACACGATCAGATAAAATTCCTTTTCGATACAAACGGCCATCCTCTGGCGTATGTCACTTGGGCATATTTGGATGCTGATACTGAACAACGATTGCTTAACGACACTGAATTCAGACTGCATCCTTCGGAATGGAATGAAGGAAGTAAAATCTGGCTCCTCGATTTTTGCTGTAAGCCAGGTTTTGGGCGCAAGGTTATAGAGTATTTAATTAAGTTGCAGCCTTGGGGAGAAGGTAAGGTGTACTGGCTTAACCGTAGAAAGAAAATAATGATTCTTAGACGATAACATCTGTTAACTGGAAATATACGATGCCCGATAATATCGGAATGTTAATGTACATCAATAATAGTTAAGGTGATTTACTTTGTTTCGTAAGGATGCGGTAGCAAACAGGAAAATGAAATGGCGGGGAAGGGTGATTTTACTTCCTAGCATCCCTCTTTGGTTAGTTGTGTCGAGCAGTATTATTTATTTAATTGTGGTTCTTACTTTCGTCATTGTCGGGTCTTATACGCGGCGTATTAATGTCAGTGGGGAAATTACTACCTGGCCGCGGGCTGTTAATATTTACTCTGGCATACAGGGTGTTGTCGTGAAGCAGTATGTTTATGAAGGACAGATAATTAAAAAGGGTGATCCAATTTATCAACTCGATGTTAGTAAGAGCACGTCGAGCGGTGTTGTTAGCGAGAATGAGCATAATAATACCGAAAGTCAGTTACTTCGAGTAAGAGACATCATTTCACGGTTGGAGGAAAGTAAGAAAGTTACGCTTAATACATTGGAAAAACAACGCCTGCAATATAGCGATGCCTTCAAGCGATCATCGAGCATTATCGGTCGGGCTGAGGAAGGGATAAAAATAATGAAAGACAATATGGAGAGTTATAGACGTTATCAGTCAAAAGGACTTATTAATAAAGACCAGTTGGCTAATCAGGTCGCACTTTATTACCAGCAACAAAATAATTTACTCACACTGAGTGGTGAAAATGAACAGAATGCCTTGCAGATGACCAGCTTGGAAAGTCAGATCCAAACTCAAGCGGCTGATTTTGATAATCGAATCTACGAAATGGAATTAAAGCGATATGATTTGCAAAAGGAGTTGGTTAATACTGATATGGGTGGGGAAATTATCATCCGTGCATTATCAGATGGGAAAATAGATTCAATGAGTGTCACTGTCGGGCAAATGGTTAATGCAGGGGATAGTCTGTTGCAACTTATCCCAAAGAATATAGAGCACTATTATCTGATTATTTGGGTTCCCAATGATGCTGTCCCTTATATATCGGTGGGGGATAAAGTCAACATTCGTTATGAAGCCTTCCCTGCTGAAAAATTTGGCCAGTTTTCCGCTACGGTCGGGACGATAAGCAGAGTCCCCGCCTCATTGCAGGAGATGCTTACCTATCAGGGAGCCACGAAAAATACGCAAGAAAAATCGGGGCCTTGGTACAAGGTAATTGTGACACCAGAAAAACAGCTCATTACCTACGACGGAAAATCTTTTCCTCTGGAAAATGGCATGAAGGCACAAAGCACACTTTTTCTAGAAAAAAGGAAAATTTATCAATGGATGCTTTCACCCTTCTATGACATGAAACACAGCGCTACAGGGCAGGTAAATGAATAACGGAAATTTCAAAAAAATCATCAGTCAGCTAAATATGCGATGGCAACGGCGAGTCCCGGTTATTCATCAGACGGAGATCTCTGAATGTGGGCTGGCCTGTCTGGCAATGGTATGTGGGCACTATGGCAAAAATGTCGATCTGATATCGCTACGTCGACAGTTCAATTTATCATCACGCGGTGCCAATCTTGCTGGTATTAACAGCATCGCAGAGCAACTAGGTATGGCAACCCGGGCTGCTTCGCTCGAGTTAAATGAGCTTGGGGCGTTGAAAATGCCCTGTATTCTTCACTGGGATTTTAATCACTTTGTTGTGTTGGTTAGCGTAAAGCGTAACCGCTTTGTATTGCATGACCCCGCGAGAGGACAGAGAAATGTCGGGTTGGATGAGATGTCGCAGTATTTTACCGGCGTGGCGCTTGAGATCTGGCCTGGCAGCGAATTTACTGTGCAAACCGTTAAGAATCGGGTGAGCCTGTATACGCTGATTCATAGTATTTACGGTATTAAAAACACGCTGGCAAAAATTTTCTGTCTGTCGCTTGTCATTGAAACTATCAATCTGTTCATGCCGATAGGCACCCAACTTGTCATGGATCATGCCATTCCTGCCAGTGATAAAGGGCTACTGACTCTTATTTGTGTCGGCTTGGTGCTGTTTATTCTTCTCCGAGCGGTGGCAGGGATGGTTCGAGCCTGGACATCGCTAGTGATGGGAACACTCATTAATGTGCAGTGGCAGTCAGGTCTGTTTAAACATCTTCTGAGGCTACCGTTAGGATATTTTGAACGACGAAAATTAGGAGATATTCAGTCCCGTTTTAGTTCGCTGGATACGGTACGTACTACATTTACGACCAGTATTGTTGGCGCGATGATGGACAGCATTATGGTTGTCGGCGTATTGGTGATGATGGGCCTATATGGCGGCTATCTGACATGGGTTGTTCTGGGGTTTACTGCCATCTACGTTTTAATTCGTCTATTAACCTACGGCTATTATCGGCAAGCATCTGAAGAGACTCTTGTTAGAGGGGCGCGGGCCAGTTCATATTTTATGGAAACACTGTACGGTATTGCGACAGTAAAAATGCAGGGAATGGCTGAACTTCGAGGCTCACACTGGCTTAACCTAAAAATAGATGCCATCAATTCTGGCATCAAATTAACCAAAATGGATATGCTTTTTGGTGGTATCAATACGCTGGTGACAACCTGTGACCAAGTAGCCATTTTATGGCTGGGTTCGAGTCTTGTGATCGGTAATCATATGACCATCGGTATGTTTGTGGCATTTGGCGCTTTTCGTGGTCAATTTTCCGATCGTGTTGCCTCGCTGACGAATTTTCTTCTGCAACTGCGCATTATGAGTTTGCACAATGAACGTATCGCAGATATTGCATTGCACGAAAGGGACGCGAAAAAGCCGGATATCAATATTATTGCTACCATGTGCCCGGTATCTTTAGAAACAGTCGCTTTAAGCTACCGCTATGATAGTCAGTCAGCGGCAGTGTTCACTGATTTATCGATTTCAATCGCTCCAGGAGAAAGTGTCGCTATAACCGGCGTGTCTGGAGCCGGGAAAACAACGTTGATGAAAGTATTGTGTGGATTGTTCGAGCCCGACTCCGGCAAGGTTTTTGTCAATGGTACCGATATCCGACAGTTGGGTATCAACAATTACCATAAGATGATCGCATGCGTCATGCAGGATGACCGACTATTCTCTGGATCAATTCGGGAGAACATTTGTGGGTTTACAGAAAATATAGATGAAACATGGATGATGGAATGTGCCAGAACGAGTTATATTCACGATGTGATAATGAAAATGCCTATGGGATATGAAACGTTGATCGGTGAATTAGGTGAAGGGCTTTCTGGTGGGCAAAAACAACGGGTTTTTATTGCCCGCGCACTTTACCGAAAACCGGGTGTTTTATTCATGGATGAAGCAACCAGTTCTCTTGATACAGAAAGTGAACGCTTTGTGAATGGGGAAATAAAAAAATTAAATATTACCAGAGTGATTATTGCACACAGAGAAAAGACACTTAAGGCAGTGGATAGAATTATTTCCATATAGTTAATTATTAAGAAGTATGACTGAGGTGAACTTTATTTAATCATATGGGGCTAAATGCTATTGGTTATAAGTTGTTATTTTCTTTTTTTATTTTTATAAAGAAAGGCGTGGTAAGTATGGTTGATTTGAGTTTTAAAAGGAATGAACGTGCCTCTTTTTATTATGTTGAGTGATGTTTAGTAGCGAAGATTAATGTCGTAATGTCGTAATGTCGTAATGTCGTAATGTCGTAATATCGTAATATCGTAATGAGCTTGTTAGTACGTAACTAAATAAGGTTATATTTCTGCAATGTGTTTAAGGACCTTAGCTATCACAAATAAAAATATAGAATGTTAAAGGTTTTTATCATTGGCAAGGCGAAAATAAAAGTGTTAAATAGATGGTCGTGAAAACATGGAATGTACTAAAAGGGAGTGAATGTGCCAATTGTGGGGGATCTATCAAGTAAAATAGTTGAGGTCATAAAAGGGAAGCAAAAAAACTTATATGTTATTTATATGGATAAATTTGGAAAGGAAGCAATAGCTTTTGAAGCTGATATTGAATTTATAGCTTGTGATATATCTGACGATAAAGCCAAGGATTTTATCGAGAAAACCAGGCTTATTCATACATTGGAAACGGGAGTGGGTAAATCAGAACTAGCTAAGATCTTGGAAGAAGTAGTGAAAATGTATATATCTAAAATACCTAGAGATAAAATTAAAAAGTCATCTTTATTATTGGATGAGATAGCTTACAATCAAGTTAATAATATGATCTCAATGAATAGCGTGACTTCTTTTTTCAGCAAAAAAATTATTCCTAAGTTTTTTTAAGGGCTGTTTTTTATATCATATTTAGTTTCTGTAGTGCAGGAGTTCGCTCTATTCGTTCATCTAACTATTTAGAAAAAAATCTTCCTGAATTATATCGAGTGTTGCGAAGTCTTGATGATTTAGATTTGTTCTATTTTTTAGTAGAGAGTTATGCGAAACCATTTGTTGATACAATGATTTTAAAAGAAACCAACCCTGAGTTATTTGATGATGTTTTTTTTGAGGTTATTAATAAACTCAAGGATGAATGATTTTTTATTTTGTGGAGAATGAAAGGCATCTATTATAAAGCATAATAATTAGTTAATGTGTAATAAACACTGTAGCCATCGGCGATGATGATACTGGTCAGATATAGGTGGCGTGCTGGATTCATTAGTTCCTAAATAGGTGTAGCCCCGTTACTATAAAAATATACATCAAATATACCGTTCTTATCGCTGTCAGCGAAATATCTCAACAAATCAGATGCATCCACACATTTATCTATGTTAGATATATTGGACATAAATGCTAACGTTGTTCAATTTTCCGCATCAGCATAGGAGTGATAATGGAAAGTCTGTTTGTTTATGGAACTTTAGGGCCGGGCCGGCCTAATGCGCATGTTCTGGAAGATATCGGCGGGCGCTGGGAAGAGGGGCACGTTGGCGGCTCGCTGCTTAACAAAGGCTGGGGCGCTGAGATGGGTTATCCTGGTATTGTTCTCGACGACAGCGGCAATCGGGTTAATGGATTTATTTTCTTCTCTGAGAATCTGTTAGCAAACTGGAAAACTCTTGACGATTTTGAAGGCGACGGATATGAGCGGGTTGCCGTCGAAGTTACCGCTGCAGATGGGCGCATACTGCAATCTTGGATCTATATGTTAAAAGCAGAGTAATGCAGATACTGCCAATAAACGTTGGGACAGTGATAAAAAGCATTCAAACACATGTCTAGAGCGCCAATCACTCACTGCCTAAACGAGCGATGAGTGATTGGTGTGTTTGCATAACTGTTGCTTACATAAAAATGCGGAATATTTGGGCGATGGCGAATAAAGCTAAAATACAGCCTCCGTAGATCAACACCAGCCAAAAGATTTTTTTCCACAAACGCCCCTTTCCTGGGGGAAGGGTACCGATATCCATTTTTTGAATTTTTGGTTTCATCTCACTCTCCAGACAACCGCCTAACCGGGCACTTTGCTTCGGCCTAGGCGGGGCCGCTATGTTATCAGTGATAATTGCAGCGGCACACTACATTTGGAGAATGACTTTGCGTTATGGTTATTGTATTCCTGATATGACGATATAACAGAGATTACCAACCCGGTACGGCACCGCCGTTAAAGATTTTTTCTGCGGCTTTGGCCACTTCCGGCGATTGATAGGATTGCAGAAATTCTTTTACATTCTCGGCATCTTTGTTGTCTTCCCTTGCGACCAGAATGTTCACATAAGGTGAATTTTTATCTTCGATAAACACGCTGTCATGTACCGGTGATAGACCCGTTTGTTGGATATATGTGGTACTGATAATTGCCACGTCTACTTTCGGATCGTCGAGCACGCGGGGTAGCTGTGCACCTTCGAGTTCCATGATATTCAGATGATGTGGGTTGTTAGTGATATCCAGCGCAGTTGGCAGCAGGCCTTTGCCTTCTTTTAGGGAGATAAGCTTTTCTTTTTGCAGCAGTAAAAGCGCGCGGCCCAGATTGGTTGGATCGTTCGGAATAGCGATAGTTGCCCCATCGTTGAGTTGATCGACGGTTTTAATTTTTTTTGAATAACCGGCCATCGGGAATACGAAGGTGTTACCTACGGCGACCAAATGATAGTTATGTGCTTTATTATCTTGCTCAAGGAACGGTCGATGCTGGAAGACGTTAGCATCCAGTTCGCCATGCTCTGTCGCGTCATTTGGTAGCAGCGATCCACTAAAACCAACCAGTTCAACATCCAGACCGTATTTCTCTTTCGCTACTTTTTTAGCAACCGTGGCCACATCCTGCTCAGCGCCATTAATTACGCCAACCTTGATATGTTTTGCATCGTGATCTTTTTGATCGCAGCCTGCCAGTAATAATCCTGTCAACAGAGCTACTATTCCAACCTTCATGGTCAATTTCACATTTTTTCCTTATAAAATAAAGAGTAATACATAATATGAAGACTATAGCAGGATGGTAATGAGTGCCTAAAAAACGAAAAAGCATCAACAATAAGAAATAATTCTATACCTTGAGGGTATTGCTTGAAATAACGTTAAATCGCCATAGGAATATTAATATTTAACGTGAATTTCCTCTAAAAAATATGGGGCTGAGCGATGGTCGGGTGCGTTTCTCTCTCGATAAATAATGAGGATTCTCTCGGTCAGTACAGAGGAAATAACCGCCCAGAAGGACGGTTAGTGTTCATTAATGCGTTTTCATTCCGGCAGCTGACATGAAGAGGCGGAAAATACTGGCTATGGCAAATAACGTTAGAATACTGCCCAGGTAGATCACTACCAGCCAAAACATTTTTTTCCACCAACGTCCCTTTCCAGAGGGAAGGGTGCCGATATCCATTTTTTGAATTTTTGGTTTCATTCGCATCTCCAAACTCTCACCTCTATGCGCAGCGGTCTTCGCAGTAGGTGAGAGTGTGATTTATGTTAACCGTGATAATGTTGAATTGGTGCGATTAGGCACAAATTACAAATTGTTCATTATCAGCTGTCTGATGCCTTGTGCTGTTCGTCTTTTATGCGACGCGAGCATGCTTCGATGACCCATGCAGAGAAGTTCGACTCCCCCTCTTGCTGCAAGGCTATTTGGATTTCTGCGATTAACAGATGCGGAAATCGAATATTTTTTGTTGCCGTTCTTGGCGTTACATTTTTTGCAACCATACGATGCTTCCTGTTGTGCCTCGGTACAAAGAAAGAGCAACGCGGTGTTGCCCCTTTCTTTGTCGAATAAAACTCTATCAGTGGTAGCCTTGATCTGGCGTGACCTTGCCGCGAAACACGTAGTAACTCCAGAAGGTGTACGCCAGAATGATCGGGATGATGAACAGTGCACCGACCAAAATGAATCCTTGGCTTTCTAGCGAAGAAGAAGCCTGCCAGAAGGAGATATTCGGTGGAATAATGTTTGGCCACGTGCTGATCCCTAAGCCGCTAAAGCCTAAGAAGATCAATACCAGTGTTAATAGGAAAGGAGAGAAATGTGCACCGCGTTCGACTGCATGGATTAACCGCCACGTACACAGCGCAACGAGTAGCGGAACCGGCATAAACCAGAAAATATTTGGCACGCTGAACCAGCGTTGCGCAATCTCCGGGTGTGCCATCGGGGTCCAGATACTAATGACGGCAAGTACCCACAACAAAAACAGCATCAGAGGTTTGGACAAATTATGCATGCGCTGTTGTAGCGTGCCTTCTGTTTTCATGACCAGCCAGGTTGCCCCCAAAAGTGCATAAGCCACCATCAGGCCAAAACCACAGAAAAGGGTGAAGGGCGTCAGCCAGTCAAGCGCTCCTCCGGCATAAGTCTTATTGTGAACGGTAAAGCCATTAATAAATGCACCGACAATGACCCCTTGAGAAAACGTCGCAAGCAACGATCCCCAGAAGAACGATTTGTCCCAAATGTGACGCCGGGAAGGGCTGGCTTTGAAACGAAATTCAAAGGCTACGCCTCGGAAGATAAGCCCGAAAAGCATCACTGTAATGGGGATAGAGAGTGCGTCGAGTACAACTGAATAGGCGAGAGGAAACGCGCCATATAATGCAGCGCCGCCGAGAACAAGCCAGGTTTCGTTACCATCCCAGATAGGCGCAACGGTGTTCATCATGACATCGCGATCTTCGCTGTCTTTCACCAATGGAAAGATCAGCCCAATGCCTAAGTCGAAACCATCCATAACGACATACATCAAGATGCCGAAGACAATAATAACAAACCAGATTAGTGGTAAATCAATACCCATTTTCAGCTCCTTGAGTCTAATGTTTCATTCACGGCAGATAACGGGCGCGCTGGCGTACGTTGTTGTCCTGGGCCGCCATGCTCGTCGGTACCATCGTCGTGAACTGTTGGCCCTTTGCGTATCAGTTTCATCATGTAGGCGTAACCAACTCCGAATACGGAGAAATAGACGACAATAAAAGCCAGCAGAGTCAGGCTCATATGCAACTCACCATGTGCAGAGACGGCATCGCGGGTTCGAAGCAGGCCATAAACAACCCAAGGTTGTCGCCCAATCTCTGTGGTAAACCAACCCGCGAGGATGGCAATAAGGCCGGAAGGTCCCATCAAAAATACAAAGCGCAAGAAGAGTCGGGATTGATAAAGTTTTCCTTTTTTCCTTAGCCACAAACTCCAGATACCGGAAAGTATCATCAGCAAGCCAAGCCCAACCATGATCCTAAATGACCAGAAAATAATCGTTGAATTGGGGCGATCCTCTTTGGGGAAGGTCTTTAACGCGGGGATTTGTTTATCGAGACTGTGCGTCAGAATAATGCTGCCAAGTGCCGGAAGTTCTAGTGCAAAGTGAGTCTTTTCTTGCTCCATATCCGGCCAGCCGACTAAGACTAAAGGTGAGGGTTTGTCATCGGTATTTTCCCAATGCCCTTCGATAGCCGCAATTTTTGCAGGTTGATATTTCAGGGTGTTCAAGCCATGCGCATCGCCTAAAAAGGCTTGTATCGGCGAGACGATCAGTGCCATCCACATTGCCATTGAAAGCATTTTCCGAATGGCGGGGGTATCGTTGCCTTTGAGCAGGTGCCATGCCGCAGAAGAGGCAATAAAGAACGCTGATGCCAGGAACGCCGCTGTCGACATATGAGCCAGGCGGAAGGGGAAGGATGGGTTGAAAATGACTTTTAACCACTCTGAAGGAACCGCTTCGCCATTGATGATGCTATAGCCTTGCGGGGTATGCATCCAACTATTCGATGCCAGTATCCAGAAGGTGGAAATGATCGTTCCCAGCGCCACCATGCAAGTAGCGAAGAAGTGTAGCTTTGGCCCCACTCTGTTCCAGCCAAACAGCATGACACCCAGAAAACCAGCTTCAAGGAAGAATGCTGTTAACACTTCATAGGTTAAAAGCGGTCCGGTGATACCGCCTGCGAAGACCGAAAACTGGCTCCAGTTAGTGCCAAACTGGTAAGCCATAACCAGGCCGGATACCACGCCCATACCGAAGTTGACCGCGAATACTTTGATCCAAAAATGATAGAGATCGCGGTAAACGCTCTGCTTAGTTTTAAGCCATAGACCTTCCAATACTGCTAAATAGCTAGCAATACCAATAGTTATCGCCGGAAAGATAATATGAAAAGACACCGTAAATGCGAACTGGATACGTGCAAGCTCCAGCGCCGTCAAAGTAAACATTGATTGGCCTCACAACAATTTTATAACGCGTACATCTATCCCTACCGCAGAAAGCGCAGCAAAAAAGTCCACTTACCGCAAAGCAAGCAGAAGGGCATATTGAGTATTAGATATGGCGATATGGAGGTGGGGCGCGAGGTTGAACATCTCTTAAAACGGCGTGCGGAACAAATTTGACAAAATATCGTTCAGGCGGAGCGCGGGAAAATAGGCTAATCAGTATGATATTAGCAGGGAGTTTTAGCTCGAGTAACGGAACATGTAGCAACATCACGCAATAGCCGCATGCCACATCATCCATCATCATGCCACCTGCCATATGAGCATGATCGCCCATCATAGGGTGCGACATGTCCATCTGCGACATGTCCATCATTGACATGTCGTGCATATCAGCATCCGACATTGATGCCATCGCCATTTCATGCGCAGAAGTGTTCCCATGGTCCAGCGCTCGAGAAACTGCTGGGCCAATAAACAACATCATAATTGCGAAAATACCCAGCCAGGAAGGGAGGTTTTTTCGCGAAAGGCTAAAGCAACTTAACACTGAGCCATGATAAACATTTCTATGCATGGTGCAGGATTTTACGGCCTTTAGGATAATTGTTAAAATTTTTATTAAGGTATTTGCTTTTTGACGATGTAATATCGCACACTTTGTTAAAAAATAAGTCTATTTTAAGTGTTTCGTGATTTTAATCGCAGGCTACGTGCAATGCTAGTGATGCGCTGCGTGCGGCAATACAGCACAAACACGATAAATGACCCTCCGTTAATCAACGAACGACAGGATAGGATAAAAGCCAGAGAAATTAGCATTAAAATGACATGGCGAGTATCCCAGGAGAGCGCCACATTTATCAGTTGCAAAATTGTGGCGACGAACAACCCGTTATAGACCAGAGAATAAATGGTCAGGCCACTATTAAAGCCGCGGGAAATTAGATAACTAGCAGTAAGATTGCTGATAATAAAAACTATCGATGGCAGGAAGAAGGCTGCTGCTCTGGCTGGTGGCGACAGTGAAGGTAAAACATGCAGCAACGTCAGCAGATTTAGCGCAAATGTCAGTATAAATAGCAATAAGACCCATGCCAGAGAAAAAGCATTTTGACGCGGTAACTGCTGCGGTGGCTTATCGAAATAACGTTCTAGTTCGATAGTTGAGTGCTGCAATAACTGGTCATCTTTTCGCGCAATAACCTGCTCAGTTTCCTTACCGTGCAGGAATAACTCGAAAAATCGTGGGCCGATTAAAAAGGTTAATAATTTCATTAAATTACCGCAAGAGATTGAATGGTACCCAAAATATAACGCCCAGTTTTTGGGATATTGCCAGGTGCTGCAATGACACCACTAACCGCGCTTCCTGCCAGACCTGCTGCATTGGTTGCAACGTTTGCCAGCTGTTTTCTTAGTTCATTTTGGACGGGTTCAACTGGCCTCGTAATGTTATTGTTAACAGAATTAATCGTGTATTTTTCGATTGGATGCGGAGCGTTATCTCTATAATTCGTCGTTTTACGACAATAAGATGAAAAACTAACCTATTTACAATATTGTCACAAGTGTAAAAGAGTTTTTCTGCCAACGGGGCCGTATAAAACGGGTAGCTTAAAATGCCTCTTAGTACGGCGCTTTCTTTGTCAATTGTGACACTTTGTGGCTATCTACAGGCTTAGCCGTGTGGTTTGCTGATTGGGTTCGGCTGGTATGATGATGTCACCATTTCTAATGAATTAATAAAATTGAATAAATAACATTTTAAGATATGAAAATGGCACGTTTAATTAAATTTATAAAAAATTTTCGGTGTATCTGTTTTTCATTGGAATATGAAATGTAACTATTACTTATCATAAAAAATCTAGAAGCATTTTTTGGATAAATAAGAAGTGAATAACTCAGTATTTTGATTGTCGAAGGGATGCATCATAGTAAGTCATCATTGGTGTGTTTCATTTCTGTTATTTTCAACATCCACCAGACTGAATAAAACGAACATTATTAAACAATAACAGTAAGGAATTAATTTCCTTAATTAATTAAAACTGAAAAGTTGAGATGAAAAATGAAATACTCAAAATTAGGTTTATTACTCTCATGCGTGATATTTTCTGCGGCAAGCGTTGCTGCGCCCGTCCAGGTGTCATCATTCGGCAATCTGCCGGCTGACCGTGAAGTTAACGGTTTCCATGGTAGTTTCCTGTATAGCGACACTGGAACGGTAAGCGGTTTTGATTTGCCAATCCTCGGCTACAGCGAAATGGATCAGCTTAACGGTTTCCAGCTTGGCCTTATCTCAGGTTCTCACATCCGCAATGGTATGAACGGCGCAGCTTTTGGTCTGTTCAACTGGCACGGCGGCTATGATCAGGGCGTTAACTTTAGCTTAGCGAATCAGGTTAATGATATTGATGGTGTTAACCTTGGTATTTATAGCGGCGCAACCGGCACAGTGCACGGGGTAAGCCTTGGTGCAGTTACCACATCAGGTAATATGTATGGTCTGAACGTAGGCGCTATTGCTAACTACACTACCGGGCGTGTTAAAGGGCTGAACATTGCGCCATTTAACTGGACCGGGCAGAAAACCGATGGTGTTAATGTCAGTGTTCTCAATCACACTGGCGATGTTAAAGGTGTCAATATCGGCGCACTTGGCAACTGGAGTGAGGGGAATATCACCGGTGTGAACCTCGGTATCGTTAACGTCTCTGGTGATGTTACAGGTTTAAACTTTGCGCCGATTAATAAATCTGGCAATGTGGTTGGGGCAAATATAAGTGCTCTGAACTGGAGTGGTGATGTCACGGGGTTCAACTTTGGTGCAGTTAATATTGCCAATAATGTACAAGGGATGAACTTGGGCGTTGTGAACGTCTCGAACGATGTGAACGGGCTTAACTTCGGCGTTATCAACACCACGATGAAAACCAGCGGTACGGATATAGGTATTATTAACTATGCCGGTGCAACTAACTTCCAGTTCGGCCTGGTGAACGTTGCTGAAGATCTGGAAGGTTTGCAGATTGGTGTGGTTAACGTAGCAATGAATGCTGCGGTACCGGTATTGCCAATTGCCAACTTCCATATGACGTTCTGATAGGTGTTTAATATAGAGTGATTTGGTTCTTATTAATCTTAAAATAAGGAGCAATATCAAAAATGATGCCACGTTGAGCCCTTAAATCGGCATTCGCGTGGCATTTTCATTGGTGAAAAATAGTGCTTTTGAATAAGTTACAGATGTTCTATCTGTATAAAATCTAACATTGTAGTAATTGTTTTGTGTTTGATAGATCGATGCCAGGCAACATGCACGTCACAGGCTATAGACTCTGTTTGCTGGTGAAGGGGCGTTGCGGAATATTTTTCTAGTACTCGCTCTGGGATAAAGGCGATGCCAAGGTGGTTCTCCGCCAAAGAGAGCATTGTCTGATAACTTTCCATGATGATGATTTGGTATTTACCTACTGGTTGTGTAGTAAGCCAGGCTGTAACCATATCGCTGTAAAGACACTCTTTACCAAAGGTATATAGCGGGATAGGGGCGCGAGAAACGGCATCAGGTTTGCCAACCAAAATGAGTCTTTCTTTGAATGCTAATGCACTAGTGATCTCGGGGTTTTCAATCGGACCATCTGAAAAGATCAGATCAAACTTACGGTCAATCAGTCCCTCTTCAAGCACTCGCGAATGTGCATTTATCAGGTTTACCTGAATGTGATTATTAGCCTGCATAAACGAGAGTATTTTGGGCGGTAACCAGTAATCAGCGGCCACATCTATTGCCCCGATCGTTAACGATGAGTAGCCATTATTCTTTTGATATTTTTTATCTATTTCGCTCGAGAAATCGACTAATGGCTTTACGTCTTGGTAATAACTTTTTCCAAATGGTGTGACAATTAGCCTGCCTTTGTAGCGTTCAAACAAGGGCTCACTTAGTTCATTCTCCAGCTCTTTTATCATCTTAGTGATATTGGACGGTACACAAAACATCGTTTGTGCCGCGGGGCCAATTCCTCCTAATTCGACGACTCGACAAAATGCTTCAGCAGATCTTAGCTTCATTTGTGTTCCATTTTGTGAATTGATTTGTTGAAAATAAGTTACTTTTAGTGAATGTGTAAGTCAAGTAATCTTCACCTTGTCGCCAGACGCGAGAAAATTTTCTTATTAATAGAGGAAAGCAAAGATGATTACATTAAACGTATTCTTTAAAGTAAAAGCTGACAAGAAAGCTGAATTCCTTTCTGTTTTGAACAATATGGTTGTTGAGTCAAATAAAGAAGATGGATGTCATTTTTACCAGCTGTGGAATAACGAAAGTGATAAAAATCACTTTGCACTCATTGAGCTGTGGAAAGACAAAGATGTGTTGAAAAAACATCAGCAAACCCCGCACTGGATCGCATTTAATGATGTTGTAAACACGTTCCTTACTGAACCGTATGATGAGCATCACTTTAGCGAAATTGCTCGCTAATGTATTTTATTTAGGCGAGCTATTGCTGTCCGCATAAGTCTTAGTTCGCAGCTCTACACCACCTTTTTATAAAGGTGGTGTTTTTACATATGATGATTAATATTTTTTTATCAATATGTTATATGAGCTTCTAAAAGTGAGTAACTCAGTATTTTGAGTGTCGAAGGAGGGCATCATTGCCAATAACGTACAAGGGATGGACTTGGGCGTTGTGAACGTCTCGAACGATGTGGACGGGCTTAACTTCGGCGTTATCAACACTACGATGAAAACCAGCGGTACGGATATAGGTGTTATTAACTATGCCGGTGCAACTAACTTCCATATGACGTTCTGATAAAAGTCCCGCCGTCGTATAACATTGGCGGGATTATTTTGTTACGCTGCTGATAATCCATGTTCGCTACATATTACTCAGCTAAAAATCCATATGTAGCAGCTGATCATTATTTTAGATCCCGCGAATTAACACAGTTCTCTTCTATATTACCGGATAATGCAGCAATCAAATTGTCTACTGCGCATGTTGCCATATTATTACGTGTTTCTTGAGTTGCTGAACCAATATGGGGGAGGGCAATAACATTCGGTAGTGCTAGTAATTTCGATGATACAGGTAATGGCTCTTTAGAGAAAACATCAAGCCCAGCGGCAAAAATCGTTCTGGTCTCCAAAGCAGAAATCAATGCTTCTTCATCAATAACGTCTCCTCTGCCACCATTCACTAATACGGCCGTTTTCTTCATCTTCACCAATTGAGCCGCACCGATCAGATGATAGGTTTCAGGTGACAGTGGCAAGGTAATACAAACAAAATCAGACTCGGTGAGTAGTGTTTCTAACTCACAATGTTGCGCATTGAATCGATGGTCAGCTTCAGGTTTTGGTGACCGACCGGTATAGAGTACCGACATCCCGAACCCATGATGTGCCCGCTGTGCCAGCGCCATTCCCACGCGTCCCATCCCCAAGATGCCGATGGTTTTATGATGCACATCAACGCCAAACCATGCAGGGCCGACGCTTGCTTGCCATTCACCGGCTTTCACGCCGTCTGCGAGTTCCACAAAACGGCGTGCAGAAGCGATCACCAATCCCATAATGTTATCCGCTACGGTTTCGGTGAGCACTGAAGGCGTATGCATCAATGCAATGCGACGTTCGTTCAAGGCGGTGACATCAAAATTGTCGTAACCCACCGAGATTGAGGAAAAAGCACGCAGCTTGGGGGTCTGTTGCAAGAATTCACGATCTATTTTGCCACCCGCGCCAATAATGCCGTCGAGTACTGGCAGGATCTCGTCCAAATTGGAGAGACTTGCTGCATCTAATCCGTCAGCGGTATAAACCCTAAAGTGTTGTAGCAAACGTTCATGCTGTTCAGCAGGGATCTTTTTATATAGTAAAACGGCAGGTTTCATTAGGCTCTCCCCAAAATAGGCTCTGAAGCACGGCCATGCCAGCACATTCTATGTACCTCAACCCGTGCTGCACTTTCTTACTATGCAGTGTTGTTATCACTGCATCTGTGAATACAAGGACACAATAAAGTGTTCATATGATTAACGCAAAGACAAATGAAACAAAAAATGTTGCGGGATGATAGCCATCTCAGTGATGAATCGCTAAGAAATGGCAGAAGGTTCACAGAATAAAATCGGAGAAAAGCTATATTTTTCACTAAGTATCGATCGCATAGATGCCTTTCTTTTGCTTATGCAGGCATACAGCTTGGCATCTCTCCTCGCGATATCGTTTATTTACGGGACGATGTTGGTTTTGTGACCTTCTTCACTGTCTGCATAACTGGCCTTCGACGCATATTGAACAAAAGAAATAGTCGTGTTCTTATGTTTTGGTGGTTGCGACAAATAGACAAAACCTTAACGTCAGATGGTTATCGTTAAATGTTGTGCAGCAGCGTTGAGCTTTTGGTCGAACTTAATAATTCTGTGAGGTAGAAAGTGGATACGAAAGAGTGGGTAGTGGGCGTCAATACCGCAATGTTTGATGGCGTTGATACTGAAACAGCCTTTCAGACAATTCAGCAGGCAGGCTTTCGCTATGTCGAGTTAGCTTACAACGAGGGATATATTGGTAATATTAGCCCTGAGCTCTTTAGCCAATCACATGCCGAAGATATTAAGCGCCTGCTAAACCAATACGGTCTGAAAACTGCCGCGTTGGGCTGTACAATGAACCTAGCGACCCCAGATACCGTTGAGCAATTGCGGATGCGCGTACGTTTCGCCCACGCAATTGGCGCAACCGCGATGAATATCTGCACAGGCCGCAAAGAGCATTACAATGTGATTGTTGACAACTTACGTGCCGTTGCCCCCTACGCTGCTGAACATAATTGTGTCATTTGCATCGAGAACGGCGGAGACCCGAATTTTGATGCTTTCGCGGTCGCCGAAGAAGGGTTCGCAATGCTACAAGACATCGGTCATGATGCCGTCGCATTCAATATTGATGCTGGGAACATGGTTTCCCTTAGACCTGATGAAGATGCGATTGCTCAGGCATTCGAAATGCTGCCAGCGATGCGCCATCTCCACATTAAAGATATCGAAATAAAAGACGGTGAGTTTTACTTCTGCGCTATTGGCGACGGATGTTTGAACTATGGCTCATTGCTGGAACAATTGGCATTGCGTCAAATCCCATGCAGTTTAGAGATCCCACTGCGGATGCATCGCCAGCAAAATACCTACCCGCTACGCGGCGAGATGCCGATTGATCCCTCTATTAGTCTTGAGGTGCTAATTCGATCGCGTCTGGCGATTGAAAAATTACTAGGGCATTCGCTGTATTAATTTTTTTGCAATATAACGAAAAAAGACGTCGTATACCCAAAATAATTGGAGTGGTATCCGGATGATAAGGTCGTGCTTTCCGATGAACTGGCTGGTGTCTGTGACTCGGGGTAGTGAGCTTAGCCAATACGGATGCAACCTACACTATTATGGGGAATTATTGCAATGAACATCGAGATACAGAGATGCTGGCAAACGATCGAAAGCTCTCTGTATCTTGACGTATAACTGTATGTTTTACCCATAATAAAATCGGAGCCCTACTACCTATAATAAAATGATGCCTACCAATCTGCATTTATATAAACAGGTCTGCGTGGCTTTAACTTAACAGGGTAGTAGTGACTATTAAAAATTATTGCATTACATCACCGCCTTAAAAAAGCCAGCGGAGAATATATGAATATGCATGCCCAACGATCTGTATCTAATAATAATTCCACCCCTACTTCAGTTCGCTGGAAGATTCTAGCGGTTATGTGTCTATTAGTTGCTGTAAATATGATGGACCGGACAACTATCTCTATTGCGCTTCCCTATATAAAAGACGAATTACATCTGTCACCGACGGTACAAGGATTAGTACTGAGCGGTTTTTTCTGGTCGTATACATTAATGCAGCTCCCGGCAGGATGGTTACTCGATCGTTTTGGTCCGCGTAAAGTCATTACCGTAGCCACGGGAATGTGGGGGATTAGTCAGCTTTGTATGGCGGTGGTCAGCGGCGGGTTGTCGTTGATCTTTGCTCGTCTGTTCCTTGGCGTCGCTGAAGCACCAATGTCGCCGGGGAATGCGAAACTAACCTCTGCATGGCTGGCGCGTTCCGAACGTGCGCGCGGCGCGGTGCTGATCGACTGCGGCAGTCCAATCGGCATTGGTTTGGGGGGGATAACGATTGCTTACCTGATCGCAACACTCGATTCCTGGCGTTTGTCTTTTATTATTGTCGCTGTCTTCAGTTTATTATTAAGCATCGTCGCATGGCGTAAATTAAAAGATAAACCAAGTGATGATCCACGTATTAACCAGGCAGAAATTGATTTAATAGAAAATGACGCTTTTGAAAAAAACAGCACCGATGAAATACCAGTAGAGGTAAAAGGCTTAGGTATTCATAAGGTATCAATGCTGGCTATTATTGTGGCAAGATTTTTCTGGTCGATGATCTACTTTGGATTATTGACCTGGGGGCCAAGTTATCTTTCCCAGGCGAGAGGATTTGATATTAAATCGGTGGGCAATGCGACGTTCTTTATTTTCCTACTCGGTGGGCTTGGCGCGCTTAGCTATGGTTTCTTAGTCGATTACATGGTCAAAAAAGGCATAAGTCGTAATATCGCCTTTAAGAGTTTGTTCTCGCTTTCCGGTTTAGTTGCTTTTGGTATTTTCCTTTATTTACCACATATTTCTGACCCTATTGTCGCCGTCGGGTTACTTTCACTGGCTTCGTTCTTTGTGACCGGTGTCGGCTCGGTTTATTGGAGTTTGCCTGCATTGTTGGCACATAAATCTCGGGCGGGTTTGGTCGGCGGCATTATGAATATGGCCGGTAGCGTGGGCGGTATCCTGATTCCGATTATTGTTGGCCTTATTTTACAATTTACAGCGAGCTTCAATGGTGTCCTGATGCTGTTTGCTTTCTGTTCCATCATGTACTTATTGGGCTCATTATTGATTCGTTTTGATGGCCGCAGTAATCAGTATGTTGGTAAAGCTGCACTCGAGGTTAAATAACCTTCACTCTGCTATCTAGCCGGCGGCTTGGCGTCGCTGGCGTATCGTTAAAAACAATGCGGCGAGCGCGGTCCAAATGGACCGCGCTTAGTTTTGTTTATCGTTATTTTTAGTGGGTAATGCGCGGGCTTGAATGGGAGAGAGTGACACGCTGTGTTTTACTGCTTCATACTGAGTACGGTACGTATATTTCTAGCGCTGGTGGCAATAATATCAATGGCTCCTGTTTGCAGCGCACCAATAATAGAAATCGCTTTAGTGCTCTCGGAGGCAATCGCAATAACACAAGGGATGTTGCGAAGTTCATCAATGTTAAGACCAATGACTCGATTATCCATTACTGTATTAACATGCTTACCCTGAATATTAAAGAAGTCATAACCTGCGATATCGCCAATTACGCCTTGATTTAGACTGGCATCGTTTATCTCTTGTGGCGTAAACCAGCCCAACTTAACCATATAGCTATTTTCATTCATATCACCAATGCCAACCAAGGCAATATCGGCTTTTCTTGCCCGGTCCAGCGTCTCTTTAATTGTGCTGTTACTCAGCAGAAAGTTTTTCATCTCTGGATTTTCAACGTAAGCCGGGGCATAAAGTGTTTCGCTGCTGCCGCCAAATTTTTTGGCCAGCAACCGGCTGATATGATCGGCATTAATGACATCGCCTGGACGGTGCGTACCGCCAATACCACAGATAAAACGACAGTCGCGTGGAGGAATAATAGTATTGTATTCGGCAATGGCTGCAACGTTCCGGCCTTGTCCTACTGTAACCACCATGTTGTCTTTTAAATTGGATGCCAAATAGCTTGAGACCAGTGACGCTACTTGTGAGCGCTGTTCATCATCGTCAGGGTGATCAAGAGCGATTAATGCCCGGCTTATTGGAAAGCGCTCAAGCATCTGTTTTTCTAATTGAGTGCTGAAGATGGGGTGGTAGCGAACATTGATTTCAACAATGCCTTCTTCTTTGGCTTTTCTCAGTAAACGGCCCACCTTGATGCGCGAAATACCAAATTTCTTTGAGATTTCATCCTGCGTCACTTCCTCAAGATAATATGCCGTGGCTATTTCAGTTAGTAGTTCAAAATCTTGGTATTGTGATGATTTATCCATACGGCCTACTTGACTCCAAGTGGGTGAATTCTGAGGGGAGAAATGAGACTACCCCGTGTAATGCGGGGTAGTATAGATGAACTTAAGCAGCGATGGGATTGAGTTGTTCGGTTACGGTATCAGACAGTTGGCACAGTAGGAAACAGCAGGATGTTGCACCGGCGTCTAACACGCCTCTTGAGCGCTCGCCAAGGCGGCTAGCGCGGCCAATTTTAGCCACCAAGTCCTTGGTCGAGTCACGTCCTTGCTCCGCAGCATTTTTCAATTTGCTCAACGCATCAGCAAAGTTATCGCCCTGTTTTATGGCTTCACCGTAAGCATTAATTGCCGGTACTAGCGTATCCATGAGGCATTTGTCCCCAACGCCAGCAGAGCTGATTTCCTGTAACTCGGTAAGGCCGTTTTCGAGCATGGCGAGAAAATCTTGCTTGTCGAGTTTGTTCTTATCTCGCACGCTATTTGCCATACCCAGGAAGAAGCTGCCGTAGAGCGGGCCCATTGAACCGCCGATGCCTTCCATTAAGGCGTCGGTGATAGCGTCGAAACCTTCGGCTAATGTCAGCGTTTTATCTTTTATTGCATCGCCACACATGGCAAAGCCTTTTGACATATTGATGCCGTGGTCACCGTCACCAATTGCACCGTCAATGTCGCTCAAATATCCACGGTTTGTGACGATAATATAAATTAAATCGGTCACTATTCTGTTGCCGGACTGTGTTGAAATATATTGGTTCATCATTTATTCCTACTCTACTTGTACTAAACCTATTGATTCTGCGGGCATATCAACCAGAGATTTCAGTTCATCATCCACTTTCATCACCGTTAACGTCACGCCCATCATTTCCAAGGAGGTGAAGTAATTGCCAACATATTGGCTATGGATACGAATGCCTTTTTCGCTGAGTAGTTTCTCTATCTCAGCATAATAAATGAACAGCTCCATGATAGGTGTTGCACCGAGGCCAGAAACCAGAACCACGACCTCATCATTTTCCTGCGGCTGTAAATCATCTAACACGTAAGTCAGCATCGTTTTAGCAATACCGGATGCCGGTTGAATAGGGGAGACTTCAACGCCCGGTTCGCCATGATGGCCAATACCGACTTCCATCATGCCATTGGCAATATGGAAATTAGGGTGTCCGACGGCAGGGATTGTGCAGGATGAGAGGCCAACACCGATAGAGCGGCAATTATTGATAGCTTTTTGTGCAACCCCGATCACGCCGTCAAGGTCATAACCTTTTGCGGCAGCGGCAGCACCGACTTTCCACATTAAAATTTCGCCTGCGACGCCCCGACGTTTCTCTAGATCGGTTTTTGGCGCAGAGGCAACATCATCATTAGCAACCACTGTTTTGACCGTAATACCCTGTACTGCGGCTTTTTTCACGGCCATCTTGACGTTCATATTATCGCCAGCGTAGTTACCGTACAGGCAGGCGACACCCGCACCGCTATCGGCGGCTTTAAACGCGCCAAGGAAAGCCCCTGCGGTTGGAGATGAGAAAATCTCACCGATCGCCACAGCATCGACCATATTTCTACCGACATACCCGAGGAAGGCTGGCTCGTGTCCCGCGCCACCGCCGGTCACAATACCGACTTTGCCTTTGATTGGTACCGCTGGATATTTGATGACGCGAGCATTGTCCGTTGGTGAAAAATACTGGGGGTATGCTTTCAGGTATCCCTGGATAGCATCTTCAACTACGTGATCAGGATCGTTGATAATTCTGTTCATCTCGATTTCTCATTATGTCGAATGAAATAATTCGTATTTAAGACAATGACTGGGTTGTAAAACCGCCGTCAACCAACGGATTTGCCGCGTGACTCCTGAAACATTACTACGCGAACACCCTATGATTTGGCGGAGCGTCACCAGCGGATTGAGGTCCGGGCCCTTCATCCATCAAGGCGAAAACGCTAGTAATTCCTTTCTTTTCATCCAATAAAGCCGACTTTTTGTAGTTGTCGTTCATTAATGAATTAATTGTTCAAATGAACACTATAATTCAGCTCGGTTTTTGCCTAGCGATAATTGGTTAAAGTGTGATGTTGCTCATAAAAAACCAATAACACGCTTTTTTGATAGGTTTTGATTATTAATTACTCATATTTGCGTGTTTTTCGTGAAGCGTTCTCAGTTGTCTTAATGTATCATATGAACAGTTGTTGATTATTTGTATGTTTGGTTTTATCTTGGCATCACGATGTGAATTGCCCTGTTTGCCTGTATATAGGCTGATGCCGGTAGCACATCCCTAACAACTATCTGGAGAACGCTATGCTACCTATTGCTATTGGTGCAGATGACGCTGCATTTGAATTGAAAAAGATCTTGGTTAAGCACATTCAGGAGCGCGGTTACGAAGTAACTGATTACACACGAGAGTCTGATATCGCCAATACTGCTTACCCTGATATCGCCTATGAAGTGGCTCATGCGATTAAAGATGGCAAACATCAGCGCGGTATTTTGATCTGTGGTACAGGTATTGGGATGAGTATTACAGCTAATAAAGTCAGTGGTATTCGTGCAGCACAATGCCACGACACTTTTTCCGCAGAGCGGGCAAGGAAAAGTAATAATGCACAGATCGTGACCTTAGGTTCACGTGTCATTGGTGCTGAATTGGCCAAAACAATTGTTGATAGCTGGCTAGCTTCAGAGTTTGAAGGGGGACGTTCAGTGCCGAAGGTTGAAAAAATTGGCTGGTATGAAAATCTAGAAAAGCAGGGTTGAAAATCTCTCTCGTCAGATAAAAAATGCGTTCTTGTTTCAACGCAACGCAACTCGCTAAATATCAAGTCATGGGATGAATGCTCTGAACATGTTCATCCTATTTCTCTGCTCTAAAGTGAATGGTGAAAACCGTCTGCCGCGTATCCCATCTATAGTTTTTTCTCATAACAATTTATTTTGTTTGTTAATTACACCTTTTCTTGTAAGCATAGCGAGGGAAGAAAAGGGGGCATAATGAATATCGGTGAAAGAGTTAAGTCTAAACGTGAGGCGTTAAACCTCACTCAGGTTGAGTTAGCGGCGAGAATAGGTACCTCGCAACAGTCTATTGAGCAGTTAGAAGGGGGAAAAACCAAACGTCCTCGTTACCTGCCGGAGCTATCGGTGGCATTGGATGTCACCGTTGACTGGTTAGTGCACGGTACGCCGGAGCAGGAAATCAGCGATCTCACACCTTACCGCCCCAGCAATAAATATCCAGTAATCAGTAAGGTTCAGGCCGGTTGCTGGGCTGAAGCTGTCGAAGCTTATAGCATTAAAGACCTTGATGTGTGGCTGGACTCAGACGCCAGTATCCACGGCGAGGGTTTTTGGCTGGAGGTTGAAGGGGATTCGATGACCGCGCCCATTGGCTTAAGTATTCCCGAAGGAACTTTTGTCTTGTTTGATACGGGCCGGGACCCGGCTAATGGCAACCTGGTGATTGCTAAATTGTCAGACTCGAACGAGGCAACCTTTAAAAAGCTGATTATTGATGGTGGCCAGAAATACCTGAAAGGTCTTAACCCGCAATGGCCGTTAGTGCCAATTAATGGCACCTGCAAAATCATCGGGGTAGCAATAGAAACGAAGATGAAGCTGTTGTAGGTCGGAGCATATAAAAACAATCTTACTCTTCTCACCCGGCCATAGTGTGCCGGGTTTTTTATTTACTATCAGGGCTAACATATATTTAATCTAAGATAGAATCGCCAGATTGAATAGGAAATTATAGCAAGGGTTAATATGTTTATATGAATCGATTTTAATTTGTATTTTTTTAAAAAAAACACGCAGGGGATGAGAAAAATGATTGCTAGTGTGGCAGTGAAATCTCTAGTGTCATCCACCACTAATGCTCTGTGGGCAATACATGTATTTTTTATATCAACCCCATCAACATAGTCTTCCTCTTTAAAGGAGGAGAGAATGTAAATCAAAGGAAAAGAAAATGCATAGTACATACAAATGATGAATTTTATCATCAATGAGTCCTCATTATTTTATTAATTGATTTTTTCTTTTCAAGAATTCGCCTACCGTATGAACTATATTCACGATTTTGACTGCCAATAGGTGATGATATTGATTGCAAGAAGTCATTTTTACTTCTTTGGATCCCTCTGTTGTACCTAGAGCCTGCCAAAATTATTTGCTCGTCAGTTAAATTGCTTGTGTCTTGAATAGTCGGGTTATCGAATAAAATCAATTTCCGTAGATGTTGTGCAACGATTCGTATGTTGAAAGAATCTGAAAGTAAACACGTAGCTAGCTTGTTTTGTTGAGTTATTGTTAATTTCTCAGGAGATAAGCCTATTGTTTCGGCTGCGACTTTCAACTGTATAGCAATTAATCCCACAGAGGTTGCATTTGATTTTGTGTTATCACCCGTAATTGTATCAATTATGAATTGACGAAATGGTAATACACCCATGGATTTTAATCGATCGGGTGCGCCTCCAACCTCCGATACTGCTACACCAGCTAATAATACTGGGATTTTTTCTTCCCGTGCAACTTGAGTGATAAGTTTCCTATGATAATTTAGATACGCGGCCTTATAAGCCCATAGATAATATTCACCGGTTAAAAAATATATATCATTAGGTAGGAGTTTATATCGAGCTGTTCCAAATAAAGTGAATTTTGGAAAGCCTTGTTTATCTACTTTGCAGTACTCATTGTAAAACATGCTAAAAATCCTTTTAAAATGTTTGTACGTAAATAAATGAACATTATTTATCTGTCAAAATAACATAGGCGATACCAGGCTCTACGCTAAGCATTTTTCCCGTACATGTCTAATAAAAAATAAAACCATTTCATTCATGCTGAAAGATATGCCGTACTCCACAAACGAGGCCATTTCTTGATTTGACATTCTGGTATTGTGTTTTTGGTAACCATTGAACCAAGGATAACCGCTAACCATGTTGCTTGTTGCTGCCGTCTAGGCTCCGCTATCGATGCCACTCTCACTCAATTCGCATAAAAACAAGAATAAACAAAAATAAATATCATTTAAAAACAATGAATTATTCTATTTAAGATAATTATTACAATATTTATTGTTTTGTAAATACAATTTATGTTGTAGAGTCTGTTCATCGAATGAAGTTCGATGCGGCTTAGGATGATACCCGCACCGGTCAGGATGATGGGGAGACTTCTTTAATGATATCGATGCTCCTGATTGCAGGAAGCCGAAGGAAAGAAGTCTGGTGATAGTAACGTGCGACATAAGTCGCTAACTCAATGCCACATTGTTGTGGTTTATAATAATAAAGGAATCATTAATCATGCCTCAGAACTCAACTTTGAAATATCCGGTTATTTTGGTCCACGGCCTGCTTGGCTTCGATAAAATCGCGGGGATCTACCCTTATTTCTACGGCATCCAGCAGCCGATGGAAAAAGCGGGGGCGAAAGTGTTTGTTGCCAGCCTTTCAGCCCAAAACAGTAACGAAGTGCGCGGTGAGCAACTGCTGGCCTATGTCAAAAAGGTGCTGGCAGAAACCGGGGCGAAGAAAGTCAACCTGATCGGTCACAGCCAAGGTCCGCTGGCATGCCGCTATGTTGCTTCAACCAACCCTCAGTTGATTGCTTCCGTGACCTCAGTCAACGGTGTTAACCATGGTTCAGAAATTGCCGACCTGGTACGTTTGGCATTAATCCCAGGCCGCCTTCCTGAGTTGGTGGTTAATAGCATCATGTCGGCATTCGGCACATTCGTATCAATCATCAGTGGCAAGCCTTCATTACCGCAAGATTTTATGGCCTCTATTGATGCGTTGACCACTGAAAATGTGGCGAAATTCAACGCTAAATATCCTCAAGGTTTGCCTGCAACCTGGGGCGGTCAAGGGAAAGAGTTAGATAATGGCGTTTACTACTACTCGTGGGGTGGGATCGTCGGCTATAACCCGATCAATGAGGGGATCAACAACCTTGACCCGCTACACCATGCGATGATTGCGATGTCATTGTTGTTCACCAAAGAGCGCGATCAGAACGACGGTCTGGTCGGTCGTTACAGTATGCATTTGGGCAAGGTGATCCGTTCTGATTACACCACTGACCATGTGGATGCGATTAACCAATTGGCCGGTGCTGTCAGCACCAAAACCGATCCGGTAAAACTGTTTGTAGACCATATTGAGCTGTTGAAATCAAAAGGTCTGTAATTGCGAATTAATCGCTCATAACGTAAAGCCCTGCTAAATCAGCAGGGCTTTTTACTTCAGATTACTTCACACATTTCGCGCATTGATTTGCGTGGATTTGTTGGAAGAAATCATTGCCCTTGTTATCAACCAGGATAAACGCTGGGAAGTTTTCTACTTCAATTTTCCAGATAGCTTCCATACCCAATTCTGGGTATTCAACACATTCCAGACTCTTGATGCTTTGTTGCGCCAAGACTGCCGCTGGCCCACCGATGCTGCCCAGATAGAAGCCACCATGTTTGTGACATGCATCCGTTACCTGTTGGCTGCGGTTGCCTTTTGCCAACATGATCATGCTGCCACCATTGGCTTGCAGCAGATCGACATAGGAATCCATACGTCCAGCGGTGGTTGGGCCAAGAGAGCCTGATGCATAGCCTTCTGGCGTTTTGGCCGGGCCCGCGTAGTAAATCGGGTGATCTTTCACGTACTGTGGCAGGCCTTCACCATTATCGATACGCTCTTTGAGTTTCATGTGGGCAATGTCACGTGCCACAATGATGGTGCCACTCAGTGAAAGACGGGTAGAAACCGGGAATTCAGACAACTGAGCAAGGATCTCCGTCATTGGGCGGTTTAAGTCCACTTCGACTACGTCGGTTTCACCTTTTTGACGCAATGCTTCTGGGATGTATTTTGCTGGGTTGTCTTCCAGTTTTTCGATCCAGATACCATCACGATTGATTTTAGCCTTGATATTACGGTCTGCTGAGCAAGAAACCCCCATGCCAACCGGGCAAGACGCGCCATGACGTGGCAGGCGCACAACGCGAATGTCGTGGGCGAAATATTTACCACCAAACTGTGCGCCCAGGCCGAGATTCTGCGCTTCTAACAGCAGTTCTTGTTCCAGTTCTACATCGCGGAATGCCTGACCGTGTTCGTTACCTTCGGTTGGCAGGCCGTCGTAGTAGTGGGTAGACGCCAGTTTTACCGTTTTCAGCGTAGCTTCGGCCGAGGTTCCTCCGATAACAAAGGCAATGTGGTACGGCGGGCAGGCAGCCGTTCCCAGCGTGCGCATTTTCTCAACCAGATAGTTTTTCAGCTTGCCTGGGCTAAGCAGCGCTTTGGTTTCTTGGTAGAGATAAGTTTTGTTAGCAGAACCGCCGCCTTTAGCGATGCACAGGAATTTATATTCGTCACCATCAACGCTATACAGGTCAATCTGCGCCGGCAGGTTGGTGCCAGTATTTACTTCTTTGTACATATCCAGCGCGGCGTTTTGCGAGTAGCGCAGGTTATCTTCGATAAAGGTGTTGTACACGCCTTTTGACAAGCTTGCTTCGTCACCGCCGCCTGTCCATACGCGCTGGCCTTTTTTGCCCATAATGATCGCGGTACCGGTATCCTGACAGGTTGGTAATACGCCTTTAGCCGCGATCTCGGAATTTCTTAGGAATTGTAATGCGACATATCTGTCGTTTTCGCTGGCCTCAGGGTCGTCAAGAATGGCAGCAACTTGTTGTTGGTGCGCAGGGCGCAGCATGAACGACGCATCGTGAAACGCCTGTTTTGCTAACAGAGTTAAGCCTTCTGGGGCTACTTTTAGCACTTCTTCCCCGTCAAACTCACTGACAGAAACGTGGTCACGGGTTAGCAGATAATATTCGGTATCCTCTTTGGCGAGAGGAAAGGGATTTTGATAATAGAAAGCTTTATTCGACATTGTTTTCTCACTTAATCCGTTATTGCCGCCATGGGTACAGCTGTTGTGGAGAGAACACGAGCGACATTTATATTCGTTTTATAGTCAAAATAATTGCCGTTGCATCCAGGCTGAAAGGGAACGCATCCCGATGCGCTTACTTTTGTAAGTGGTTCGGGCCAGTGAGCGCCGCTAACGTAGAAGCAACTACAACTATGAAGGGTATCTATGTTGCCAGCCTAAGCTACTGGCTGGCAACCGGGAAAAGATGTTTTATTTCAGTAAATGCCATGTTAATGATTTGAGTGGCCTTAGTTGGCTACTATCAGAACAACATCGACATCCACGGATAACCAATCACAATCAACGCGACCAGGAAAAGCCCACCGAAAATAGTCCCTAAACGCCAGTAATCTTTGGTTGGAAGGTAGCCGCTGCCGTAATAAATTGGGCTTGGGCCGGTGCCGTAAGGGGTGATAATCCCCATGATACCTAGTGATGTCACTAGCAGCAGGCAGAACACTTGCATATTCATGCCCGGAATGGTGGCACCGATGGTCAAAATAGCAGGTAGCAGCGCAGTGGTATGGGCGGTGCTGCTGGCAAATAGGTAGTGCAGCAGGTAAAACGCCAGCAGCAGGACAATAGTAGCAACGCCCGGGGAGATACCGCTCATTAGCACGCCGCCTTCCTGGCCTAACCAGCTAATGAATCCAGTGCGGGATAAGCCATCGGCCAGCGCGACTAATGTGGCGAACCAAACAAATGTATTCCAAGCGGGTTTATTGCTGGTGATATCGTTCCAATCAAGCACGCCGGTCCATAGCATCAAGGTGACAACTAACATGGCAGCCATGGCTGGTTCAATCCAACTGGCGGCGAAAATCCACATGACTAGCGCCGCGCAAACGAACAGCAGCAGTAAGATCTCATTACGTGATAGTTTGCCCAGTTTTTCCAGCTCGCGACTGGCCCAACGCGGCACTTCATCATTAATTTTTACTTCTGGTGGATAGAGCCAGTAAGCCAGCAGCGGCATGGTCAGCAGCAGCAACAGACCCAGCGGCAGAAAGGCGATAAACCATGTACCCCAGGAAATATTAATACCGACAATGCTTTTCACCAGCGCCAGCGCCAACAGGTTAGGAGCCAGCGCCGACAAGAACATTGAGCTGGTGATACAGGCTGCGGTAATCGCCACCCACATCAGATAAGAGCCAATTTTACGTGCGCTTGGATCGTTTGGCTTAGAGCCATACAGCGGCGGCAAGTTAGCAATAATCGGGTAAATAGTGCCGCCGCTACGCGCAGTGTTAGAGGGGGTGAAGGGTGCCAGCAGTAGATCGGCAAAGGCGATGGCATAGCCGAGAGTCAAGCTGCGACGGCCAAGATATTTCACCAGAATCAGTGCCAGACGGCGTCCGAACTGGGTTTTATCGTAGCCAGCAGCAAACATGAAAGCACCGAAAATTAACCACACGGTTGAGTTACCGAATCCGCTTACCGCCCATTTAAAAGACTGAGTGGCTATTTTGAAGTTAGGGTCGGCTAATTCTGCTGGACTGAACAACAGCCATTGTCCAAATAAAGCGATAACGACTATACCTGTCAGGCCGATAACCGCTCCTGGCAGTGGCTCGAAGATTAAGCCGACAATGACGCCAACGAAAATGGCGAAGAAATGCCATGCGTAGGGCGGGAGTCCGTTGGGAACCGGGACGAATAATAACAACACTGCAACGAGTACTGGCAGGAACATAAAGAACAGGCGTTTTTTATTGCCGCCTGATGCTTTATCCGCCGATGGTGTAACCATAGCTTTTGATATGTTAGTCATTTTTTTTGTCTACAAGTTGTTGAGAATTTTTTTGAGAATTTTTCATACACATAAATAAGATATTTTTTATTTTCTAGTTATTAATTTTAGTTAAGTGATGTTTCTTGATTTATTTAGCTTCTTTGCTTTCTTTAGTTACTTAATGTGGGGTTTTATTTTATTTTTGTTTTTTAATTTTTAAGTTAGTGGCTTTGTTTTTATCTCTGAGCATATTTATATAATGCTATTTATCTGTTTTTTTCTAATTGATCTAGATCAATAAACTGTAATGCGTCATAAATATATAACCTCATAATTCACATGTGATTTGTGTGGTTATCTTCTGTTTTTTTTGCTTATATTTATGTGCTTAAAGATTTTTAGCTCTCTGATTCATCGCTGGTTTTTTAACTTGATGTGATGGTTTAAAATTCCTTGATCTAAAACAATATTACCTTTCTATTTTCATGGCTGGGATTAGTTTTATGTGTTTGATCAATTAAAAATGATCTTTCAATTAAGTAATTAATGTCATGACTTTTTAAACTAAATAAAACTATATATTGACGTTATAAGATCGGATGCCAACTAAAATAAATTAAATTATCCGATGGCGAATTTATAGAATATTAAATGCTTATGATTGGAGTTAATTATCATGAAGAGTCAAAATCGGTTATTACAGCCTTTCACCTTGCCGAACGGCAGCGTACTTAAAAACCGCTTTCTTATGGCCCCGATTACCACCTGCACAGGGTATTATGACGGCACTGTAAATCGTGAATTGGTCGAGTATTATCGCGTTCGTTCCGGCAGTATTGGTACAGTAATCGTTGAATGTTGTTTTATCGATGATAAAGGATTGGCATTCCCAGGGGCGATTGGTATCGATAATGACAGCAAGATTGCCGGTCTGGCAAAAATTGCGGCGGCGATAAAATCCGCAGGTTCCAAAGCCATTTTGCAAATCTACCACGGTGGGCGCATGAGTGAACCTAAGCTCATTGGTGGCCAGACGCCTGTGGCCCCAAGTGCATTGGCTGCACCGCGTGAAGGGGCGACAACGCCAACGGCACTAAGCGCGCAGGAAGTGGATGAGATGATTGCCAAATTTGGTGAGGCGGTACGTCGTGCCATTGAAGCAGGGTTTGACGGCGTAGAGATCCACGGTGCAAATACATATTTGATCCAACAGTTTTACTCACCCAATTCTAATCAGCGCGATGATAAATGGGGCGGAAGTCGCGAAAACCGCGCGAGATTCCCGCTGGCAGTGCTTGACGTTGCTCATCAGATGGTAAGCCAATATGCCGATCCTTCTTTCATTATTGGCTACCGTTTCTCACCGGAAGAAATTGAAGAGCCGGGTATTCGTTTTGTTGACACCATGTATTTGCTGGAACAGCTGGCGGTGCGTGGTCTGGATTATCTGCATTTTTCTACCGGTCATAGCCTGCGGTCATCTATCGTCGATACCTGCGACCCGACGCCACTGATCGATAAATATGTGACGATGCGTTCGACAACGCTGGCGAAAATCCCGGTGATGGGGGTTGGCGGCGTGGTGAATATGCAAGATGCCGAACTGGCGCTCGAACACGGCTACGACATGATCGCCGTCGGTAAAGCTTGTATTGCTTATCCTGACTGGGCAGATCGCATTATTAGTCAGCAGAAACTTGAGCTGTTTATCGACAGCACTCAGCGTGAAGCGTTGAATATCCCGGAACCGCTATGGCGCTTCTCTCTGGTGGAGGCGATGATCCGCGATATGAGTATCGCATCTAAGAAATTCAAAGCCGGTATCTTCAACGAGAAAGTACAGGATGACACATTGACGTTAGCAATTAACGTTAGTCTGGAAATCGACCGTATTGCCGATATTGCATTGGACGCCGATGCTGATCTCGACGTTGCTTTCACTACCAATTTTGAAATCATTCGTTCGCGTATTCTTGATGCCAACAGCCCACATGTTGATGCAGTCAGCGGTGCGACCACCCAAAGTGAAGCGGTGAAAAAAGCGGTCTCTAAAGCAATAGCAAAATCCTGTAAAGCACAGTTATTAGAAGAGGGCGGTAGTTTGTCCGAACCACAAAACTATGATGTGGTAGTCGTGGGCAGCGGTGGTGCTGGTTTAGCGGCGGCGATCCAGGCCTGTGACGAAGGGGCCAAGGTGCTCATCGTCGAGAAAATGCCAAGTATCGGCGGTAATACCATCAAAGCTTCGGTGGGGATGAATGCAGCAGAAACTCGCTTCCAAAAACTGAAAGGGATTAACGACAGCAAGGATCTGTTCTATCAAGAAACCCTGAAAGGCGGCCAAGGTAAAAATGATACTGTGCTGCTGAAGCAGTTTGTGGAATATGCACCGCAGGCGGTCGAGTGGTTGGCAGAACATGATATTGAACTCAGTGACATCACTATCACCGGTGGGATGAGCATCGATCGTACTCACCGCCCGGCCGATTGCAGTGCGGTAGGCGGCTTTTTGATCAGCGGTTTGGTGAAGAATATCAATAAACGCCAGATAGATGTGATGCTCGATACTGCGGTAACGGACATCCGTTATGTTGATGGTGCAGTAGCCGGTGTTGAGCTGCTTAACGATGAAAATGAGACGCTGATAATTAACGCTAAAAGCGTGATTGTGGCTACCGGTGGCTTCAGTGCTAACCGCGATATGGTCGTGAAATATCGCCCAGAATTAGACGGTTTTGTTACCACTAACCATCAAGGTGCGACGGGGGGAGGTATAGCCATTCTGGAGAAGATCGGCGCAGGAACCGTTGATATGGGCGAGATCCAAATCCATCCGACGGTTGAACAAAGCACCTCGTATCTGATCTCCGAGGCAATTCGTGGTGGCGGTGCTATTTTGGTGAGCCAGGCAGGTAGGCGCTTCTTTAATGAGATGGAAACCCGCGATAAAGTTTCAGCACAGATTATTGGCCTGCCAGAGAAATCCGCATATGTCGTCTTTGACGAACAAGTACGGATGAAAAATAAGGCGGCAGACGAGTATATTGCCCGCGGCTTTGTAATTAGCGCAGATTCTCCGCGTGAACTGGCACATAAACTGGATATGGATTTTCATGCCTTCCTGGCCACGTTGGAAAATTATAATCTGGCCGTCGATAAGCAAAATGATGCCGAATTTGGTCGTAAAACCGCGCTGCGCCATCCGATTAATCAGGGGCCATTTTATGCCATCCGTATTGCCCCCGGTGTGCACCATACTATGGGCGGCGTTACCATCAATACACAAGCCTGCGTGCTCGATAGCCAGCAGCAACCGCTTAACGGTGCCTATGCGGCCGGTGAAGTGGTCGGCGGCATTCACGGTGGTAATCGTATTGGTGGCAATGCCGTTGCAGATATCATTATCTTCGGTATTCTGGCAGGCCGTAATGCGGCGTCTTACGCCATGAAATAGCGGCTAATAACCTGTATCGCCTTGGCGATACAGGGGTTCATTTCTTTGATGCAGGTGATTTCAATGACGACAGACCGCCGTATTTATTCTTATTCTGCTGTGTTGATGGGGTCCCCGATTCTTCTCAAGCTCTTTGAGCATAACGAGAGTTTGGCTGCCCGTGTTTTCCGATTGATTAAAGCGCATGAGAATATACTCACGGTGAATCGCCCACATTCTGACATTATGGCAATAAACCATGCGGCGGGTCGGCAGCCTGTTGTTGTTAGCCAGCCGATTTTTGAGATTATCAAGCGGGCTAAAGCCGTTAGCTTGCTGGAAGGTAGCTGTTTTAACTTCACTATTGGTCCGTTGGTGAAGCGATGGAAAATTGGCTTTAGCGGTAATACGGTGCCAGATAGTGATGAGCTTCAGGCGCTGTTAGCGTTGACTTCCCCCGATGATGTGCAGCTTGATGAGTCATCTCGTTGTGTTTTTTTGGCTAAAGCAGGGATGGAAATCGATCTCGGGGCAATCGCTAAAGGCTATATTGCCGATATCGTGAGGGATTTTTTACAGCAGGAACACATTGAAAACGCGCTGATTAATCTTGGTGGTAATGTGCATACAATTGGCGCAGGCGATGATAATGGCGCACGCGAAGAAGGCGGTTGGGCTATTGGCCTTAAAAAGCCTTTTGCCGATGCCGCTGCTTTGATTGGTGTTATCAATGTAGCGAATAAGTCAGTGGTGACATCGGGCATTTACGAGCGCTATTTTGAACTGGACGGGCGTTGCTACCATCATATTCTTGACCCTAAAACGGGCTATCCGCTCGATAACGAATTGTTGAGTGTGACGGTGATTTGCGATGATTCCATCGACGGGGATATCTATACCACGCTGTTATACGGCATGGGCGTAGAAAAAAGCCTCGCGTATTTGCAACAATGTGCAGATATCGAGGCTATTTTTGTGACCAGAGACCAGCAGGTGATCTGTTCTTCTCAGCGGCAGTTCAGCTTCGCGCTAACCGATACTGCCTATCGTCTGGCTAACTGACAGCGGCTACTGGCAATACTGTTTCAGCAATGCGCTGTGCTCCGCCTGTAGCCGGTAGCGATACACTGGCCTGCCGGTGACACCATAATGAATACTGGTGAACAGAATATGGCTATCGGCCAGCCAGATCAGATATTTGCGGCACGACACGCGGGAGATATTTACCGCTTGCGCCAGTTCATCGGTTGAGAATTCACTCTCAGGATGGGCATCTATCCATTGGCACAGCGTACGTAAGGTCTGTTGTGTTAATCCTTTCGGCAGTTTTTTGTCATCGACAACCGGGTGATGATTACCATGAATTAACTGGTCGACGTCCGATTGCTCATAATATTGATGCGTATCCATCAACTTCTTTTTCTGCTGCCAGCCGGTCAGCGCTTCCTCAAAGCGGGAGAAGTGGAAAGGTTTTATCAAATAATCGACCACACCGTAATTCAACGACTTTTTTATCGTTGCGGCATCCGCCGCCGAAGAGATGACAATGACATCAATCGGTCGCCCGCTGCTACGCAACTCCGGCAGTAAATCCAGCCCGTTATCTTGCTGCATATAAACATCTAGCAAAATCAGGTCGATAGATTGCTGGGTATTCAGGATAAACTCTTTTGCCTGCTGCAACGTTGAGGCCGTTCCACAGCAAGCAAATCCAGGTACCTGACCGATATAGCAACGGTTCAGTTCTGCAACCATGGCATCATCATCGACTACCAAGACATTGATCATGCCATTTTCCTCTCACTATCCCAGGGAAGTTGTACAAAAAATTGGGTATATACATCGGGTTCTGACTCAACGCCAATTGCTCCACCAAGGCTTTCTACCTGCTGTTTCGCCAGGAAGAGCCCAACACCATGTTCCTCACCCTTCGATGAAAAACCTTTCTCAAAAATAGCGTCAAGATACGCAGGCGCAATACCGGGACCATCATCACTGACTTCACAGTTGAGCCAGCCATTTTGGTAGTGCAATAGCAATCCAATCTCGCCGTCGGGTTGCTCGCCCAGCGCATCGAGTGCGTTCTCAATCAGATTACCGAGCACGGTAATCAGTGCCGCAACCTGGTTCTCATTGGGATTGTCAGGCAGCAGGCTATCATCGCTGAGTACCAATCGATGCCCGTTATCCGATGCACGGCTAATCTTACTTAACAAGAACCCTGCGATAACCGGCGATTTGATTTTTAACAACAAAGATCCAATCTCAGTCTGATAATTGTTAGCGGTTTTGAGAATGTAATCTTCAAGCTGCGCATAGCTTTTCATATGCAGTAGTCCAAGAATAACGTGCAACTTATTCATGAATTCATGCGAGCGCTCACGCAAAGAATCGGCGTAGTTTACCATGCCATTCAAGCGCTGGATCAACTGACTGACCTCGGTCTTATCCCTAAAGGTACAGATTGCACCAATAATGACGCCATTGTTACGCACCGGTACGGTATTACTCAATAACAAACGGCCTTTGAAGTTAATCTCTTCATCTCGTAGAGGGATACCGGTATGCAGCACGTTATGTAAACCGAAAATCAGCGGTTGGGATTCACTGCTATTATCAAAAGTGGTTCGCCCTGCGGCGAAGGTTTCCTGAAAGATTGTTCTGGCGGTCTGGTTGATAAGCGTCACGCGAGCGTCTTGGTCTATAGCGATAACCCCTTCTTTTATCGACTGCAACATCGCCTGGCGCTGTTCAAACAACGTAGATATTTCATAAGGTTCCAGACCGAAGAGCATTCGCTTTAGGGCGCGCACTAGCGCAAAGGTGCCTAGTGCACCCACGACGATACTAAATAATACTGTCCATAAAATACTCCAGCGGCTGTGGTTGATTTGCTTGGTAACATTTTTCAGGGAGATGCCCACTGCGACTACGCCAATCTGCTTATGTTGGCTGTCATAAATCGGGGTGAATATGCGAAGCGCTTCGTCGAGTACCCCGTGATTAATGCTGACATTTTCTTTGCCCAGCAGCGCAGGAGCTAAGTCACTACCGATAAAGCGTTTATTAATAATTTGGGTATTCGGATGTGAGAAGCGGATGCCATCCATATTTGTCACGACCACAAACAGCAGGTCATTTCTTTTTTGCACCGCGCTGGCAATCGTCTGAATCACACCGCTATCCGGTGGCGCTGAAAGCGCCTGTTTAATCGTCGGAAGATCGGCAAGCGTTCTGGCGACGGTCAGTGCTTTTTCTTTCACTGCGTCACGAGACATATTAGCCACTTGGACGAAATAGAGTGAGTGCACTGCCAACAACACCGAGATAATGACTGCACTAAGCATCAATATGACCGAGGTACTGAGTTTCATCGGCTGCTTATGTATATGCGGATCCACTGAATGCGGATGTGGTAAACGAGGGTGCTGCGAGTCGCTCATTGGAGTCCCGAAGAGAATAAGTCAGGTAACCGTTATTGATAGCTTATGGTCCACGTTTGCGTCTTGAGTGTCCAGCTTGTTGATATATCGGTTCTTAAGAAACAAATTTACTTTATATACCTAATGAATGTGTATTTTCCCTCGTAAGAAAACGGTGTCGCCATAATAGCTTTTTAACATTTAATGCTAAATAAACCAGTCGAAATTGTTCAAAATTGAATAATTGAACGATTCTTTAACAGTTTACAAACATTTGGAAAGCATTTAATGGAGAGACCAGAATGACGACGCAAGTTGCAGTACGGCACTCAACATTTGCCGTGGCGGTTTATGAGTTACTCAATCCAATACCTTTTGGCTTTTTTACGGCGGCTCTCATTTTCGACATTATCTATGTCTGTAATGCTGATGTTCTCTGGACGAAAAGCGCCAGTTGGTTAATCGCCATCGGGCTGGTTATTGCCATTATTCCTCGTGTGGTGAATCTGGTTCAGATATTTGGTAGTAAAACGTGGCCGCAAACCTCATCAGTTAAAATTTACTTTTGGTTAAACCTCGTGGCAGTGGTTGTTGCCATTGTTAATGCATTTGTACACAGCCGGGATGCTTATGCTGTCGTACCTGAAGGCCTGATACTCTCTATCATTGTGGTGGCATTACTTGGCATCGCAAACATTTTGTTAGCTGTTTGCCCGCGCCTAAAATAAGGAGGCCCCATGAAAAAGAATCTGCTTATCGCGCCAATTGCGATCGCCATTTCAGCATCTGTGTTACTTAGTGGCTGTGATGATAAAGATAACGTGAAGCCAGAACAGCAAATTGGTGCAGATCCGGTATTACCTGCAGCCAAAAACTTTTTATTACCGCCAATGCAGGTGCCTAAAGGCGTAGGTTGGAAAGAAAATCAGTTACCCAAAGTTGCTGAGGATTTGAAAATTGAAAAAGTGGCCGATGGATTTTTACACCCGCGCCAGCTTTACACTTTACCCAATGGCGATGTTCTGGTGGTGGAAGCGAATGGACCGGGCACTGAGCCTGTTACCTCACCAAAACAGTTGATTGCTGGCTTGGTACAAGGAAAGTCAGGGAAGTCGGGTAAAGGGGGGAATCGTATTACGTTATTGCGCCAGAATGGGGAGCATCAATGGGAAAAACATACTTTCCTTGAGCACCTCAACTCGCCATTCGGCGTGCAGTTAATTGGCGATACGCTGTATGTCGCCAATACCGATAGCATAATGAAATATCATTATCAGACCGGCGATACGCAGATTACCGACCCAGGGAAAGAGCTAGCAGACTTACCTGACAGAGTTAATCATCATTGGACGAAATCGTTGCTCGCCAGCCCTGATGGCAAACTGCTTTATGTGGGCGTCGGTTCTAACAGTAATATTGCTGAAAATGGTCTGGATATAGAGTATCGGCGAGCGGCAGTATTAGAGGTTGATGTGGCTACGGGCGCCAGTCGAATTTTCGCCAGTGGTTTACGTAATCCAACCGGATTGCAGTGGGAACCGCAAACGGGCAAGCTTTGGACCATTGTTAATGAGCGCGACGAAATTGGCGCAAATCTGGTGCCAGACTATCTGACCTCCGTAGAGGATGGGGGCTTTTATGGCTGGCCTTACAGTTATTTTGGCCAGCATATTGACCAGCGTGTTAAGGCTCAGCGTCCTGATTTAGTCGCCAAGGCTATTAAACCTGATTATGCGCTTAGCTCACATGTCGCGCCTCTCGGCCTGCTTTTCTATAGCGGGTCTGCATTACCTGCGGATTATCAAGGTGGCGCATTTATCAGTGAGCATGGTAGTTGGAACCGCTCACCGCTAAGCGGTTATCAAGTAACGTATGTCTCGTTTAAACAGGGCAAGCCTGTCGGTGTGCCAAAGCCTGTTGTGACGGGTTTTGTTTCTGACGATCAGAAAGAACTCCATGGTGCCCCTGTTGGGTTAGCTGTCGATAAATCAGGCGCATTATTAGTGGCTGATGATGTTGGTAATACTGTGTGGCGCGTGAGTGCTAAATAAGCACGATGCAAATTATTTCTGAACATTACCAGTAATATCTAAGAAGTTATTTTGTGAATCTATTTTTAACAGCAGTAATTTGGAATCTAAAAATAGCTCAGAATACATCAAGCCCATCCGTCTTTTGATGGATGGGCTTTGTTACAGAATCATACGATTATAATCAATCCCGCAATAGATCACTTTCCAATCAAATAATAGTAATTAATCCAAATAAACAATTGTCATTTCCACCTGTAGGGCTATAAACTCTGACTCAGCTTGGTTACTACCCATGAAAACCATCAGACTTAAAATCTGATAGGATTTTTCTGGGATGTAATCGGCTTCAATTGCATTGAATTTAATGGGAAATTAACATTTTTCATTTTTAGCAAAGATATTCTTATATCAAATAATAACAATAATAAATAGGAAGTAGAATGAATTCACTTTATCGCATGTTAGGTTGGCAGGAATCTTCCTTTGATGACTATCGACAGGCTTATGCGATTTTTGGAGGCAGCGTACTTAGCGATCCGCGCATACTGCAGTTTATTCATCGCCGCTTTAATCTTAATGAACGCTATTTTATTAAACGTGATCGCGCTAATGAAATTGTTGGTGGCGTTTGTGTTTGGGATAACCATTTTGTTGCCGGTGACCAGCGTGTGGCTTGCAAGCATGGTATTGATCGTTATCCACTCAATTTTGATGAATTAGTTTTACCTATTAAACTTTCTCACAGCACTGTGCTGCCGTTTCGTACCAAGTTTCTTTCTAACCTTAATCAATGTGCTTTACGCAATAGCAGCCATTTATTGAATGCCCGCCGGGAAGTCAGCATTGTTCGCGATGTCAGTGCTAAAACCCGGAGTTCGCGCAACCGGGAACTGAATAAATTCCTCAAGGCAGGGGGCAGCGTACACTGTGTTAGTGAATATGATCATGAAAGTCTGATGAACACCTATGCAGAACTCTATTTTCAGCGCCGCAATCAGCGCATTGACATGGATACAACGCGAGAGCTGCTAAGCGAAATCCCCGATCTGATGTTTGGCCATATACTGGCGTTCAACGGTGAACCTTGTGCTATGCAATGGGTGGTGAAATCGGAAGATCATCGGCAGGTATATCTGGATTATATCAATGCCGGTATGAATCTCAGTCTATCTCATCTTTCGGTAGGAACTCTTGCCGCCTGGGTAAATGTGAGGGCAGCACTGGAGTATGGTGAAAGGCATCAAAAGCAGGTGCGTTTTAGCTTTGGACGCCCGACGGGTGATTATAAAGAGCGTTGGTGCGATCGTGAGCCGCTTTATCGCGTGATCGCTTAATCTTTCATTAATCGCTTGAATTGCTCGATAGTCAGATCCCAAGCGAGGTTTTTAGCGTCAGGCATCGCGGGCATAAAGCTGCCATCATCGATGCCAATCTCCCGGCGAATTAATAGATTAAGTTTAGTATTCATCTCCATAATCAATGCTTGGTAACGCGTTTTATCTTGCGCCAGATTATGATTTTCCTGCGGATCGTTGAGCAGGTCATAAAGCTCTATATCATTGTAAGATAATAAGCTTTCCCACGTTTCCGGTGTGTTATGTTCTCGTAGCGAGAAGTAACGGGCAAACTTATAACGACCATCGTTGATCATCCGTGTCGCTGAGCGGTGGCTAAAATCGGGCCTTAATTGTTTTATTTCTGAGCTTATCTGCGCCGCATCCTTCGTTTTATCGTGCTGTAGCGTGACGATTTTATGCAGATAATTGGAGTCGGCATATAAGATCATCCCATAGCAATATAGCGCCGCATCGCGTATGCCATTTATCCCCAGTTTTTCGGGAGCGTAGAGGAACTGACTGATGTCATAGCCTTTTCTGTTGCCCAGCACTTGTTGCTGCTTATCTTTGGGTAATCCGGTTAATCCGATTAACGTAGGGACTAAATCTAAATGGCAGGTGAGCGCCTGGCAGCTTCTTCCTCCCGGATAAGCTGGATGTGAGATGATAAAGGGAACGTGGATTTGTTCTTGATAAACCGATGCGCCTTTGCCGTGCATTTGATGAGCGCCACCGAGCTCGCCGTGATCGGCAGTAAATACGACGATGGTTTTTTCTGTCAACTGTAAATCATCCAGCTCGGTTAATATGTGCTCAATATGCGTATCTGCGTCGCGAATACAGTTAAAGTAATAATCCAAAAATTTACGCCACCGCCAGTCTTCATCAGGGAATTGACCTTCCATTGCTGCCTGAGCGTTCTGATATTCTACATGTGCAGCGGGACGGCCTGGCTCGGTAAAGCTTTGGTGCCGATTTGTCGGCAGGGGATAGTCAGGCCAGCTTGCCTGATACAGCGTATTATTCGGAGGTTGCGTGGGGGATAAAGTATTATTATTTTGATCCAGTGCTCCTTTCCACTGAACTTTTTCGTCAGGTTTATCAGTATCAATAAACATCACGTCATGTGGATTGACTAAATTTACAGCCAGAAACCAAGGCTTTTTTTGCGCCTGAATTGGCTGCCCTTTACTCCTTAGCCAATTAATTGTTTGTCCCGCAGTGATTGCGTCATAAAAATATCCACCTTTACTGCTGCCGATAATATCGCCAATGCCGTGATAGTCAGAAAAGCCGTATTTATCCATTACCTGATGCAGTTCCGGCGTTGGAATTTCCCCGACGTCAATATCAGCATTCTTGATATTTTCTAGCGGCCTCTCTAGTTTTTCTGCCAGATGCCATTTTCCTTTATAGGCACTGTAATATCCCAAACGTCGCATCATATGACCAATGGTGCCTAGCTCAGGATCAAGATCATAGGGCATCCAGGGCAGTCCCTGATTATCAAACATTCGGGTTTGTGGCATATGTAAGCCGGTATACATCACCGAGCGTGAAGAGGTGCAGACATTGCTATTATTTTGATGTTGGCGAAAGGTAGTACCGGTTTTCATCAACCGCTCACGCCCCGGTACAGGGAAGGGATAGCGTTCGAAAAAGCGCTCCTGATCGGTGGTTATCAACAAAATATTATAACCGGCAGGAACATTTTTCGGGATCTCTCCGCTGAAGGCTTTATCCCAACTGCGGCTAGCGGGCTGTTCAGTACTTGCTGCGGTATGACTTAATATTCCACCAGCTGCAATAATGCCGGCGTGAGTCAGCAGTTTACGGCGGGATAAATTAGTGCCCTGCATATAAGCTCCTTGGTAAAGGTGGGATTAATTATTTTATTAATATATTAACGTTTAGAATAAACCGTCATTGCTCCTTTATGCAGCAGCGTGAATTTTATTTGTGATGAAGCTAACAAATTATCGAGCGTAAGTTTAATTTAACTATAATTATTAAAGTGTTATATGGTACTCATTGTTTTGACTACCGCGTGAAGTTTGTTTCATTGCTGTTGCGAAGAATTATCAATATTAACTTGTTAATAAATTTGTGTATTATTAATAAGGTTTTGATCAGAACAGAGGTACAAATATGCATGAGTCACTAACAATTGCACTGCTACAAGCACGAGAAAGTGCGATGGGATTTTTCCGTCCAACGTTGAAAAGTCATAATCTAACGGAACAACAGTGGCGTATTGTGCGCGTATTAGCCAGCAGTCGTTCGATTGAATTCCATGAGCTGGCTGCTAAAACTTGTATCTTGCGTCCCAGCATGACCGGGATTTTATTACGTATGGAGCGTGATAATCTAATTTTTCGACTAAAACCAGTCAATGATCAGCGCAAATTGTATGTATCACTTACCCCTCAAGGGCAAGCATTGTACGAGGCAATACGCCATAAAGTAGAGCTGGGATATCAGGAAATTGAGGCCGCATTTTCGAAACAAAAAATGGATCAATTGATGATATTACTTAATGAGTTGATTGTGCTGAGCGAAACATTGCCACCTTCTTCAGTATTGGGCAGCACTGAATCTGGCGACTAGTATAAAATCGAGAGAGAATTAAATAAGAGTAAAATAGCCCTTGGTAAAATAGCCCTTGGTAAACCGTGTTTTCTATTTCAGGGCTTTTTTATACATTTTCCATCACTTTATTATTTAATGAATCATAACCTTGTTTGACGCTAGCGATACTATAATTATAAAGAAAAAATAGCTTTGTCGCATTAGTATCAATGTGGAGTTTTTTCAATAAATTTACTTTATGGTGACTCACCGTTTTAATGCTTCTTTTTAATATGTTGGCAATGTTAGTTTCAGATAATCCTGTTAACATCAGAATCAATACTCGTTCTTCATTATACGTAAGGTGATGTTTTATTAGGTATTCTTGTCCATCATTATAGTTTAATAAAATGAATCTCTTTAAGAATTCGACTAGGTCTTGTAGGCCATCTTTTTTGAAAAAAAATTTGAAGCTTTTCTTGAAAAGAATACTCATTACTAACATATCAAGACCAGAACCAATGATCATAACTCTATCATAATCAATATTATCTTGGTTCTTTAATAGAAACTCGTAGCATTTTGAGAAGCCACCGCTGGTGGGGCCCACCATAAAATAATCAGATGTGGTTAGCTTTATCTGATGTTCTTCGCGAGGCAATGTGTAGATTTGGCTGATAAATGCGAAATTTGACGCTAATGCCCTAACGGCGAGTTGCGTATATTGACACTCACTCCATATAACTAGCCTAGGCATATTATTATCCATATTAAATGTTCCACTGACCGTTAACAAAAAGTTACGCGTCATGACTAATCCTTAGTAACTGTGGAGTATATAAGTTAAATTTTTAAATAAAAAATCGTTTAAACCGAAGATGCGTCTTTGTTGTGATAGTTATTAACTATCAAAGAAAAATATTTGAATGGTTTTGCAAATTTAATGCAAGAATTATCTTAAGTTGAATTAATAGTAAATTCATATAAATCAATTGATTAGTTCTTTTCTCGCTGATGCGTTTGTATCGTATGAGATGTTTCTTAGTGTGGGACTGTTTGATACTGTTACTGCTGCTTGTTGGGGTGGAACAGCCCAGAATACATATTTATCGCGATAAACTTGCCCAATACTATTTGTGTGCTAAGAATTAGATAGGATAAACAAAAAGGAGTGGGTTATGAAAAAAGGTTATCTTTTAGCTTCAGCTGTCATACTTTCTGCTTTATTGGTGGGGTGCTCGAGCAACTATGCTATCCAGACCAATGATGGTCGCACGATCGTCAGTGAAGGCAAGCCTAAAGTGGATAAAGATACAGGCTTAATCAAGTACAAGGACGCTTGGGGTAAACATAGAGAAATTGCCCAAACAAATGTGAAGGTTATTTCTGAAATCGATAAGTAATTCCTTTTTTAAATTTCCCAACCCGCGGTAGCGGGCTGGGAAATTAAAGTAATTGATACATTCACTCATTTCTTTACGTTCATCTTTTGATTAATAACCATCAGTTTGACTTATTTATTCTTTGATTGATAAATTGTCTTTTTGATAGTGTTCGCCATTAACATTCCCTTTCTTACTTCCCCATACAAAGTATCACTTTATCTACATATTTTATCTGCATAATCAGCGTGTATTTTTGCTTACGTTCTTTCTGAAAAGAGAGACATTTGTTACTGGGAAACCTGTTGTGCTTTGTGTAAATTTTGGCTACATCAGCAGGGAAGATGCTTAGGATTTGTGGTTAATGTTATTGGCGGTACATATTATTCAAACGAGGAGTGGACTTTGAAATCGTTGATCAAATTAGGCGGCATCGCGTTGGTTCTGGCTGCGACAATGGCGAGTATTTCTACGGCGCAAGCTGAAGAAACGATTGTTTTCGTTCGTCACGGTGAGAAACCAGCGAACAACAGCGGACAACTAACTTGCAAAGGGCTTAACCGGGCGCTGGCCTTGCCAGATGTTTTGCTCACCCGTTATGGCAAACCTGATGCCATCTTTGCTGCGGGGCCGAAAGAGGACAAGTTGGGGAGCTCGCTCAGACCGTTGACGACCATTACTCCAACCGCGATTCGACTCTCTATGCCAATTAATATTCAGTTCCATGCTGATGATGTTTCAGGCGTACAGAAGGCGTTGTTAAGCGATACTTATCGTAATTCTTTGGTCTTTGTTTCTTGGGAACACAAAAACCTGGATAAGTTGGTAAAAAATATTATGAAAACCGAAGGCGCGGATCCTGACACTGTACCGGCCTGGCCGGGTAGTGATTTTGACAGTATCTTCGTGTTAAAAATCAATCAGAATGGCACGACTAATAAGATTAGTTTCCAGCATGAAGCCGAAAATCTGACCACGCTTTCTGAACAGTGCCCAGGCGCTAAATCGTAATTTATTCCCTCGTGTTTCCTGACGAGTCAGAAATTCTGACTCGTCCCTTTATTACTTTTCTCTTATCCCATTCGAGTCGAAATACCGCAACTGGCGGTACTTTTTTGCCGATTTATTTTGCTGTTGAGCTTTTACATCAGACGTAATGGCTAAGAAAAAGCTGCCATTTGATAATAATAATGATTACTATTCTCAAGCTTGGCGCGCATAGCGTAATAAACTCAGACTCTTTGAGGGGGTTATGCGTGAGTTTTTAAGATTGCGAGAAGTATCTTAGCCTGTGATGGCTCACATTGTTGACTAATGGAGAATGTTTATGGAGATCGTGATGACTAAAGGGCGTCAATTTAGCAAGCGTCGTGCTATCCCTTTGTTATTGGTTACAACATGGCTGCTTTCTACCAACCTGCACGCTGAAACCCAAACTGATGTGCTGCGCAAACCTGTGGGTAAAGGCGCTTATGAATTGGTCTATAGCCAAGGGGATAATTCGCTCTATGTTGCTACCTCGCAAAGCCGTAGCCTGGATAAGGGCGGCATTGTGTATCGCCTGGACCCGCAAACGCTGAACATCACACAGATCATTCATAATGATGCCAAACCTTTTGGCGCCACGATCAACTCACAAACTGGTGTGCTTTATTTCACCAATACGACTAACAATGCGCTAACGGCAATTGATGCTAAAACTGATGAAGTGAAAGGCCGGTTGGTGCTTGACGAACGTAAGCGTAGCGAAACCGTTAAACCCTTATCACCAAGAGAAGTGGTAGCGGATACTGCTACGGACACGGTTTATGTCACCGGTTTAGGTGAGGCTAGCGTGGTCTGGGTTGTTAACGGCAAAGATTTGACGTTGCGCGATACTATTAAAGATACTGGCAAGTACGGCACTGGTTTGGCGCTGGATTCTGCGGCTAAACGCCTTTATGTGACGAATGCCGAAGGTGAGTTGGTGACTATTGATACCGCAACCAATAAAGTCCTGACCCGCAAAAAACTCGATGCTGATAAAGAACATTTCTTCTTAAATATCAGTCTGGATACCGCAACGCACCGTGCATTTATTACCGACTCCAAGCAAGCGCAAGTGTTAGTAGTGGATACTCGTGATGGCAATGTTTTGCACCGCATTGATGTGCCTGAATCATTGGGCATCTTATTCAATCCGCAGCGCGAGGAAGTGTATGTTACTCACCGCCAGGCGGGTGAAGTCAGTGTCATCGATGCTAAAACCTATAAAGTGCTGAAAACAATCAAGCTGCCGGTTTATCCAAATAGCCTGGCGTTGTCTCCTGATGGTCAGGTGCTGTATGTTTCAGTGAAGCAAGCATCGACTCGTGATAAAGAAGCCACAGAGCCGGATGATGTGGTACGTATCGATTTGAAGTCGTGATCTAAACGTTATCCAACAGCACGTTAATCATATTAGGCTCGGTGCGAACCGGGCCTTGCTAATTTTTCCGCACCGCTGCCATTATGAACAAAGTAGCTGAATTGCTATTTTTGTTATGATGGTTTTTTCAACAAAACCCCATGCTGCATAAAGCAGCTTGATGTCCTCGTTCGCGCCGTTAATCAACCCAATTGCAGGAGCACAATTTATGTCGACACCCTTATCACCGGATCAAGACGATTTTATTTGGCTGGAAGGAATCAACGAGCCTACGGCATTGCAATGGGTGGAGCAGCAAAACAAAACCACGTTGCAGCAGTTTAGCGAGAGTGAAGCATTCTCTTTGCTGCGGGATGATGTCTTTAAGTGTTTGAATACCGACTCGCAAATTCCGACAGTCATGAAGTGCGGCCCACTGTTATATAACTTCTGGCAGGATGAAAAAAATCCGCGCGGCCTGTTGCGTCGCACCACATTGGACTCTTATCGTTTGGATAAACCCGAGTGGGAAACCGTGCTAGATATCGATGCGTTAAATAAGGCGGAAGAGAAAGAGTGGGTTTATCACGGCATGCAACCGCTCAAACCAGATTACCAGCGCTGTCTGTTGCACTTCTCGCCGGACGGTGGTGATGCCTCGGCTATTCGTGAGTTTGATCTGCAATCCCTGAGTTTTGTCGAACAGGGGTTCTCGCTGCCTTCGGCCAAAAGCCGGGTGTCATGGATTGATCAAGACCATCTGTTTGTGGCGACAGACTTTGGCCCAGACTCACTGACCACCTCCAGCTACCCACGTATCGCTAAAATCTGGCAGCGCGCTACGCCTCTTGAAGAAGCTAAGACGGTATTTAGCGCTGACATCGATGACATGATGGTCATTGCTTACCACGATAGTGAACCGGGCTATCCGCGTAATTTTGTTGAACGAGTGATAGATTTCTATCGGCATGAAACTTTCCAGCTTGACCCTGAACGTGGTCTGCTCAAGCTGGAAATACCCGATGATGCCAAATTTAGTACCTGGAAACAGTGGCTGCTGCTGGAGCTGTCTAGCGACTGGACTGTTGCGGAGCAGCACTACCGTCAAGGAAGTTTGTTGGCGATAGATTTTAATGCTTTTATGGCAGGCGATCGCCAATTCACCTTGCTGTTTGCGCCAGAAGCCAATACAGCGTTAACCGACTATTCCTCGACACGCGATTACCTTATCTTGAGCATAATGCAGGATGTGGCTAATCATCTGGAAGTGCTCACACCACAGCCAGGTGAATGGCTACGTGAGCCGTTAGGGAGTGCGCCTGCACTGAGCACAATCCAGGCATCGGGTATTGATGAGAATACCAACGACTATTTCATGACCGTGACTGGATTCCTACAACCAACCACGCTCTATTTAGGCTTGCTGGATAAAAACAATACTTCTTCTGCTGCAGAGATCCTCAAACAAGATCCTAGTCATTTTGATGCCGATGGTTATCTGGTTGAGCAGCATTTTGCCGAGTCAGATGACGGTACGCAGGTGCCTTATTTTGTTATCTCTAGTAAAACGCTGCCAAAAGATGGAACGACGCCGACGCTGTTATATGGCTACGGTGGTTTTGAGGTTTCATTGACGCCTTATTATCTGGGGATTACCGGCCGAACCTGGTTAGCGCGTGGCGGGGCGTTTGTTATTGCTAATATTCGTGGTGGTGGTGAATATGGCCCGCGTTGGCATCAGGCTGCACTCAAGCAGCACCGCTTACGCGCCTATGAAGACTTTGCAGCCGTGGCACGGGGGTTAATTGCCAGTAAATTAACTTCGCCAGCCCATTTAGCGGCAGAAGGCGGAAGCAATGGCGGCCTGTTAGTTGGCAACATGCTGACGCGTTATCCGCAGTTATTTGGGGCGATTGTTTGCGAAGTCGCCTTGCTGGATATGTATCGCTATACGCAAATTTCAGCAGGGGCATCCTGGATTGCAGAATATGGCGACCCGCAGGACCCGCAGCAGTGGGAGTTTATTCAGCATTTTTCTCCTTATCATAATATCGACTCTGCGGTGAATTATCCGCCGGTGCTGTTTACTACCGCGACCAGCGATGACCGGGTTGGGCCGGTCCATGCGCGTAAAATGGCGGCCAGAATGCAGAAATTGGGCATTGAGGAAGTCTATTTTTATGAGAACACTCAAGGTGGACACAGTGCGGCAGCTGATAAAGCGCAGCGTGCTTTTCATCGGGCACTGATTAGCGAGTTCTTGATGAACAAGATCGGCCATTTCTGATATTTACCCTGATAGCCCTGATTTTCGTTTCAGGGCTGTCTTTTACTTTCACTTCCTCACGTAACACGTCACATCATTCATATTTAGAGATATTTTAATCTGATTTAGACAGCCTAAAGGGTTTGCCTCAGCCTGTTGCCCCTGTTTATGATTCAGCCTTGACGTGATAATACTTATCATAATCATTTACATTAGAAATCATATTGTCAGGTAACCATTATGTTGAATAAATCAGGGCGTACACTTCTTGTTGCTGGCATGATGGCGACCTCTTTTGCCGCTTGTGCTACAACCTATCCCTTAACTGTTACTGACCTTTCTGGTCAGAAAATTACCTTCAACCAAGCGCCGCAGCGCATTATTTTGCAGGACGGTCGCGATATTCTCGGTCTGGCTGTATTAGATAAAGCCGATCCTTTCAAGCACGTTGTAGCCTGGAATAATCTGTTAAAAAATAGCGATAGCGGCACTTGGGACATGCTGAAAAGCAAATGGCCAGAATCAGCGTCTATTTTGGATATGGGATTTAACGATAAAGGTCAGGTTGACCTTGAAACGGTTATCGCTAAAAAACCGGATTTGATGATTGCCCAACTGCGCGCTAAACCAGCACTGGCTCAGGCTGGTGTGCTGGATAAAATGCAGGCGTTGCATATTCCGGTGTTGTTTGTTGATTATGAGCTAGATCCGGCTATAGATACCACGCCAAGTATCGAGTTGCTTGGAAAGGTGTTAAATCAAGAAGATAACGCCCGTGCCTATACCCAGTTCTATCAGGCGCATTACCAACATCTGCAACAAGTAATTGCTTCGATTAAGACGCGCCCTAATGTGTTTATTGAACCGCTGGCTGGCCGTTCCGACTCTTGCTGCTTTACTCATGGCAATGCCGGGTGGGGGAAATTAATCCAGGCAGTTGGCGCAAAAAATATCGGCAGTGCCTTATTGCCGGGCGCGGCGGGTGAAGTCTCATTAGAGAAAGTGATTGCTATGAAACCGGACGTATATATCTTCACGGGTTCGAAGCATCCTGGCACCGGCAAAAATGAAATGATGCCATTTGGCTACAACGCCACGCAGGCTGAGGTCGATAAATTGGCCAATAAACTGACGCATCGCAATGGCGTTGCTCAGGTTCCTGCTGTGATGGATCAACGTGTTTATGCGGTATATCACCAGTTCTATAACCATCCTTACAATATTGTAGGAATGGAGTATTTGGCGAAATTTATTTATCCGCAGCAGTTTAAAGATCTTGATCCAACGAAGACCTACCACGAATTGGTACGCACTTATACTTCGCTTCCGGATCGCGATTTTATTTTCTCATGGTCAGCTAAAAAATAAGCTCGACGGCTACAGGGATGCCCCTTTCGTGCTTCGCTACGAAAGGGGCATCCCTGCGTTAGTTTTCTTTACTTCATCCCGCATTTCTTCTCGTAACTTTACGCCAATCATATTTGTTGACACTCCGTTCATTCATCACGGATCCTAATTGTATTAATGTGTGTAATAGACTTTCCTCGTCCATCGGCGGGGCAGTAACAAACAGCGATAAAGGTGAAGCCATGCAATCTGAAGAACAACGTTTAATTGAAGGGCTATTTAGCCGTCTGCAACAGGCTGAATCCAACACAGCACCGCGTGACGCCGAGGCTGAACGCGTTATCCAGTCTTACATCAGTAAGCAACCTGCTGCGCCTTATTATATGACGCAGGCGATGATTATTCAGGAAGCGGCCCTCAAGCGCCTTAATGCGCAAGTTCAGGCGTTGCAAGAGCAAGTGACTCAGCTACAAACTCAAGCGCAGAATGCTCGTCCTCAAAGCACGGGATTCCTGGCCGGTTTGTTTGGTGGTGGCAGCAGCAATACTCAAACTAGCCAGCCATCCTCTGGTAGCTCGCCGATTCCTGGCACCAATGGTTGGGGGGCTGCACCGCAGCAACAGGCCGCTCAGCCACAGCAATATGCACAACAACAATACGCTCCGCAGCAGCAACCAGCTCAGGCCGCGCCATTTGGTTCTGGCTTCCTCGGTGGCGCGTTGAAAACCGCGGCGGGTGTTGCTGGTGGTGTGGTATTAGCCGATATGCTGACCGGCATGTTCCACCAGAGCCGTCCAGAAGAGATCGTCAACATTATTGAAGAGCCACAAACTAATTTTGACCCTAACAACGATCCTTTGTTGAGTGGTGATAATTCTTGGGATAACCCTCGTTATAACAACGACTCTAATTTCCAGGATGCATCATATCAAAACGATAACGGCGGCCTGTTTGGGTCTAACAGCTTTGGTTCTGACGATGGCTTCGGATCTGACAGCTACGGCAGTGATGATGACGACGATTCATTCTTCTGATGGCATTTCCCTGCGATAGTCAGCTGTATTCTCGTGGGGAAAATGGCGTTAATGCAGGAGTAAAGTTGGCTGAATGACATAGATTGAGAGATTTGTCGCTTATTGATAGCGGATTTCTGGACAAAACTGAAATCCGCTGCTGTACTGTGATTGACACACATTTTGTGTTTAACATTCACGTTAAAGGTAAGTTCGATGTCTAAGATTAAAGGTAGCGTTAAGTGGTTCAATGAGTCTAAAGGTTTTGGCTTCATTACCCCTGAAGATGGCAGCAAAGATGTTTTCGTGCATTTCTCCGCTATTTCTAGCAACGGTTTCAAAACCCTCGCAGAAGGCCAGCGTGTAGAGTTCGAAATCACCAATGGTGCCAAAGGCCCTTCGGCTGCTAACGTCATCGCTATCTAACTTTAGCCGATTTCGAAAAACCCGCAGATGCGGGTTTTTTTATGCCTGTTTTTTATCGCCGTTATTGAAAATATGCCCTGTAGCTTGAAGCATGACGGGCTTACTGTACCGGCTTTGGTGTGCGGCGAACTAAAGTGGCGAACATAATGATGGCCAGCGCATAGCATCCCATAATCGTTAACCCCATCGATAAGGCTGATGTGCCGCCAATTCCTGTAATAGGCACGCTGATCGCACCGAGAGCAAACATTGCTACGCCGAGTAATGCCGAGGCGCTACCCGCGCTTTTCCCCTGGCTTTGCATTGCCAATGATGCAGAATTAGGGCTGATAATACCGATAGCAAATACCGAGAAGAACAATGGGATCAGCACGGTGAAGAGTGGTGCTTGCAGTGTGGCGACAATGACTAGAATAACGCAGGCAACAGCTGCAATACCCAAGCCGACTTTTACCATCGCCATCTCTCCCCAAAGCGCGCTGAGGCGGCTAGATATCTGAGCGGCGATCACCAGACCAATACCGTTAACCGCAAAGCAGAAGCTAAACTCTTGCGCACTGAGATGGTAAATCTGCTGCAATACAAAAGGAGATGCGCCGATATAAGCAAACATACCTGCCATTACAAAGCCTTGTGTCAAACATAGCCCCATAAATTGACGGTGATGCAGTAATGTCCAAAGTGATATGACCATCGTTTTGGCGCCACCTTGCAGGCGGCGTTCTTCTGGCAAGGTCTCTTGTAATTTTCCGGCCGAAAACAAGAACAGCAGCACAGCGATAATGGCCAAGGTGGCAAAAATTCCTCGCCAACTGACGATAGTTAATAATCCACCGCCGAGCACAGGGGCAACAATAGGGGCCAATCCGTTGACTAGCATGAGTAAGGCGAAAAATTTGGTCAGCGCATGGCCGGTATACATATCGCGAGCGATAGCGCGTGAGATTACCGCACCACCTGCACCCGCTAGCCCCTGAATTAAGCGGGCAACAATCAACTGATCGATATTTTGTGCAAATGCACACCCCAGCGATGCCAGTAACAAAATAACCAGCGAGAATAGCAAAGGTCGCATCCGTCCCAGGCTATCACTCAAAGGGCCAAAAATAATCTGACCAAATCCTAAACCAAGCAGACCTGCGGTCAGACTTAATTGACTGGTGGCTGTTGAGGTATGTAATTCTTTCGCCATTTCAGGCAGGGCGGGCAGGTAAAGATCAATACACAAAGGCCCGAGTGCGGCGAGTGAACCGAGAACTAATGCGTAGCTCAGGCGCTTATCTTGTGGACTTTTCGTCATGTTTTTCAACTCATTTACTGGTGTTTAATGGAGGAAATACTGCGTCGAAACACTGGTTATAAATATTATTAAGAATCTCTGGGTCAGCACGCTTTTGCATGACGAGTCGGAAAGATGTGCCTTCACTGAGTACGGCTATCAACTCAATACGGGCGGTCAGTTCGACATCTGATAGTTGCGGGTAGCGCACAGACAAAATTTTCTTTGCCTGCTGGAAAAGTTTGATCTCGGCATCGTGCAGGATTTTTGCCACCACAGTATTGCGAGTGGCTTCTGCCGCAACCTCTTGCATCAGAGCCTGATCCATTTCGGTTTGTTCAAGGCTCTCTGAAGAAGAGGAGACATCTTGCTCATTAGGGAAGTATTCCCCTCTGGTTCTTCGGGAAAGATGGAACGCTAACTGTTTGAAGTCATAGCGATCTAGCGTCATCCTTTGGATCTTTCCATCCACAATTCGACGGACAATCTCTTCGATAATGGCATCTTTATTCACAAAGTAGCGGTAGATTTGCCCAACGCTGAGTTTGGACAGTTTGGCAATCTCAGCCATACCTGCGCCATGAAACCCATGTTTACGAAAACAGATCCTGCAAGCGGCAATAATTTGGTCGCGACGGGCGTTAAAGCGTTCATCCCGAGTGCTATTTAGAAACTGCATAATGCCTCTGATTATTTAGATGTAAGCGATGTCGAACTAGCAGAGCTTTATTGTGAGAGTGAATGCTCGTTCTCATTATAGGTAATGTTACAAAGGAGGTAAATATTTGAAGTACTAATTAACCTAATGTTGACACTATTAGGTTAATGTTGGATTTTAATTGATTGATAATAATAGGAATTAGCGGGGTTTTTGGCGTAAATATCTTAGTAAAAATAAGTAAAAACAAAGCTTATAACGATCAGCGCACACAGCAACACAGCCAGACATTCAGACGTGAGTTTGGATATCATGTTCATTCGGTTCTCTGGATTAATCAGTATTAATTGAACGTAAATTAATACGAGTATCATCGCAGTAGGTTAAGAAAACATTAAGAGACGTGATATCGACAGAAAATAGAAAACTCCTCCGTTAGCAGAAGGAGTTTAGGGGGAGTTAGTGGCTGCTATACCAGCTTACCAACATGACGGCAATCAGCGTCATGGCGATAGAACCGACCAGATTCAACAAAATATTCAGTCCTGCTGCCGCCATTCGGCCATCTTGCAGCATGGTGACCACTTCCATTGAGAAGGTTGAAAAGGTCGTGAGGCCGCCACAAAAACCAGTGGTAAGTATCACGCGCCACAGTGGGTCGAGTTGGGTCATACGGCTGAAAATAGCAATACAAAGCCCGATAATAAACGAGCCGACCAGGTTGACGGTTAATGTACCCGCTGGAAAAAGCGGGGTCATGCCGTTCATTTTCAGGCCGATGTACCAGCGTGCAACGCTACCAACGCCACCGCCAATGAAAACTGCAAGTAATGTGCTAAACATATAGACCTTTCAATTCTTAGAGCCTATCCCATTAGGGCTATTTAGTTTGCTATGTTGAACCTTGGCGATACTCTAAATGCGTGTACGCTCCGGCTTCTGTGCGCTGTCCGTGTCCAACATGCCTGCATCAATAACGCCTACTGGGATAGGCTCTTAGTATGGTTATTGGGTTAATAATCAGAAAGGTTCCGGCGTCATGCTACGAACCTCTCAACGAGATTGCGTAGACATCATCAGCCGGTAAAGGCGGTTTGGGAGGAATGTCATCTCCATGCAGCATATAGATGTTATCAAACAGGCTTAGAAATTTGTAGTCGCATTTATTTCTCACCAGGAAAATAACGCAAGGAAAAAGTAATGTTGATTCGTGATGCCAAATTGGAAGATGCCGCAGCTTTGGTTTTATTATTTGCAGATTTAGATTATCCAACCACTGACCTTCACATTAGCAGTCAAATAAACCGAATGCAGGCTAATCCTGATAGTCGTTTACTGGTGGCCGAACAGCATGGTGAAGTGCTCGGTTTCATTTCGTTGCATTTTATTCCACAGTTGCCGCTAGCCGGTGATTTTTGTCGCATCAGCTATTTATGCGTCAGCGGCACTAGCCGTGGAGGAGGCATTGGTCAGTTATTGGTTGATGAGGCGGAAAGCTCGCTATATCGCGCGGTTGCGATCGCATGGAAGTACATAGTCATAGTCGTCGTGTGCGCGCCCATCAGTTTTATGCGCGCGCAGGATACGAAGAGTCGCCTAAGTATTTGATAAAAAGCCTGCTGTAGTCGATAGATTAATCGGATAATAAAGGTTTATCCCATTGCCAGCACAATAGCATCAGCCACGATATCAACATACTCTGGTTTCAGCTGGCAGGTACTAACCCGAATCGATTGGCCAGGTGAATTGCTCCCGCGTTCGCCTGGTAAGACGGCAATTCCCCGTGCCGCTAACGTCACCAGCGCGAATTGTTCTGATGGCACGGTGATCCACATACACAATCCATCACGCTCAGGAACATTCACCCCGCGCATCAATAGCGCATCAGCTAAAGACTTACGTCGCTGCGCATAAACTTTCCGCGCATGAGCAATAGATTGCTGTGTAGATTCATCGTTGATGAGATAGGCAAGCGCGTGTTGCAGAATGCGGCTTGACCAGCCTGCGCCAAAATGACGGAATGACTTTATCTGTTTAAGCAAATCTTGCGAGCTTGATACCACCGCTAAACGTAAATCTGGTCCATAAGCTTTGGAATAAGAGCGCACATGAACAGTTCTGTCCGGGAAATGGCCGCCTAAACTGATGGGCGCCGCGTGAGATAGTTGGCCGATACCATCATCCTCAATAATTAAGGTTTGCCCGTGCTGGCTGAGGATATTGGCCATTTCTTCAAGGCGCTGCGGGCTGACGCTGTGCCCACAGTGCGAATGGGTACGCGGTTGATAGATAAAAGCGGCAGGATTTTTATTTAACGCCAGCTGTAAAGCGTCGGGGAGTGGGCCGAATTCATCACATTTTACAGCGATTACCTGCGCACTCAAATTATCGAGAATATCCAACAGGCGGGTGGCGGTAGGATCTTCTATTGCGACCACGGATCCTTGCAAAATCAAGGTTTGCAGCGTCAGGTTGATGGCATCAAAGCCACCATCGGTGGCCATAAAGGCGGCTGCATCATAAGGCCAGTCTGGCTTAACGGCATGCAATAACGAGTTAGCAATCCCTTCGCGCTGATAGCTATTAAGGTTTTCTGCGCTGATGCCATGGATCATGGCTTCACGTAGAGCAGGCAATAACAGTGGATCGGGTGAGGAAGTCGTCAAATCGGCAATGATATGTTTGCCAAAGTTGCCAATCTTTTCAAAACGCGCGGGGCGAGGCGAGAGTGTATCGCCACATACCCACACGCCATTGCGCCCGCGTCCGGCAATTACTTTTTGTCGTCTTAATAATCCCCAGGCGGCAGATACCGTTGCTGGGCTAACGCCTAATTCTTGCGCGAGATCGCGTACTGCGGGCAGATGCATGCCTATTTCTAAAATGCCTGAGCGAATTAGTGCTGCGGTTTCGATAGCAATGCCGCGTATTGAGCGATCTTGAAGATGTCCTGCAAGCCACTGTGCCTCAAGCATTTTTTCCATAAGATTTTCCTCTGACATAAACTTTGTTCAATAACAAAGTTTGTATTGTACATATTATTTCAAGATATTAGTATCAAACTTAACCAATGGCAGGCGATAAAGTGTTCGCTATAAAGACGTGATAATAAAAACTGCCATAAGACCACGTCGCGATCAGCCTCCTGGATTAAGCGTTTTATAAACCGTTATTTTGTAGACATTAAGGGGAAGAATCGTGGCGTTGACTATCAAACTAGGCGTGCGAGATTGGGATTACATTACGCCACTCGCGCTAGGGGATATCAAACCGGAAGGCTTTACGCTGGAAATCGATCGCGTTGGTACTTTAGTTGATGATTTAGCGACTAGTGATATTTACGATGCGGCGGAGATCTCTTTTAGCCGTTATGCGCTGGGCCGTGCACGTGGCGAAAATGATCTTTGGGTGCTGCCACACTTTCTAATGCGTGGTTTTCGCCAGCGTTGCATTATTACCCGGCATGACAGCCCGTTAACCTCACTTTCTCAACTGGCAGGTAAACGCATTGGCTTAACGGGATGGCAGGATTCAGGCAATACCTGGACTCGTGCGCTGTTGTCTTTGGAAGGCGTGGGGATCGACGATGCTAATTGGTATGTGGGTCGTTTGACGGCCGCGCATCCTATTGTTGACCGGCTGGGTGGCTTTGGCCGTGAAGGGCGTATTGAAATTTGCCCTGACGAACGTCCGATGATGGAGTTATTGCAGGAAGGTTGGTTGGATGCGGTCTTTACCCCCTTCATGCCGAACGGTTTCTTCGAGCCAGGTTCCGGTTTTCGTCAGTTACAGCCCGATTTTCGTCAGGCCGAGGTAGACTATTTTAATCGCGTTGGTTACGTGCCTGGCATGCATATGCTGGCGCTCAAACCAGCATTAGTAGAACAACATCCTTGGCTACCCGCGGCACTTAGTGAGGTTATCGAGCGTTCTTATCAGGTGTGGATGGATAAGCGGATTAAATATGCCGATACCACGCCATGGCTGCTCGACGATCTGCGCCGCACGGTGGTGGATTTACCAAGGAGTTGGAACGATAACGGCTATGCCGCGAATGAAAAGATGATTGACGACTTTGCAAACGAACTCTTCGTGCAGAAGTTAACTGCCCGTCGTTTGATCGCTTCCGATCTCTTCCCTCATTACGCGAGTAAATAAGAGGTAAAAAATATGAAAGTTGCTTTAGGCCAGTTTGCTGTTGCTCGTGAATGGCAGGCCAATGCTGAAACCTGCGTATCGTTGATGGAGAAGTCAGTCTCGGCCAAAGCCGATCTCCTGGTACTGCCAGAGGGCGTTCTCGCGCGTGATATTACCGACCCAGATTTAGTGTTGAAAGCGGCGCAACCTTTAGATGGGCCATTCGTTAGCCAGTTATTGGCGGCCAGCGTTGGTTCACAGCTAACCACCATGATGTGCATACATATGCCGGCTCCTGATTCTAATGGCCGAGTGTGGAACGTGTTGATTGCGATTCGTGATGGCCAGATTATTTCTCAATATCGCAAACTGCATCTTTATGACGCTTTTGCCACTCAAGAATCAAAGAACGTTACGCCAGGGACTGAAGTGCCGCCGTTAATTGAGATTGCGGGCTTTAAAGTTGGGTTAATGACCTGCTATGACGTACGTTTTCCTGAACTAGCCCGCCGTTTAGTATTAGATGGTGCCGAGGTATTGGCGCTACCGGCCGCCTGGGTTAAAGGGCCGTTAAAAGAGATGCATTGGGAAGTGTTAGTGACCGCACGGGCGCTGGAAAATACCAGCTATGTTGTCGCGGTAGGGGAATGTGGTGAGCGCAATATCGGCAATAGTATGGTGGTTGATCCCCTCGGTGTCGCAATTGCACGTGCTGCCGAAGCCCCTGCTTTAGTCTTTACCACACTAGATCGCGAACGTCTTAATCATGCCCGCAAGATTTTGCCGGTATTACAAAACCGCTGTTTCGATACACCACAATTACGTTAAGTCATTTATTAAAAAATACGGGTCCGGGTTTTGCATTATCAAGCGCACCTCGCCATGGTGCGCAAAATAAGCGGCGCTTAAGATGCCGCAAAAATAACAAGGCGTCAGCACATCATGGAAGGTGTTAACAATAAAAAATTCACAACATCCATTATCAAGACCAACGTCGTATACAGAGGAAATAGAACAATGTTAAAGCCATTGCGTTGTGCCCTTGCTATCAGTGCTGCATTGCTGTGTGTTAATGCCTTTGCTGCTGAAAATAATGCTATTCCCGTTTTGCCTATGGACCCGGCTTTACATGCCAAACTTCCTGCGGAAATTCAACAATCTGGTGTGTTAGTTTCTGCCAATAACGGATCATTTCCTCCTTATGATATTGCGACCGGCACTAACACATTAGAGGGCGCGAGTGCCGATCTGGCATTGGCGTTGGGCCAAGTGCTTGGCGTCAAAATTGAACATGTTTCAGTAGGCACCATGTCCAGTATTTTAACGGGGCTCTCCGCCGGACGTTTTCAAATGGCAATTGGTCCGATTGGTGATTATCCCGATCGTGAAGCTAAGAACGACTTTATTGATTTCGTGAAAGAGTATGTGGTTTTTGCTGTACAGCACGGTAATCCGGCAAAGATTAACGCCTTGAGCGATACCTGCGGTCTGCGTATTGCCGTGATGTCTGGTGGCTCAGCTGAGCAAGTGATCCATAAGCAGTCTGATAGCTGTGTGAAAGAAGGTAAACCGGCTGTGACGGTGCAAGCTTTCAGCGATCAGCCGACGTCTATTTTGGCGGTACGTTCTAACCGTTCGGATGCATTTTTCTCCTCTCAGGCCCCGCTGGTTTATTTCGTTAACCAGACGCATGGCCAATTGGAAATTGCGGGGACAGGGCAAGCGAACGGTTTTGGCGATATTTTCCAAGGCGTTGTGGTGGAGAAAAACTCCGCTATAGGTACGGCGCTTCTGGCGGGTTTCCAAAAGCTATTTGATAACGGTACTTATGCGGCCATTATGAAAAAGTGGCATCTTGAGGGCAATATGTTGCCGGCACCGGGGCTGAATCTGGCTAAGGTTAAATGATCATGAAAACGTATAGTTCAAAACCCGCAAATCAGGATGACTATACGCATGATGCCAGACGCAGCGTTGAATTTGCTCATGCACCGCGAAGTTATGGGCGCTGGTTAGCTTGGCTTGTGGTATTGATTATTGCTGCTGATATTGTTGTTGGTGCTGCCGGAAACTCCAATTTTGAATGGCATGTCGTCAGTCAGTGGTTTACCGAAGCGTCGGTTATCCGCGGGTTAGGTGTGACGCTGGGATTAACCGTTGTCTCAATGATATTAGGCGGATTACTTGGCCTGCTGCTGGCAGTCGGTAGATTATCGAACAACACATTATTGCGTGGCTTATCTGGGCTGTATATCTGGTTTTTTCGCGGTACGCCGCTGCTGGTACAACTGCTTTTTTGGTACAACATGTCGACGTTATTCCCGCATATTTCACTTGGCCTGCCGTTTGTTGGGCCAACCTTTGCAAGCTGGAATACTAATGATTTGATTACGCCGTTGACGGCGGCTATTGCCGGGCTGGCACTCAATGAGGCCGCTTATATGGCCGAAATCATCCGTGCTGGTTTGTTATCGGTTGAAGGTGGACAAAGCGAAACTGCACAGGCATTTGGGATGAGCCGTGGGAGAGCGTTGCGTCGGATTATTATTCCTCAGGCGATGCGTTCGATTATTCCCCCAACGGGCAACCAGTTAATCAGCATGATAAAAGCGACATCTTTGGTCAGTGTTATTGCCATGGGTGATTTATTGTATTCGGTGCAGACCATTTATAATCGTACGTTTGAAGTGGTACCGATGCTGATCGTGGCTGTGATTTGGTATTTGTTAATCACCTCAGTGCTTAATGTAGGGCAATCAATGATTGAGCGTTATTACTCCCGCGGAACGCGCCGTTCAGTATCGTTAGCGAAAAAACGCACACCAATAAGCAATGATAAAGCATTATCTATCAGCAACGCGGGTGATAACTCCGCTAAGGGCATGCAATGAATTTCGCGCAAACTGATGCCCAAATAAACGAACCTGCATCGCTGGTCGTGGCGCGCAATGTGCATAAAAGCTATGGCGATAATGACGTGCTCAAGGGGATTGATTTAGACGTCAAACCTAGCGAAGTGGTGGTGATCCTTGGGCCATCTGGCTCAGGAAAATCAACTTTTTTGCGTTGTATCAATCATCTGGAAGATATTGATCGTGGCATGATTATGGTCGGTGGCGAACAAATCGGCTACGAATTACGCGGTGAGCGGCTGCATAAATTACCTGAGCGAGCGGTGGCTAGGCAGCGCCGCGATATTGGCATGGTATTCCAGCAGTTTAATCTTTATCCACATATGACGGTGCTGCAAAATATTATTGAAGCGCCGATCGGTGTACATAAAGAGAGCCGCCAGCAAGCGATACAATATGCCTACGAGCTGTTAGAAAAGGTGGGGTTACGTGATAAAGCCGATGCGTATCCGCGCCATCTGTCCGGTGGTCAGCAGCAACGGGTTGCCATTGCTCGAGCTTTAGCGATTCGCCCCAAGCTGATGTTGTTTGATGAACCTACCTCAGCACTCGATCCTGAATTGGTCGGTGAGGTGCTGGCAACAATGCGTAGTTTGGCTGAGCAGGGATTAACGATGATTGTGGTTACCCATGAGATCGGCTTTGCCCGAGAAGCTGCCGATCGAGTGGTATTTATGGACGGTGGACATGTGATTGAACAAGGGCAGGCTAGCGACGTGTTGGTCAATCCTCAACATCCACGTTTCAAAGCTTTCTTGAGCCGCTTCATTTAGTTAAAAATAGACGTCGGGTCGTCAACACATTGATGATGGCTCGGCTTTCCTTTTTTCGCCTCCGGTATCGAATGCGTCAATTATGGCTCACTTTTCATCAGGCTTGGTGTTGTGCTTTAATGCATCGAATTTCAGGCGCATAATATCCGAATATGTTTAGAATGCGTGCAACGTTGATCGTTCGAAAATCAATTTTGTTACATTTCCCGTTTGTATAATGCTCATCACTGTCCGTTAATAAGTACTAAGATATAAATATCGTCTTGGGCCGTAAATAGCGGTGAGTTGACTCTGCTGTTTATCAGCAATCAGTAAAAAGAAGGTGTGTATGGAAGGTCTAAGTATTACCAAACTGTTAGTGGTTGGCGTGCTGATCGTACTGCTTTTCGGTACCAGCAAACTTCGTTCACTCGGTGGCGACTTAGGTGCTGCGTTGCGTGGCTTCAAGAAAGCAATGAACGACGAACCAACGCCTGCTGTCAAAACTGACGCACAGCCAGCTGAGCGTGTAGAGAAGAAAGACTAAGTCTTTTTGGGCGCTCGGCTATGGCATGAGCGCTGCGATTATATTCTACGTGCTGCATAAAAAAACGGATGCTCGTAAGAGCAGCCGTTTTTTGTGTTTTTCAGGTATTAATAAGTAAAATAATGTAACGGACTTTCATTGTTACGTTAGTACCGAGCAACCTGCACTCGGTACCGAGGATTATTTAACTTCAATCCCTTTGGCTTGCAAATCTGCATGGTAAGAAGAACGAACGAAAGGCCCACAGGCGGCATGAGTAAAGCCCATTGCCAGTGCTTCTTCTTTCATCTCTTCAAACTCTTCAGGGCTGACATAGCGCTGCACCGGAAGGTGGTGGCGACTAGGTTGCAGGTATTGTCCTAGCGTCAGCATCGTGACGCCATGTCGACGTAAATCACGCATGACTTCAATGATTTCTGCATTGGTTTCGCCCAAACCTACCATTAATCCCGATTTAGTTGGGATTTCAGGATGCGCTTCTTTAAAGCGCTGCAACAGAGTCAGTGACCACTCATAGTTTGCGCCCGGGCGAACCTGGCGATAAACACGTGGTACGTTTTCAAGATTGTGGTTAAACACGTCAGGTGGTGATGCATTGAGGATTTCTAATGCGCGATCCATGCGGCCACGGAAATCTGGAACCAATGTTTCAATTTTGATGGTCGGATTCTTTTCACGAATAGCAGTAATACAATCAGCAAAGTGCTGAGCACCACCATCACGCAAGTCATCACGGTCAACCGAGGTAATCACCACATAACGCAGCCCCATATCAGCAATAGTTTGGGCCAGCTTTTGTGGTTCATTAACGTCGGGTGCAACTGGACGGCCGTGGGCAACGTCACAGAATGGACAGCGGCGAGTACAGATTGCGCCGAGGATCATAAAGGTTGCGGTTCCGTGGTTAAAGCATTCGGACAGGTTAGGGCAAGAAGCCTCTTCACATACCGAGTGTAAACCATTCTTGCGCATGGCGGCTTTGATGCCTTGAATACGAGTCGAGTCAGCAGGGAGCTTTATTTTCATCCAGGCCGGCTTACGTAGCATTTCCTGCCGGTCGGTTACCACGGTTTTCACCGGGATTAACGCCATTTTATCAGCATCACGGTATTTGACGCCGCGTTCCATTTGAATCGGTTTACTCATAATCTTGCAGATTCCAGGTTGATCTCGCTTACGGAGATTTCAGGATATTCAATGAACAGGCTGCTTCATCAAAAATAAAAATAATGCGCGATTATAACATTGATATGGGCTGTCATTCAGCCCCTGTCTGTCCAAGTCGCATTTATATGACAAACAATGTTTTATTTAGCCGTGATAATTTTCCGCATTATGGCGGCTATATGTACCTTACCAGACTGAAATTTATAAATTATTTTTTCTCATGCATTGATACATCGTTAGCATAAGGCATTGTTAATTTTTTGTAATTATTTTGCGTAAGCCAACGTTCAGCTATGTATACCGGCTTGATAATCGCTTATGAGCCAAGGTTGTTCATCTGTCTGGGTGTATGCGAGCTGTTTGTTGAAAGCCGCAATTAACACCGGCACAACATCATCGATATTAAGACCTGCTTTCTCGCGGCTGACTTGCGTCATTTCCAGACCGGCATAGCCACAGGGATTAATGCGCAGGAAGGGCTGTAGATCCATATCTACATTGAGCGCTAAACCGTGTAATGAACGGCCTTTGCGGATGCGCAAACCTAGCGAACAGATTTTCCGCCCGTCAACATACACCCCTGGCGCATCGGCGCGCGGATAACCTTCAATGCCTAAGTGCGCTAAGGTATCGACGACCGTCTGCTCAATGGCTGTGACCAATTGGCGTACGCCGATTTTTTTTCGTTTGAGGTCAACCATAACGTACATAACTTGCTGACCTGGACCATGATAGGTCACTTGGCCGCCGCGATCGCTTTGAATGACCGGAATATCGCCGGGAACCAGAAGGTGTTCAGCTTTGCCCGCCTGGCCTTGGGTGAAGACTTGATGATGCTGTACTAACCAGATTTCATCCGGCGTTTCATCAGTGCGGTTATCGGTAAAATAGTGCATCGCCTGTGACACGGGCTCGTAGGGCTGTAGGCCTAGCTGGCGAATTACAATTCGGTCCACGGATTTATCTTTCTGCACGGTAAGTTATCGCATATCGACAAGAGAGGTCAGAATAACATGGCGCTATGATACGCCATGTCGTGGGGCTTTGGAGTCGTGGTTACAGAACCATGCGCACAATTTCAATATTGCCGAGCTCTTCATAGAGCGTCTCAACCTGATCAATATGGGTAGCATTGATGGTGATTGAAATTGAGTGATAATTACCTTTGCTGCTTGGTTTCACCTGCGGATTATAGTCACCCGGCGCGTGGCGTTGTACCACTTCAACAACCTGGTCAACCAACTCGGGCTGCGCCAGACCCATTACTTTATAAGTAAAGGAACAAGGGAATTCGAGCAGTTCGTTCAGTTTGGTTTTCATTTATGTGCTCCAGCGTTGTTTCCGCTTACTGAGTTTTCAACATTGTTTTTCAACAACGGGCTGTTTCCAGTTCTTAAAAACGTTTCAGCGATAAAATTCTTAGATTCTATAAAGTATAACTCCCGCGGCGAGCCAGCGGGAGTTAAATCGGTATAGCATATATATGGGGGAGTATTTCAGTAATTCAAGACTGAAATCAGCCGAACCAGTGGTGGAACATCAGTTTGATGTAGTCAACGATGCGACCAAAGAAGCCGCCTTCTTTCACTTCATTCAATACCACTAATGGGCGTTGGTCGATGGTTTTGCCATCAAGCTGGAAGTTGATCGTACCGACAACCTGATTTTTCTGCAGCGGTGCGTGCAGTTCTGTGTTGTTCAGAATATAGCTGGCTTTCAGATCCTTCATGCGTCCGCGAGGGATGGTCAGATAAGCATCTTTATCAACACCCAGCGCTACACGGTCGGTATCACCAAACCACACTGGCTCAGAAGAGAATTCTTTGCCTGCTTTTAATGGTGAAACACTTTCAAAGAAACGGAAGCCCCAGGTCAGCAGTTTTTTACTTTCAACTTCACGGCCTTTATAGGTATGACCGCCAAGTACCGCTGAGATCAGGCGCATTTGGCCTTCGGTTGCCGAGGCAACTAAGTTATAACCTGCCGCATCTGTGTGACCGGTTTTAATACCGTCAACCTGAAGGCTGGAGTCCCACAACAAACCGTTACGGTTCATTTGGCGAATATTATTGAAGGTAAATTCTTTTTCTCTGTAGGTCGCGTACTCTTCTGGCACATCGCGAATCAACGCTTGGCCAATCAAAGCCATATCGCGTGCTGAGCTGTATTGGCCAGCGGCATCGAGTCCGTGTACTGTGCCGAAATGGGTATTTTTCAGGCCCAGCGCATTAACGTAATTATTCATCAGGCTAACAAAAGCATCCTGACTTCCAGCCACGTAGTCTGCCATCGCGACGCAGGCGTCGTTACCAGATTGCAGGATAATGCCACGATTTAACTCAGAGACAGCCACGCGGTCGCCGGGTTTCAAGAACATCAGCGACGAGCCTTTAAATACCGGGTTGCCGGTTGCCCATGCATCTTTACCGACAGTAACCATATCCGTAGGAGAGATTTTCCCGGCTTTGATTGCTTGACCAATAACATAACTGGTCATCATTTTTGTCAGGCTTGCAGGATCACGGCGCGTATCGGCGTTCATTTCGGCCAATACTTTACCTGAGTTGTAGTCGATCAGGACGTAGGCTTCAGCGTCAATTTGTGGAACGCCAGGGATCATGGTCTTCAGATTAATATCATCAGCATAAGCTGAAGAGGCTAAACCCAGAGTAATGAATGTGCCAAATGCGAGTTTTTTGACTAAATGAGAGGAAGTAAGAAGTTTCATGAGCGAAATGACAACATCCGTATAGGTAAGTGAAAAACATGGCACACTATATCAGAACAGTTACATACAGACATCTTCCAATACGGGTGCTTGCTGGCGTTTACTTATTTTTACAGATAGGTTCTATTCGATCCAGTTTTTAGACTTTATGCCATTCAGCTGGTGCAAAAAGCAAAAAACTGAACACAACCTAAGTTCTGTTCAGTTTATAGACTTACGAGCAGGGCGTCATTAGCTGTTACTTAGCGCCAGACCCAATAATAAAGGATTGCTGGCTAGCTTCACTGCTTAGACGTTGTTGCACGGCGGCGGCTTGCTGACGGCTGCTAAATGGTCCTAACTGTACGCGGTACATATTGCCGTTAGTCTGTACTTTACCTGGGACAGAGAATTTTTGGCTTAGGCTTTTTTGCCAAATATGCGCATTTTGCTGGTTGCTTAAAGCCCCCACTTGCACCATATATCCACCGCCACTCGCGGTTGTTGCTGCGTGATGTGTTTCAGCGACGGCCTCTGGCTCTGCATGTACGGCAGCAGGTTTAGGTGTTGGTCGGGAAACTGGCGCTGATACCGGTTCGGACATCGGTTCTGCCGGTGCAGCCACAGGCGGTGGTGTACTGCTTTCCAGTACGCCTGCTGGCAGTGGTTTTGGTGCCTGCAAGAAGCCACCGCCGCCAGAACTTGCCGTCGTGGTTGCAGATTCATCTACCGGTGCAGCATTAGGATCGCTCAAGGTGCTATTACTGATAGCCCTGACTGGCGCATCGGTTGCTGGTGGTTCGCTCTGCATTGGCGTACCCATTGCGCTAGAGCCTAAATCTGGGCGTGAAGGCAGTGCATAAGATTGTTTAGCCACCGTGGTGCCGATAGTACCGGGTCCAGATAAGGTGCCGTCTGGCGCAACACTGATAAAGTCAATTTTCACTCTGGTGCTGTTGGTCAGATTCAGACGATCGTAAGCGGCTTTCGATAGATCGATAATGCGCCCCGAGGTGAAAGGACCACGATCGTTGACTCGCACGACCAACATACGGCCATTGGCAACGTTAGTGACGCGCACATAGCTAGGAATAGGCAGAGTAGGGTGAGCCGCCGTTAATGCGCTAGGATCAAACTCTTCGCCACTGGCGGTTGCATTGGAGCCATCTTCATGACCGTACCAACTTGCCAAACCGGTTTGGGTAAAGTTGGATGCATCTTTGATTATTTTGTAATTATTACCATTTGCTGTGTAATCCTGATTGATATTAGGATTAAAAGGTTCGTAGCGCGGATCTGCCCCACCGATCTCCACGACCGGGCCATTATAGGCCTGCGGTGGTGCCTGCTGTGGCTGCGTTGTATCTGTGCTACAAGCACTTAGCAACAGCCCAGCGATAACGGCTCCAATCCATTCCTTACGCATTGCCCACCCCTATAAATTTTTTGATAACATTTTTCGATGGGTATGGATCGACATGACGATACCGAACCCTGCCATAAGAACAATGAGTGCCGAGCCCCCATAACTGACCAGCGGCAAAGGTACTCCAACTACCGGGACAATACCACTAACCATGCCTATATTAACAAAGACATAGACGAAGAATATCAGCATTAATCCACCGGCCATAACGCGTCCGAATGTGGTTTGTGCTTTCGCTGCAATCACCAGTCCGCGAGTAATCAGGCACAGATAAAGTCCAAGTAGTACTAAAACACCGACTAGCCCAAGTTCTTCGGCCAGAACAGCGAAAATAAAGTCGGTATGTCTTTCAGGTAAAAATTCTAGCTGTGATTGTGTTCCGTGCAACCAGCCTTTACCTGAGAAGCCGCCAGAACCAATGGCGATTTTAGACTGAATTATATGGTAGCCAGCACCGAGTGGATCGCTTTCCGGGTTAAGTAACATCATCACGCGGTCGCGTTGATAATCGTGCATCAGGAAAAACCACAGCACCGGAATAAATCCAGCAACCAGCACAGCGGCGCAAGCAATCAGCTTCCAGCTCATACCCGAAAGGAAGAGCACGAAGATACCTGATGCGGCGATCAAGATAGCGGTACCTAAATCCGGCTGAGCGGCAACTAATAGGGTAGGTACAAAGATCAGTACTAACGCTATTGCGGTGTTTTTTAGTGATGGAGGGCAAATATCGCGGTTAATAAAACGGGCAACCATCAGCGGCACGGCGATTTTGGCGATTTCTGACGGTTGAAAACGCACCACACCTAAGTCAAGCCAGCGCTGTGCGCCTTTACTTACCTGGCCGAAAGCATCGACCAAGACTAAAAGGAAAACGCAAAAAACATACAAATACGGCGCCCAGCTTTCATAGACGCGAGGCGGGATTTGGGCCATGACCAGCATCATCACCAGACCGCCGACGATTTGGCCAATCTTGCGCTCCATCATACCGACGTCTTGACCACTGGCGCTCCACATGACGAAAGCGCTGTAGGCTAACAGGGCTAAAACAATCAGTAAGAGCGTAAAGTCGATGTGCATTTTGGACCACAGCGACCGTTTTTGTTGTTCAGTCATTATTGATTAATCACCTTCGGTTCCAGGTGGCGCAGGTGCGTCAGCTGGTAAATCTGTCGTATTGTCACCCAGTAAAATATGGTCAAGAATTTGTCGGGTTATGGTGCCGACAGCTGGGCCTGCGCCACCATTTTCCAAAATCACGGCTACCGCCACCGTTGGGTTGTCATAAGGCGCAAATGCGGTCATTAATTTATGGTCACGCAAGTGTTCTGCAATCTTATGGGCATTATAGGTTTCGTTAGCTTTTAGCCCGTAAACCTGCGCCGTACCTGATTTCGCTGCCGCCTTATAAGGCGTATTAACAAAGCTTTTTCTTGCCGTACCATTTGGCCGATTGGCAACACCATACATACCGTCTTTGGCTATTTCCCAATAACCGGAATGAACATCGCCAATCTGTGTTTTATCTTCTTGAACATAGGGAACTTTCTGCCCTTGCACTGTGGTATTGAGCAACAAATGTGGCGTTTTTACCGTTCCATCATTAATCAGCGTTGTCAGTGCCTTCATCATTTGGATGGGGGTTGCTGTCCAATATCCTTGTCCGATTCCTACTGGAATGGTGTCGCCTTGATACCAAGGTTTTTTGAAGCGTTTAAACTTCCAGTCGCGATTCGGCATATTGCCGTTACGCTCTTCAGACAAGTCAATGCCGGTATATTCTCCGTAGCCAAATTTACCCATCCATTCGGACAATCTATCGATGCCCATATCATAGGCAACCTGATAGAAGAAGGTATCTGCCGATTCTTCTAGCGATTTGGTTACATTTAAGCGACCGTGTCCCCAATGTTTCCAGTCACGATAGCGCTTTTCTGATCCTGGAAGCTGCCACCAACCTGGGTCGAACAACGAGGTGTTTCTGTTTATCACCCCGGCCGTTAGCGCAGAAACAGCGACATAAGGTTTTACCGTCGATGCCGGAGGATAAATACCTTGCGTTGCGCGATTAATTAGCGGCCTATCTGGGTCATTAAGTAACCCGCTATAGTCTTTGCTAGAAATACCATCGACAAAAAGATTCGGGTCGTAGCTCGGATTGGAGACGATGGCACGAATACTTCCGTCACGCGGATCGCTCACAACGACGGCAGCACGGCTACCGACCAATAGCTTTTCAATGTAAGTCTGCAGGGGTAAATCAAGCGTCAGGTAGATATCTTTACCGGCCTGCGGTGGCTCTTCATGCAATTGGCGAATCACTCGGCCGCGGTTATTAACTTCGACTTCTTCATAACCGGTTTTACCGTGCAGCGTGCTCTCGTAATAGCGTTCAATCCCAAGCTTGCCAATATCATGGGTCGCGGCATAGTTGGCAAGAATACCGTCTTTATCGAGGCGTTCAACATCGCGATCGTTAATTTTTGAAACATAACCTATCGCATGTGTCAGCGCTGAACCATAAGGGTAATAGCGACGTTGATAGCCTTTAACTTCAACGCCGGGGAAATTAAATTGGTTAACGGCAAAACGCGCAACCTGGACTTCACTCAAACCGGTTTTGATAGCAATAGAAGTAAAACGGCGTGACCGTTTACGTTCTTTATAAAAGTTATCTATATCATCTGGTGTGAGTTCGGCGATCGGAGTTAGGGCTTCAAGGGTGGCCTTGAGATTATCGACTTTCTCCGGCACGACTTCGAGCTGATAAATTGTACGATTAAGGGCCAGTGGGGTGCCATTTCTATCGTAAATAATGCCGCGACTAGGTGCGATAGGAACCAGTTTTATGCGGTTATCATTGGAACGGGTCTGATAATCATCAAAACGTACAACCTGTAAATTGTACAAATTGTAAACAAGTATACTACTAAGTAGCACAATACCAGTGAACGCCACCAGTGCACGGCGCACAAAGAGGGCTGATTCAGCCGTATAGTCGCGAAAAGGGTTACGATCTATTTTCATCCCACTACTTAGTTAACTTTGCTGCTTGTAAAGACCTGCCGATTATTCTCGGTGGTACGGATGATTGGTCGTGATACTCCAGGCGCGGTAAAGGCTTTCAGCGACCAACACCCTGACTAAAGGGTGGGGCAGCGTTAGCGGGGAGAGCGACCAACTCTGTTCCGCCGCGGCTTTACATGCCGGTGCTAATCCTTCTGGACCACCGATTAACAGGCTGACATCTCTGCCATCCTGTTTCCAGCGTTCCAATTGTTGCGCCAATTGTGGTGTTTCCCAAGGCGTACCGGGAATATCCAAGGTGACGATTCGATTGCCTTTACCGACCGCGGCTAACATCAGCTCGCCTTCTTTTTCAAGAATACGTTTAATATCAGCGTTTTTCCCGCGCTTCCCTGCAGGTACTTCGGTCAGTTCAAAAGGCATATCTTTAGGGAAACGGCGCAAATAATCTGTGAAGCCAGTCTGCACCCAATCGGGCATTTTCGTGCCAACGGCGACAAGTTGCAGTTTCACCGATTAACCCCAAAGTTTCTCTAATTCGTACAGCTGACGGCTTTCTTCTTGCATGACATGCACGATCACTTCACCGAGATCTACAACTACCCAGTCAGCTTCGTTAATGCCCTTAACACCCATCGCATCTAAGCCTGCCGCTTTGACTTCTTCGACTAAATGGCCGGCGATAGAAATAACGTGACGGCTGGAAGTACCGGTACAGATAATCATGCAATCAGTGATACTTGATTTACCCGCCACATCAATGGCGATGATATCTTGTGCTTTTAAATCATCGACTTTATCGATAACAAAATCTTGGAGCGCTTTACCTTGCAAAGATTCCCCCTAGGGATGTTGAATTATGATGGCGTAGACGAAAACCAGCCCTTTAAACGCAAGGCGGTGATCGACGCAATAGCAATCACAGATTGTCTATTGTAGCTCATAGCAGTGCAGTGAAATAATTTATTTAAAATCAATAAATTATATTTCTTTATAAATTCATGCCTGCCGGAGCCGAAATTAAGCGGCGAAGTATAACACGCGTTGCTTAACGACGGTACAAACCCTGTGATTCGATATAGCGCTCAACGGAAGAGGGAAGAAAATTTGCACAATCATCACCGGCATGGCGTCGCTGACGGATCTGCGTCGCGGAAATATCCAACAATGGCGTATTAGCCAAATAGATAAATCCCTGCGGTTGTTGTCTTAATAACCCTGCATCATCCACTTTATGCGCATCTAGCCAACGTTGTAGGGCCGGTGTTTCGAGTTCCTGTGCATAACCTGGGCGTCCCATGACCACCAAGTGACAGAAATTCAGCAATGCTTCCCATCGGTGCCACTTATGCAGGGAAAGTAATGAATCCTGGCCAATAATAAACGCCAAAGGTACAGCGTGACCATATTCTTTACGTAACGTTTCAAGTGTTTCAATAGTGTACGACGGTGTATCGCGACGTAACTCGCGTTGGTCTATTGAAAACAAAGGATTACCTTCAATCGCTAATTGTAACATCGCCAAGCGTTGCGCCGAGCTGGCTTCGGGTTGCGGGCGATGTGGTGGAACATTATTAGGGATTAGCACCACTTTATCGAGATGGATCTCATTGGCAAGTTGCTCTACCGGGCGTAGGTGGCCGTAATGAATGGGATCAAAAGTGCCGCCAAATAATGCTAGTAATTCATGAGGTTGTGGCGGTGTTTGATCTTGTGACCCTAAAGATATCGCGCTAGTGCTCATAAACGTGAACCCTCATCGATAAACGCCGCTGGCACAGGCTTTCCGCAAAGCAGCATTGATAGCATCTCCAGCTCTGGCCAGACCGATTGCCCGTAATCTTGTTTGAGTCGGATTTCCATCTGAGTCAATAATTTCACTGCCTGATGCAATTGGGACAATGAGAGACGTTGTAGTGCTTGAGTGACGATGGTACGACGGTTTTGCCACACTCTTTGTTGGTCAAAAAGCGTGCGTAGTGCCACGTTATCCATTTTGCGTTTCAATGTTAATAACATCAGTAATTCGCGCTGCACCGTACGCAGTAAAATAACCGGTTCATTATCTTCTTGTTGTAGCTGAGTAAGAATATGCAATGCGCGTTTGCTCTTGCCTGCAAGAAGGGCATCCAACCAATGGTAAGGTGTGAAGTGTGCCGCATCATTGACGGCTTGTTCTACCCGAGGAAGCGTTAATTTGCCATCGGGATAAAGCAGAGCCAAGCGTTCTAATGCTTGTGAAAGTGCGAGCAGGTTGCCTTCGTAGCAATAACAAAGCAGTTGATTAGCGGCATCGTCTAGTTGCAGAGAAAGCGAAGTAGCTCGTTTGGCTACCCAGCGAGGCAGTTGCGCTTGCTCGGGTGTTTGGCAACTGACAAAAGTCGTGCGGTCGCTTAATGCTTTGAACCATGCCCCATTTTCCTGGGCCTTAGAGAGTTTTGCACCGCGAATAATTAATAATATATCGTCATGCAATAACCCAATCAGCTTGAGCAACTGCTCGGCGATAGGGGCACTTGGCCCGTTGTCTGGCAAGACTAACAATAACGTTTGCCGGCTGGCGAACAGGCTTAGGGCCTGGCAACTGCTGAAGATCGCATCCCAATCGGTATGCGTATCAAGTGTAAAGGTGAAGTGTTCTACAAAGTCTGCTGATTGTGCAGCTTGGCGGATATGATCCTGGCTCTCTTGCAACAAGAGCGGGTCGTTACCACACAATAAATAACAAGCGCGCAGCCCCTCTCGGAGCTGCGCGGCGAGTTGTTCAGGATAAAGTCGAATCATTGTGCAGAGGAACTGACCGAAACGCTTTTACCGGTGGTAATCACTTCAGGCTTACCTTCGATAACAGGCTTAGTTATCCCAAGCGCTTCTTTCTTCTCTTCGGCAGCATGTACCGTCAGAAGTTTACGAATCAGCTGTTGTGCTGCCTGTTGCCGCATCTCTTGCAAAATCATGTCTTGCTCTGAGTCTTTAGCTAACGCCGTTAACGGGTTATCAAAGAACGAACGGAACACGGTGACATGCAGCGGATAGAGATCTTTGCCCGGTAATAATACCTGCGCATTGACGGTCATAGACATCTCGTACTCTGCGGTTTTACCGTCTTGGAAGATCGAGGCAGTCACCTGGCTCTGCGTCTGTCCAACGATACGCAGAGATGGGATTTTTTTACCTTTCAGCGTGCTTTCTTCCACGATCTGTACATTACTCAGTCTTAACTGAGTACGTATTTCTCGTGTTAACGGCCCATAAGGATCATAGCTATCCAGAACAATAGTCCGTAGCTCTTCTGGTACGTTAGTCGCACCGCGAAGATGGAAGCCACAGCCTGAGGTCACAAGGACGGCAACGCCCAGTAACAGCATCAAAATACGATGTTGCACAACTCCTCCTTGACTCAACCTACTACCAGGTTAAGCAGTTTGCCCGGAACATAGATTACTTTGCGAACAGTAACCCCATCCAGATATTTGGCGACCATATGTTCCTGTGCCGCGAGTTCACGCACTTGCTCTTCGGTAGCATCTGCATCAACGGTAATTTTAGCGCGAACTTTACCGTTTACTTGCACAACGACCAATTTAGACTCTTCAACCATCGCTTTTTCGTCAGCTTGTGGCCAAGGTGCTGTGTCTACATCGCCTTCGCCGCCCAGCGTATTCCACAGGCTGAAGCAAACGTGCGGCGTAAACGGATAAAGCATACGAACAACCGCCAGCAAGGCTTCTTGCAACAGCGCACGATCCTGTTCGGAGTCTTGTGGTGCGCGGCCCAGTTTGTTCATTAACTCCATCACGGCAGCAATTGCGGTGTTGAAGGTCTGACGACGTCCAATATCATCGGTAACTTTAGCGATGGTTTTGTGCAGGTCGCGGCGCAGGTCTTTCTGGGCATTGTCCAGAGAAGCAATATCCAGGGCAGAAACTGCGCCTTTTTGACTGTGCTCAAAGACCAGTTTCCAGACACGTTTCAGGAAGCGGTTCGCCCCTTCAACGCCAGATTCTTGCCATTCCAGCGTCATTTCTGCCGGTGAAGCAAACATCATGAACAGACGAACGGTATCTGCGCCGTATTTTTCTACCATAACCTGCGGGTCGATGCCGTTGTTTTTCGACTTGGACATCTTGCTCATGCCGGCGTAAACCAGTTCACGACCTTGTGGATCGGTGGCTTTAACGATACGGCCTTTCTCGTCACGCTCAACGGTGGCATCGACTGGTGATACCCACACGCGCTCGCCGCTGTTACCGGTGTAATAGAATGCATCAGCCAACACCATGCCTTGACACAGCAGACGCTTAGCGGGTTCATCGGAGTTAACCAGGCCAGCATCACGCATCAGCTTATGGAAGAAGCGGAAATACATCAGGTGCATGATCGCGTGTTCAATACCACCAACATATTGATCGACCGGCAGCCAGTAGTTCGCTGCGGCTGGGTCCAACATACCTTGATCGTATTGTGGGCAGGTATAACGTGCGTAGTACCAAGACGATTCCATGAAGGTATCGAAAGTATCGGTTTCACGCAGGCCAGGAACGCCGTTTACCGTAGTTTTTGCCCACTCTGGATCTGCTTTGATTGGGCTGGTAATGCCATCCATTACCACATCTTCCGGCAAAATAACCGGCAGTTGGTCTTCTGGTGTTGGTACAACTGTACCATCTTCCAGCGTGACCATTGGGATTGGTGCACCCCAGTAACGCTGACGGGAAACGCCCCAGTCACGCAGACGATAGTTAACTTTGCGCTCGCCAACGCCCATGCTAACCAGCTTATCAGCAATAGCATTGAAACCTTGTTCGTGCGCCAGGCCGCTGAATTCACCAGAATTGAACAGGGTGCCTTTTTCAGTCATCGCCTGCTCAGACAAGTCTGGCTCATTGCCTTCGCTGTCCAGCACAACTGCTTTGATTGGCAGGTTATATTTGGTCGCGAATTCCCAGTCACGCAGGTCGTGTCCTGGAACCGCCATCACAGCGCCTGTGCCGTATTCCATCAATACAAAGTTCGCTACCCAGATCGCGACTTTTTCGCCGGTCAGTGGATGTATTGCATAAGTCCCGGTTGCAACACCTTTTTTCTCCATGGTTGCCATTTCTGCTTCGGCAACTTTGGTATTGCGGCACTCTTCAATGAAATCAGCCAGCTCTGGGTTCGTTTTTGCCGCTTGCAGCGACAGAGGGTGACCCGCAGCGACCGCGACATAGGTCGCGCCCATGAAGGTATCTGGACGCGTGGTATAAACGGTCAGTTTCTCCGCGCTATTTTCAACGTCGAACGTAATTTCAACGCCTTCAGAGCGACCAATCCAGTTGCGCTGCATGGTTTTAACCTGCTCAGGCCAGCTTTCCAGCGTGTCGAGGTCATTAAGCAACTGATCGGCATAAGCGGTAATTTTAATAAACCACTGTGGAATCTCTTTACGTTCTACTTTGGTATCACAACGCCAGCAGCAGCCTTCGATAACTTGTTCGTTAGCTAATACGGTTTGGTCGTGTGGACACCAGTTCACCGCTGATGTCTTCTTATAAACCAGACCTTTTTCGTACAGTTTGGTGAAGAACCATTGTTCCCAGCGATAGTATTCTGGCTGGCAGGTCGCTAATTCACGATCCCAGTCGTAGCCGAAGCCCAGCAATTTAAGCTGGTTCTTCATATATTCAATGTTTTCGTAGGTCCAAGGTGCTGGGGCAGTATTGTTTTTGACCGCAGCGCCTTCCGCCGGTAGACCGAATGCATCCCAACCGATAGGTTGCAGAACGTTCTTACCGAGCATGCGTTGATAACGGGAAATAACGTCGCCGATAGTGTAGTTACGAACATGGCCCATATGTAGGCGACCCGATGGGTAAGGCAGCATAGAGAGGCAATAATACTTCTCCTTGCCAGGCTGTTCGGTAACTTTGAAGGTTTGCTTCTCTTGCCAGTGAAGTTGAACCTGTGACTCTATGTCTTCTGGGCGATATTGCTCTTGCATGGCGGAAGGTAGTCCTGTGAGTGAAAATGGCTACGCTTGTAGCTCGGTTTCCGTTAATCAAAAATCGTTAATCAAAAGTCTGTAATAAAAACTTTTCATAAAAAAGATCCGCATAGCATAGCTGATAAGCGGTAAGGGCAACAACACCAAGCGACGGGTTAACGGTCATTTACTCTTTTATTTTGAGGGATCTTCCTATTCTGACTGGCAGATAACGGTATTGTCCAAAACATGCTGCCATTTTAGGTCTACGCTAAAGGTGAGGAGTGTGCGTCGAACATCAACCCCGTGGTTTGGAAGCCCATATTGATTGAGGGAAAATGATGAGTGTGAAAACTGAGAATTATCGCAAGCTGATGGCGTCATTAACTGAACGCTTGCGCGGCGGTGAACGTGATATTGATGTGTTAGTCCATGAGGCTAAAAGTCACCTACAAGAAGAAAACCAACTGACGCAGAGTGAAATTGCTCAGTTGACTCATGCCGCCCGCCGGGATCTTCGTGAGTTTGCACGTATATATGATCTTAGCCATGCTAAACCCCGGCATCAGGTGCAAACGGATGAAGCTCCAGCTGCATCAGTAAAACCTGCAACACCACATCAGGACGATGGGTCGGACAGCATATTTTTACGGGTTATCAAAGAAAGCCTGTGGCAGCAGTTGGCAGATATTACAGATAAAACCCAATTGGAATGGAAAGAGGTGCTCAAGGATGTCAGCCATCACGGTGTTTATCATAGCGGTGAAGTGGTTGGGTTAGGCAATATGGTGTGTGAAAAATGTCATTTTCAACTGGCTATTTATACGCCAGAAGTCCTGACTAAGTGCCCTGAATGCGGTAACGATGCGTTTTCACGACAGGCGTTTGAGCCATAATAACGAGTCATTAATCTGTAAAAATAGCGCCTGAAGATGTTATTCAGGCGCTCTGGTTTTTTAGACGCTCTAGTTTTTCAGACCATCACGATTAATCGACGTAAGATTAATGCAGGATTTTGGCCAGGAAGTCGCGAGCACGCTCTGATTCAGGGTTGTTGAAGAAATCGTCTTTATTACGATCCTCAACAATTTTTCCTTCATCCATAAAGATGACTCGGTTAGCGACTTTACGTGCGAAGCCCATTTCATGAGTTACCACCATCATGGTCATGCCTTCGTTAGCCAGTTCAACCATGACGTCTAGTACTTCGTTAATCATTTCTGGGTCCAACGCTGAAGTTGGCTCATCAAACAACATGGCGATAGGGTCCATGCACAGCGCACGGGCAATCGCTACACGCTGTTGTTGGCCACCGGAAAGCTGTCCTGGGAACTTGTTGGCGTGAGCGGCTAAGCCAACGCGCTCCAGCAGTTTCAACCCTTTCTCTTTAGCGGCTGCTTTATCGCGTTTAAGAACCTTAACCTGTGCCAGCGTCAGGTTGTCGACGATCGACAGGTGTGGGAACAGTTCAAAGTGTTGGAATACCATCCCGACTTTGGAACGCAGTTGCGCCAGATTGGTCTTCTTATCATTGACTGCAATACCGTTAACTTCAATTCCGCCTTTCTGAATGGGCTCTAAGCCATTGACGGTTTTGATCAGTGTTGATTTGCCTGAGCCGGAAGGCCCGCACACCACCACAACTTCACCTTTCTTAACTTCAGTGCTGCAATCGGTCAGCACCTGGAAGTGACCATACCATTTAGAGACATTTTTCAGTGAAATCATGAAACGGTCCTTTTCTTCAAATAACTCACCAGCAAGGAGGCTGAAAGGCTGATGACAAAATAAACAAAACCGGCAAACAGGATCATTTCTACCTGAGTACCGTCACGTTCGCCGATGTTGGTTGCCGTGCGGAAGAAGTCCGCCAGACTTAACACGTAAACCAGCGACGTATCCTGGAATAATACGATTGCTTGCGTCAGCAGTAAGGGAACCATGGCGCGGAACGCTTGCGGCAAAATAATCAATTTCATTGATTGCCAGTGCGTCATACCTAGCGCGAGTGCAGCAGAGGATTGCCCACGAGCGATACTTTGGATACCGGCGCGGATAATCTCTGAATAGTAGGCCGCTTCAAACATAGCGAAGGCCACCATTGCCGACAATAAACGGATATCAGTTTTTGGTGATACGCCCAATACCTTCTGCAAAAAGCCTGGTACAACAAGATAGAACCAGAGCAATACCATGACTAAAGGAACGGCACGGAACAGGTTGACGTAAATCTTGGCAAACCAGCTAATCGGCTTGAATGAGGATAGGCGCATGACCGCCAATATGGTTCCCCACAAAATGCCGAAGACGATAGCAATCAGCGTAATTTTAAGGGTGATTAGCATTCCGTCCAGCAAAAAGGGCAGGCTGGGGCCAATGGAACTCCAGTCAAATTGATACATTAATTATTTACTCCCCATATTGCCTGGCAGGCGGATTTTACGCTCAACCTGCTGCATGATCAGCATAATCACACCGTTTATCAGCACATACGCTAAGGTAATTGCCGCAAAAGATTCATAGGCATGGGCCGAGTAATCTAACAACTTGCCGGCCTGTGCGGCCATGTCGACCAAACCGATAGTGGATGCAATCGCCGAGTTTTTTACCAGGTTCAGCATTTCGGAAGTGATTGGGGGAACAATCACGCGAAAGGCGTTAGGCAACAGAACATAACGATAAGTTTGTGGCAAGGTTAGCCCAACAGCCAACCCCGCAGCACGTTGCCCACGCGGTAATGATTGAATAGCAGCACGTACTTGTTCACATACGCGAGCAGCGGTAAACAGGCCTAAGCAAACCATGGATGACAAGAAAAACTGTACATTTGGATTCAGGTCGGCTTTAAACCACATGCCGATTTTTTCAGGCAATAGCTCAGGGACGACCAGATACCAGATGAAGAATTGCACGATCAGCGGAACATTACGGAATAACTCGACGTAACAGGTTCCGAGAGCGGAAAGAAAGCGATTCGGCACGGTGCGTAATATGCCAAATAGCGATCCGACAAAGAAGGCGATTACCCAAGCGCAGAGAGATAGACCCACGGTGACTTGAAAACCAGACCAAATCCACCCTAAATAAGTGGTATTTCCAAACGGGGCTTGTTGTAAGAAGATGCCCCAGTTCCAATCTATTGACATAACCAACTCCGTTTACTGGGCAATAAATTACCCTATAGATGATGACGTTACCTGTAGTGAGAAGGTGGGTGTCGCTAAAATAATACGGGGAAGTGAATTTTCTCCCCCGTATTTACCCTCAGTACTTCAAATTGCAGGAGGTTTGATTACCTGCATCCTGAAATTCGTTGGGTATGCTAGACCATCATCACCAGACAGACTGACCTGTCCTTATTCTGATTTTTGGTGCAATAGTGCGAACATTTTCGAGCCAGTTCTCACTATACAAAGCCATTGCAAACTACAGACAGAGCTATTACAAACTACAGAGCTTTGTCGTTCGGTGCGGTAAACAATGCTTTCATATCGTCAGACAATTCGAAGTTCAGGTTAAGGTTTTTCGGTGGAATAGGTTGTTTGAACCAGGTATCAAACCATTTCGCAGCTTCGCCAGAGGTTTCGATATTTGCAATAGTTTCGTCCACCAGTTTTTTGAACTGAGGATCGTCATTGCGCATCATACAACCGTAAGCTTCTTTAGACTGTGGTGTGCCTACAATAACCCAGTCATCAGGTTGTTTAGCTTTAGCACGTTCGCCAGCCAACAATGCATCATCCATCATGAAGGCAACAGCGCGGCCTGTTTCAAGAGTACGGAAGGAGTCGCTGTGATCCTTAGCACTGATAATGCGCATGTTCATTTTTTTCTCATCATTCATCTTGTTCAGCAGAATTTCAGAGGTAGTACCTGAAGTGACAACGACGGTTTTACCTTTCAAATCGTCAAAGTCTTTAATGTCAGACCCTTTTTTCACCAGTAAACGGGTACCGATGACAAAGATGGTATCTGAGAACGCGGCTTGTTTTTGGCGCTCAAGGTTGTTGGTGGTAGAGCCGCACTCAAAATCGTAAGTGCCGTTTTGCAACAGAGGGATACGGTTTTGTGAGGTTACAGGCAGAAGTTTTACCTGCAGATTTGGCGCATCTAACTTTTTCTTAACGGCAGCAACAATGGCATTAGAGAAGTCTTGAGAATAGCCAACCGGTTTTTGCTCATTATTGTAATAAGAAAAAGGTACGGAAGACTCGCGGTGACCGACGACGATAACGCCATTGTCTTTGATCTTTTTCAGAGTACCGCTCAGGTCTTCCGCATGGGCTAGGCTACTTACTGCCACGCTGGCCAGCAGTACCGATAACGCCAATTTGCGCATTTGCATGGTCTAACTCCTTTGCTGTTTATTTGCTATTAGGTTGTATTTTTCGATGCTGATACGTAGCAACAGTCATTAAGTTAATTGTTGCAAAGAGGATCGTTTCAGACATCTTGTGAAAATTGTTATCACACTCTTACAAAAAGATAACTGAGTGCAACTGGAATGTATTATTTATATTTCTTTTTTGAGACTAATGCCGCACCAAATAAATGCATGATAACTAGGTTGCACTATTTTGGTGACTATAAATTAATCATAATGTTCCAAAATGATACATTGGGTCATTAAAGATATATAAATAAGATACTTTTCAATGAGATGTTGCAATATGTGTGCCAGAAGGGCGCTTTAGAGGCTAAATAGCAAATAATCGGTTTTATTCGACAATTACAGTGTGACAGGAGTGATGCATATTGGTGCAGAAAAACGTGGGGGTACTGCAAAAGGAAAAGGCGCCGGGGCGCCCTTAAGTAGATGTTTTAACTGGGTGTTTTAATTACATCTTATTGACGTTTACGCCGGTTCAATAAGAACGCAGCAACGGCAAGTACAAGGCTGGCTATCCATACTGGCCATTCACCCAAACGAGCATAAGGCGTAATACCTTGTGTCGGCGTCACTTTTACATCGAGTACCTGGCGGGTAAATTGCGGGATCTCGGCGATGATATTGCCATCGGCATCAACGGCAGCGGTAACACCATTATTAGTGCTACGCAGCAATGGTCTGCCGAGTTCTAACGCGCGCATGCGTGCCATCTGGAAATGCTGCCACGGACCAATCGAGTGACCAAACCAAGCGTCATTCGAAACAGTAAGTAGGAAATCAGTATTCGGATGGAAGTTCTCGCGAACTTGCTCACCGAGCACAATTTCATAGCAAATAGCGGTCGTCAGATTGATATTGCCAACTTTTAGCTGCGGCTGGATATAGTTTCCACGGCTGAAAGAGGACATTGGCAAGTCGAAGAATGGTGCCAGTGGTCTAAGTAGGTCAGCCAAAGGAACAAATTCGCCGAAAGGTACCAGGTGATGTTTGTCATAACGGTCAGTATCGCGATAGCGATAAGGCTGTTTTTCACCGAGCACGATCACACTGTTGTAGGTATGTGAACCTTGCTCATCACGCTGGAAATCAACAATGCCGGTAACCAAATGCGAATTATGCGAGCGCATCAGGTCATCCATCATGGTAAGAAAACCCTGTTGGTCGGATTCGATATCTGGAATCGCTGATTCAGGCCATATTACGATATCAGCCTTGCCCATGTATGGCCGGGTTTCATCCAAATAAGCCTGCAATGTGCTGATCAGCGCTTTAGGATCCCACTTCATTGACTGTGGGATATTGCCCTGAACCATCGCGATATTGACCGTTTTATCCGGCAATGGCGTAAACCATTGAATCTGGCGCAGGGGCCAAGGCAGCAGCAACATCGCCAAAGCAACAACCGCAGGAGTTTTGCGACGTTGATGCAATGCATAGACGAGCAGGCCACTGAGTGACATTAAGATAAAGGTAATACTGTCGACACCGACCAAGGGTGCCAAGCCTTTCAACGGGCCGTTAATCTGGCTATAACCAAATTGTAACCATGGGAAGCCAGTGAGCACCCAGCCACGCAGAAACTCGGTCACTTGCCATAATGCTGGCGCAGCCAACGCGAGTCGCCACCATGTGGTTTTTGGCCACAGTTTGCTGAGTAATCCAGCGAATAGCATGGTGTAAAGCGACAGGTAAGCGGCCAGCAGCACGACGAGGAAGATGTTAACGGCTGTTGGCATACCGCCAAAGGTCGCAATACTGACATAGACCCAGTTTACGCCGCTGCCAAATAATCCCATTCCCCATACGAAACCGAGCAGGGCGGATTGCCCTGGACGACGATCGAGTGTGACAGCCAACAAACCAAACAATGAAACAATGGCGGCTGGCCAAAAGTCATAAGGGGAAAATGATAAGGTGCCGCAGGCACCAAATAGCAGCGCCAGAAGAGCACGAACCCGCTGGCGGGAATAGAGTGAGGCTAGGGCCATGAAAAATTTATTCTTCCAGTGTCGGTTGCGGCGCGTTGTCAGGTATTTTGACATGAACCTGGATAATACGGCGGCTGTCTGCCATCGCAACTTTGAATAGGTAACCGTCTATTTCGATACTTTCACCACGTGCAGGCAAATGACCAAAGGACTGCATCACCAATCCGCCGATCGTATCGACTTCATCATCGCTAAAGTTGGTTTGGAAGGTTTTATTAAAATCTTCGATTGGGGCCAACGCGCGAACGGTGTAAGCATGGCGGCTTAACTGACGGATATCGAGATCTTCTTCATCATCGTACTCGTCTTCAATTTCGCCAACGATTAGCTCCAGTATGTCTTCGATGGTGACCAGACCAGAAACGCCACCGAATTCATCGACGACAATCGCCATATGATAGCGTTGTGAGCGGAATTCTTTGAGCATACGGTCAACACGCTTGCTCTCTGGGACTACCACCGCAGTTCTCAACACTTTATCAATGCTGAAAGGCTCTGATTGCGATTGCATAAATGGCAGCAGATCTTTTGCCATCAATATGCCTTCAATATGGTCCTTGTCCTCGCTGATTACCGGGAAGCGGGAGTGAGCAGAGCCAATAATTACATCGAGGCACTCTTCCAGCGGCTGATTACGTTTAAGCGTAATCATTTGCGAACGAGGGATCATGATATCGCGAACGCGCTGCTCGGCAATATCCATCACGCCTTCCAGCATGTCTCGGGTATCTGGGTCGATTAGGTCGTTTTGCTCTGAATCACGGATCAATTCAACCAAGTCACCACGGTTTTTAGGCTCACCATGGAACAACTGGTTGAGAATGAGAGAAAAGAAGCCCTTTTTCGGACTGGGGGTATCGCTATTTTGTGGATGGTCGTCGCTCATGGCGGTCTGGTTTTTTTTACTCTTATTAAGGGATCGGTGATTAGCATAAACCGAAAGCGCTGATAATAGGGAGGAATAATTCTCCTCCCTGCTTTAAAAACGCGATCTGTTGTGTTTCAACTAATCTCAGTGGTCGTCGTCACTTGAGTCTTCAATAAAGATATAAGGGTCGGCATAGCCAAGCTCTTGCATTATTTCAGTCTCAATCGACTCCATTTCTTCAGCTTCTTCATCGATAATGTGGTCATACCCTAGCAAATGCAAGCTACCGTGAATAACCATGTGCGCCCAATGTGCCAGTAATGGCTTTTTTTGCTCAACGGCTTCACGTTCAACCACTTGGCGGCAGATAATCAAATCACCCAGCAGTGGCAGTTCCATTCCCGGAGGTGCTTCAAAGGGGAACGAGAGAACATTGGTCGATTTATCTTTACCGCGGTAAGTATGGTTTAGCGTTTGGCTTTCGGCCTCGTCAACGATACGTACGGTGACTTCTGCCTCTTCCTGGAATTTTGGCAGTACGGCTTCTAACCACAAACGGAAGTCCTGCTCCGTTGGTAACCCGCTGGTTTCTTCACTGGCGAGCTGTAAATCTAGGATAACCTGACTCATTGATTACTCTGTGTTGGCGAATGTTGTGAATTCGCGTGCTGTGATTCTTGCTTACGCTGTTCAGCGATAGCATCTTTACGTTTTTGGTCTTGTTCTTCCCATGCCTCATAGGCCACGACGATACGTGCCACGACGGGGTGACGCACCACATCTTCACTATGGAAGAAGTTAAAGCTCAGCTCCTCAACAGAGGAGAGCACTTCAATAGCGTGGCGTAGGCCGGACTTTTGGTGACGTGGCAAGTCAATTTGTGTGACATCACCGGTGATGACTGCCTTCGAGTTAAAGCCAATACGTGTCAGGAACATTTTCATCTGCTCAATCGAAGTATTTTGACTCTCATCGAGGATGATAAAAGCATCATTGAGCGTGCGACCGCGCATATAAGCCAGCGGCGCCACTTCAATGACGTTACGTTCAATCAGCTTTTCTACCTTCTCGAAACCGAGCATTTCAAACAATGCGTCATATAACGGACGGAGATAAGGGTCAACCTTCTGGCTGAGATCGCCTGGCAGGAAACCAAGCTTTTCGCCGGCTTCAACCGCGGGGCGAGTTAGCAGAATGCGGCGTACTTCTTGACGCTCTAATGCATCGACCGCGGCGGCAACGGCCAGATAAGTTTTACCTGTACCAGCAGGGCCAATGCCAAAGGTAATATCATGGTCAAGTATATTGGCGATGTACTGAGCTTGATTCGGTGTGCGGGGTTTTATCATGCCACGTTTGGTTTTGATAATAACCGCTTTGCCGTAATCAGGCACACTCTCTGCCGTTTGTTCCAATACCCGGCTCTCTTTGATTGCCAGATGAATTTTTTCTGGGTCGATATCCTGTGTCTCACCATGCATTGGTGCGGTATCGACGTATAAATCGCGAAGAATATCGGCTGCGGCAGACACGCACAGGCTTTTGCCTACCAGTTTAAAGGCGTTATCACGACGGTTGATCTCGATGCCTAACCGGCGCTCCAGTTGTTTGATATTGTCGTCAAACGGCCCACATAGACTCAGCAGGCGCTGATTGTCTTCGGGCTCCAGCAAAATCTCTTGTGTTACAACGTTCAAACTATTCCTCTGGGCCACTCTGGACCTGTTGATGTGCTTGATATTTTTCCGTGTATTTCATGACAAAATGATGACACCGCATAAGGATAATCATATATCGGCTTGGCGAAAACGTCCTGCTACAGCGCATTTGATGTCTACTTTCTGCAAAGATATGCGGCCTATCTCGTAAAATTAAAGCTTAAGCGGCATGAGAACAAAAATAAATTTTGCTGAGGCTTGGCTGCTATGTAATGAAACAGGGCGCCGCAGCGCCCTGTCTGAGAAATGAAATTGCGGTGAATTATGGCTGGTAGATAGCAACGCCAATTTCATTTTCTTTACGCGTACGAGCCATGATCGCTTGTGGAGACTCATGTAAACGTAAGGCCATTTGTTCTTCGGTACGAATGACAACGCCGCGCAGAGAATTAGTGTAAACATCGGTTATTTCGACATCGACAAATTTCCCGATCATATCCGGTGTGCCTTCAAAGTTGACCACACGGTTATTTTCAGTGCGTCCGCTTAGTTCCATAATACTTTTGCGCGATGTTCCTTCAACCAGCACACGCTGTACGGTACCGAGCATGGCGCGACTAAAGCGTACTGATTGTTGTAAAAGACGCTCTTGTAACAGATACAGGCGCTGTTTTTTCTCTTCGTCGCTGACATCATCGACCATATCGGCCGCCGGTGTTCCCGGACGCGGTGAGTAGATGAAGCTGTAGCTCACATCGTAATTAACATCAGCAACCAGCTTCATGGTCAATTCGAAATCTTCCTGGGTTTCTCCTGGGAAGCCGACAATAAAATCACCGCTGATATTGATATTTGGGCGCACGGCACGCAGTTTGCGGATAATCGCTTTGTACTCTAATGCGGTATGTGGGCGTTTCATCATCGTCAGAACGCGGTCTGAGCCACTTTGAATCGGCAAATGCAAGAAATCGACCAGCTCTGGCGTATCACGATAAACGTCAATGATATCATCAGTAAATTCAATTGGATGGCTGGTGGTGAAGCGAATTCTGTCAATGCCATCAATGGTGGCGACCAGACGTAACAGTTCAGCGAAACTGCAAATGCTGCCGTCGAAATTCGAACCTCGATAGGCATTCACGTTCTGCCCGAGCAGATTCACTTCACGTACGCCTTGCGCTGCTAATTGAGCGATTTCAAATAATACGTCATCGCTCGGTCGGCTGACTTCTTCACCACGGGTGTAAGGGACGACGCAGAAGCTACAGTATTTATTACAGCCTTCCATAATCGAAACAAAAGCGGTCGGGCCATCGGCTCGCGGCTCTGGCAGACGGTCGAATTTCTCAATTTCTGGGAAGCTGACATCGACGATAGGGCTTTTAGTGCCGCGTACGTGATTAATCATTTCGGGCAGGCGATGCAATGTTTGCGGGCCAAACACCAGATCAACGTAGTGAGCACGTTCGCGAATTAATTCGCCTTCCTGAGAGGCAACACAGCCACCTACGCCGATGATGATATCTGGGTTTTTGCGTTTTAGCAGCTTCCAGTGTCCTAGCAGACTGAACACTTTTTCCTGGGCCTTCTCACGAATAGAGCAGGTGTTGAGCAGCAGTACATCAGCTTCTTCAGGATTATCAGTTAATTTATATCCGTGGGTGCTATCGAGCAGATCGGCCATTTTTGATGAATCATATTCATTCATCTGACAGCCCCAGGTTTTAATATGCAGTTTCTTAGTCATTATTTTCTATGGCTCAATTCGTTAGAAAAGCGGCTAACGATGCCCAGTCAAAACGGGATAAACACGTGGGAAGCTGGGCGACGCAGTTCAGTGTGGCTATTGTAATCGTTCAGTGCGGCGGTGACTAGCAGCGGGAAATTGCTTGCGACCTGAAGAGAACGCAAAAATCCGGTACACTTCGCTAAAATCGACATGAAAAAAGAAGAAATAAATGAACCCTTCAGATAACGCTTTTGATGCTGTCGTTGTCGGCGGCGGCATGGTTGGTGCGGCAGCAGCGCTTGGTCTAGCGCTACGTGGTTTTAATGTGGCAATGATCGAGCATGAAGCCCCCGCGGTTTTTGATGCCGAGTCTGCCGCTGATTTACGTATTTCCGCGATTGGTTGTGCCTCGGTACGTTTATTAAAACAACTCGGTGCCTGGCAGGGCGTTGAGCAAATGCGGTCAACGCCTTATCGCCGATTGGAAACGTGGGAAAAGCCCGGATCGGAAGTGATCTTTGATGCGGCGGCGCTTGGCTTGCCCGAACTTGGGCATATGGTTGAAAACCGCGTATTACAATTAGCGTTGTGGCAGCAAGTTGAGCAGCAAGATAAGATACATTGTTATTGCCCGTCACGTTTACAGCATCTATCGAAGCGGGACGATGATAGCTGGTCAGTACAATTGACAACAGGCGAGCAACTGCAAACCAGGCTGGTTATTGCCGCTGACGGCGCCAATTCTTTGGTTCGCCAGCTTTCTGGTATTGGTGTTGATGGCTGGCAGTATCGCCAGAGCTGTATGTTGATTTCGGTTGAAACTGAGGTCGGCGGTCAAGATGCCACCTGGCAACAGTTTTTCCCATCTGGACCTCGCGCTTTCTTACCATTATTCGGTAACAACGCCTCGCTCGTTTGGTATGACAGTCCACAGCGTATTCGCTACTTACAGTCACTTAATATGAAGCAGCTGACTCAGGAGGTGACTCAGGCTTTCCCTGCGCGTCTTGGGGCAATTAAAGCGCTATCCGCGGGAGCTTTCCCCTTAGTGCGCCGTCATGCTCAACGTTATGTCTTGCCGGGGCTGGTTTTGGTTGGCGATGCTGCACATACCATAAATCCGCTGGCTGGGCAGGGCGTTAATCTGGGCTATCGAGATATTGAGGCGCTATTAGATGTACTAACGCAATCACGCGATCGCCAAGAAACGTGGTGGAGCGAAAAAGTACTACAACGCTACCAGCGTCGTCGCCGTCTGGACAATATGATGATGCAGAGCGGAATGGATCTCTTCTATACCGCGTTCAGTAACGATTTGGCACCGGTACGGGCCTTGCGTAATGTGGCGCTCATGGCAGCGCAGCGGGCTGGCGGTCTCAAAGTAAAGGCGCTGAAGTACGCATTAGGTATATAAGAGATTAAGTAAACAGGTCGGAACGCTTCTGGCCTGTTTACATGCCTCATAGCATTTTGGGGATGAGTCAGTCAGTAGGAAAGATAGGGGATTGATAGCAACAAAAAGTATTTAAAACAGTAAATAGAAAAGGCTCGCCGAAGCGAGCCTTTCTAAATTTGGCTGGGGTGCCAGGATTCGAACCTGGGTATGCTGGTATCAGAAACCAGAGCCTTACCGCTTGGCGACACCCCAATTGTACTGAATTATGGTGGCTACGACGGGATTTGAACCTGTGACCCCATCATTATGAGTGATGTGCTCTAACCAGCTGAGCTACGTAGCCAAATTCTTACTTGTTTTGTTCGCTATTGCAAGTTTCTCTCAATCTACCGTCAGTAGATTTGCTTGCTATACCAAGGCGAAGATGGCTGGGGTACCTGGATTCGAACCAGGGGATGCTGGTATCAAAAACCAGTGCCTTACCGCTTGGCGATACCCCAATAAATTAGATTGTTCACAACACTTTAAAAAATATGGCTGGGGTACCAGGATTCGAACCTGGGAATGCTGGTATCAAAAACCAGTGCCTTACCGCTTGGCGATACCCCATCCGTGCAAGCCGAGATTAAATGGTGCGGGAGGCGAGACTTGAACTCGCACACCTTGCGGCGCTAGAACCTAAATCTAGTGCGTCTACCAATTTCGCCACTCCCGCAAACAGAAAAAAAAGTTATGGTGGCTACGACGGGATTTGAACCTGTGACCCCATCATTATGAGTGATGTGCTCTAACCAGCTGAGCTACGTAGCCTCTTTTTTTTCGCTCGACCTTCTCGGCGTTGCGGGGCGCATTATGCGTATACCGTCGTTTTGCGTCAACAAGTTTTTTGAGGAAAAAGCGCAGATAACGTTTGTTTGACTGGCTTATAACCACTGTGATGATAAAAACAACAAAATAGGGCGTTTTTATCACGTTAGGACGAAAAAAAACGGGCCTGGATAGGCCCGTTGATTCATAAAACATTGTCAGTTCATAAAACAATGTCGATAACGCTGATGATTAATAAGCTGCTTGGTGAACGCCAACAGCACGCCCAGATGGGTCGTTCATGGTTTTAAAGGACTCATCCCACTCAATTGCTTTGGCAGAAGAACAGGCAACTGAAGGGCCGCCTGGTACACATTCTGCTGCGCTTGGTACTGGGAACAGCTCTTCAAAGATGGTGCGATACAAATAACCTTCTTTAGAAGTTGGTGTATTGTACGGGAAGCGGAAATGCGCAGTTTCAAGCTGTTGGTCGGTAATTTGCGCCGCGGCCACTTCTTTTAATGTATCAATCCAGCTGTAACCTACGCCGTCAGAGAATTGCTCTTTTTGGCGCCACGCCACGCTTTTCGGCAAGTAGGATTCAAAACATTCACGCAGAATGTGTTTTTCCATTTTGCCGTTGCCGCACATTTTGTCTTTCGGGTTAAGGCGCATTGCTACATCAAGGAATTTTTTATCCAGGAAAGGTACACGAGCCTCAACACCCCAAGCTGACATTGCTTTGTTAGCACGAGCACAGTCAAACATATGCAGAGCTAACAGCTTACGTACAGTCTCTTCGTGGAATTCCTGTGCGTTTGGTGCTTTGTGGAAGTACAGGTAACCGCCCAATACTTCGTCGGCACCTTCGCCAGACAACACCATCTTGATACCCATCGCTTTGATTTTACGTGACATCAGATACATTGGTGTTGATGCACGAATCGTGGTCACGTCGTAGGTTTCAATGTGATAAATCACGTCACGGATAGCATCGAGACCTTCTTGTACGGTGAAGTGAATTTCATGGTGCACAGTACCAAGGTGGTCAGCAACTTCCTGAGCAGCACGTAAATCAGGCGATCCTTGTAAACCAACGGCAAATGAGTGCAACTGCGGCCACCAAGCTTCGCTTTGATCTTTATCTTCAATACGGCGACCGGCATATTTTTTGGTAATCGCTGAAATAACAGAAGAATCCAGGCCGCCAGACAGCAGTACGCCGTAAGGAACATCAGACATCAGATGGCTTTTAACTGACTCTTCTAATGCGTCGCGTAGAGCAGCTGCATCGGTGACGTTATCTTTGACGTTTTTAAAATCGAACCAGTCGCGATGATAGTATTCGCGGATCTCACCATCTTTGCTCCACAAGTAGCTGCCCGCAGGGAACTCTTTCACGGTACGGCACACTGGCACTAATGATTTCATCTCTGAGGCGACGTACAGGTTACCGTGTTCATCATGGCCCATATACAGAGGAATAATCCCTAAATGGTCACGACCAATCAGGTAGGCATCTTTTTCTGTGTCATACAGAATGAAGGCAAACATCCCTTGTAGTTCATCAAGGAACTCAATGCCTTTTTCCTGATAAAGCGCGAGGATCACTTCACAGTCAGAGGCAGTTTGGAATGTGTAACGATCGCCAAGCTCTTCACGCAGGGCTTGGTGGTTATAGATTTCACCGTTTACCGCCAGAACATGGGTTTGTGCTTCGTTATACAGCGGCTGTGCACCTGCATTAACACCGACAATAGACAAGCGTTCGTGGCAAAGAATGGCTTTGTCATTAGCAAAAATGCCAGACCAGTCTGGGCCACGGTGGCGCATCAGACGTGATAGCTCAAGGGCTTTTTTACGCAATTCAACCGCGTCGGTTTTAATATCAAGTACACCAAAAATAGAACACATATAACTCTCCCTAACGACTTTTCTCAGGCGGTAATGTTGTTGTGATGACGAGATAGGCAGTCAGCTTTGAAGGATTATCATTTTTATCCGACAGCTTTTTCTCTCTGCTAAAGAAAATGCGTCATAACCTCTATTCAATGCAAGCATTTTAGCCTTTAGAAGAAAAATAGTCTGTTGACTCACTCCGATCTTTAACGAATCACCAGTTTTTTATCATTAAAATTATCAAATATGCAATTTTGGCGATAATGGTAAAGATTGAGACAAAATAAGCCGCAGAAAATTGTTGAAGTGGTAAATGAGATAATTGAGCTCGGCAACCAGGCTGTGTTAATGATTACGAGGCTCGGGCATCGCGGGATGGGGGAATAATATGAAGTATTTTGATCTAGCCGTTGATCTTAAATCCCGCGACCTTCAATAGCGCATCTTATTGGCCAAGCGAGCGAATGAGACCAGAGTAAATTGACCTGGGATGGTCGATTTAGGTTGGGCCGAGTAGGGAGCTCCGTCTGGCCGAAGTAGATAATATGAGAAGTCGCATCGCGACCCGATAAGCTAAGCGCAGGTGCGTCCTTATAAACATACAGTGCAGGGACTTTCGGCGAAAGCCCCTGCCGAACTGGCGTAAATCCTATGCCAGATCAGCTTGAGTCTTAGATAACGTCTAAATAATATCGATGTCAGCAACAGAAGGATAAATATAACTAGGGCGGAACGGCATCGCTTCGACATCATCCAGATTGGAAACACCTGATAGTACCAAGATGGTTTCCAAACCCGCCTGAAAACCGGCCAGAATATCGGTACGCAGGTTATCACCGACAATTACCGTCTCTTCTGAGTGACCCTGCATTTTGTTCAGTGCTGAGCGAATGATCCACGGACTTGGCTTACCGACGAAGAAGGGCTTACGTCCGGTGATTTTTTCGATTGGTGCGCAAAGTGCACCACAGGCAGGGGAGAACCCGCGGGCGTGGCTATCTGGGTTAGTCGCGATAAATCGTGCGCCATTAGCCACAAAATAAGCCGCTTTGTGCATCATTTCCCAGTTGTATGAACGGGTTTCGCCAACGATAACAAAGTCAGGATTGATATCGGTGATGGTAAAGCCTGCTTTATACAGTTCATGAATTAACGCGCCTTCGCCGATGACATAGGCTTTCTTACCTTCCTGGCGCTTAAGAAAATCTGCTGTTGCCATCGCCGAGGTGAAGAAGGCGCTTTCCGGCACATCAAGACCCGCTGCGCTAAAGCGATTTGCCAAGTCTTGTGCGGTTTGCGAAGGGTAATTGGTCAGAATGACCAGTGGCATACCCTTTTCCTGAATGCGGGCTAAAAATTTATCAGCGCCAGGCACGGCGGTATTATCGTGCAATAGCACACCATCGATATCGCAGATTACGTTTTTAATCATCATCAGTTCGGTTACTCGTTATAGTAAGGCTGCCCATCAGGCGCTTAGTTTTCCATCAGTCGCTGCAATAGCACGCCGTTTAACATAGCGCGTTTTACCAAAGCAAATGCGCCAATTGCTGAACGATGATTAAGTTCTGATGTGACAATAGGTAAGTTGCGGCGAAAATCTTTGAGGACCTGAGTATTAATACAGCGCTGCAGTGCTGGTAATAATATTTTTTCAGCTTCGGTAATCTCACCGGCTATCACAACTTTCTGCGGGTTAAACAGGTTGATGGTAATCGCAATGCTTTTACCTAAATGCCGGCCAACGTATTCAATAACTTCACAGGCGAGTTGATCGCCACGGTTGGCGGCTTTACAAATAGCTGAAATCGAGCAGTCATCGACGCTCAAACGGCTTGGATAACCCTGCGTGAGCAGGCTGCGCACACGATTTTCAATCGCGGCATTAGCGGCGATTGTTTCTAAACAGCCAAAATTTCCGCAGTGGCACAACTCACCTAGCGGATCGACCTGAATATGGCCGATTTCACCTACGTTACCGTTGCTGCCGAGGAATATTTTGCCGTTAACTAAGATTCCTGCGCCGGTCCCGCGGTGCAAACGAACCAAAATAGAGTCCTGACAATCACGGGTTGCACCGAAATAGTGCTCAGCCAGCGCCAGGCTGCGGATATCGTGACCGACAAAACTGGTGACATTGAATTTGGTTTGCAGGATCTCGACTAATTTCCAGTTACCAACGCTAATATGCGGCATGTAACGCACGATGCCGTTATTTGGGTCAACCAACCCTGGTAAAATTACAGAGATAGCAATCAGTTCACGCAGTTTGCGCTGATTCTGTTCGATAAAGTCGGTAATAGCTGCAATCAACGCGCTTTCCAGCGTTTCTTGGGTGCGTTGTGGCAAGGGATAATGTTGTTCCGCTAGCGCTTTGGCACTGAGATCATAGAGCGTGATCGTCGCATCGTGGCGACCAAGGCGGACAGCAATGGTATGAAAAGGGCGAGTTTCGGTAATAATCGAGATTGCGCGTCTACCGCCAGTCGAGGCTTGTTGATCGACTTCTTTTATTAAGCCTCGTTCGAGTAATTGACGGGTGATTTTAGTGACACTGGCAGGTGCAAGATGGCTTAGTTCTGCAACTTGAATGCGTGATATAGGCCCTTGTTGGTCAATCAGGCTATAAACGGCCGCCCCGTTTAACTGCTTAACTAAGTCAACGTTACCGATTTGTGCCTGCCCGCCAGTGGTCATCAATAAATTACTCGCTCAATTAAACTTCGTCACCATTAACGATAGTTTTCGTTATCTTATAGTCATGGGTGAAAGCCGTCAGATTAGCGACTTTACCAGCGGTGATGGTACCTAATGTGCTATCAACGCCGATGGCGCGTGCGGCGTATAAAGTCGCCATACGCAATGCCTCATCCAGAGGTATTCCTACATGTTCAACGCTGTTTTGTACCGCTTCGATCATGGTTAATGCTGAACCACTCAACGTACCGGCATCATCTACACAGAGTCCATCCCGATAGTATATTGTTTTACCGGCAAAAATGAACTCTTCAATATTTGAACCTGCCGCGGCAGTTGCATCAGTGACAAGAACTAACTTGTCGCCTTTGAGTTTTTTAGCGTTACGAATATTCGCCCATGCAACGTGCAGCCCGTCGGCAATGACGCCAGTATAAACATCCGGAGTGTCAAAAATAGCGCCAACTAAACCAGCCTGACGACCAGTAATAGCTGGCATGGCGTTGTAAAGGTGGGTGGCAAAGCTTACGCCGGCGGCAAAGCCATCGCGGGCTTGCTCGTAGCTGGCATTGGAGTGGCCTGCTGATACGACAATCCCGGCGGCACACAATTGGCGGATAAATTTATCCTCAACCTCTTCTGGTGCCAGCGTTAGTTGCGTTATTACATCAGCATTCGCACACAAATAATCAATCATTGCAGCATCTGGTTTACGCACAAAGGCTGGGTTGTGTGTGCCTTTTTTCAATATATTAAGATAAGGCCCTTCTAAATGCAGACCCAATGCTTGATTAGGATATTTGGCTAAATAGCTGCGCATGACGTTAACGCCGTGCTTCATGTATTCATCGCTACAGGTAATTAACGTTGGTAAGAAACTGGTACAACCGTATTTTTCATTGGTTTTTTGCATGATCTCCAGTGTTTCGATAGAGATAGCTTCCAATGAGTCGTTAAACTGTACACCGCCGCAGCCGTTGAGCTGAAGATCGATAAAGCCGGGGGCAAGGATGGCGCCTTTAAGATCTCGAGTTTCTATCCCTGCCGGTAATTCGTTTAAAGGACAAACGCGCTCAATTTTGCCATCGGCAATAATAACCGCGTGATTATCCAGAACGTCGTGGCCGGTAAAGATCCGACCCTGAATCAATGCATACATCTTGGCCCCCTAGTGTAAGGTTACAGATTAAAGATTTTTCATATTTTCTGTTTCTAACTCACGGAAATACTTAACAGTTTTTACTTTAAGTTCCATGGTAGATGGTTCATCACAAACAACAACCGCTTTGGCGTGCAATTGCAGACAGCTAATTGTCCACATATGGTTAATATTGCCTTCTACTGCGGCAGCCAGCGCCTGTGCTTTGGCATGGCCTGTGACCAGAATCATTACTTCTTCTGCATCGAGCAGTGTGCCGACACCGACGGTCAGTGCATATTTTGGCACTTGTGTAACATCGTTATCAAAGAAACGTGAATTAGCGATACGGGTTTCTTGAGTCAACGTTTTGATACGAGTACGTGATGCCAAAGAAGATGCCGGTTCGTTAAAGGCAATATGGCCATCGTTGCCAACGCCGCCCATAAACAGGTTAATTTTCCCGTAAGACTTAATTTTCTCTTCGTATTGACGACACTCTTCTGTAATGTCCGGCGCGTTTCCATTCAGTAGGTTGATGTTTTCACGCGGAATATCGACATGGTCAAAGAAATTACGATGCATAAAAGTATGGTAGCTTTCTGGGTGTTCCTGCGGCAGACCAACATATTCATCCATATTGAAGGTTACCACATTTTTGAAACTAACTTGGCCTGATTTGTGCATGGCAACCAAGTGTTTGTAAGCTTCAAGAGGCGTCCCGCCGGTAGGTAGACCGAGAACAAAAGGGCGTTCTTTAGTTGGTTTAAACGCGTTGATACGTTCAACAATATGACGTGCAGCCCATTTGCCAACTTCAACGGTAGTATTTAGGGGGATAAGTCTCATGGCATACCTCTTAAATTGTTGGAAATTGAATATACTGTCTTGTGTATAGTCCAGTGCTAAGCGTAAACCAGCATTGAGGTTTAGATTAAGGCACAATGCCGTCTAGATTTTTTTAATAATAAAATAAGTTTGGAGTGATGACTAGCTAAAAGGGTTGTTAAACACGATTTTTGGTGATAAATATCACAAAAAATGAGGTTTTAATTTGCGAGGCGAAATAATTTTTTTACACTTCGCAACGACAACCAGCACCACAAGCTGTGAATGAGTTTGGATTGGTAAAATAACGGCAATAAACATACTAATTAAATTACTTGGTGATTCGTCTCGGGGCGAATGGGGGAAGTGAAAATGCTCAGTTATTTGCAAAAGATAGGCCGGGCCTTGATGGTGCCGGTTGCAACACTACCGGCAGCAGCAATCTTAATGGGGGTTGGGTACTGGATTGACCCGACTGGCTGGGGTAGCAGCAACGCATTAGCCGCGCTGTTTATTAAATCCGGTTCGGCAATTATCGATAACATGTCGGTATTGTTTGCTATCGGTGTAGCTTACGGCATGTCGAAAGACAAAGACGGTGCCGCAGCGCTGACCGGCTTTGTTGGGTTTCTGGTATTAACCACGCTGTGTTCGCCAGCTGCCGTGGCAATGATTCAGAAAATCCCTGTTGACCAGGTTCCTGCCGCTTTCGGTAAGATTAACAACCAGTTCGTTGGTATCCTGACCGGTATTATCTCTGCTGAACTCTATAACCGCTTCAGTAAGGTTGAATTGCCAAAAGCGCTGTCGTTCTTTAGCGGCCGCCGTTTGGTACCGATTCTGACCTCTTTTGTGATGATCGTCATTGCCTTCGTGATGATGTACGTCTGGCCGGTTATCTTCAACGGTCTGGTTTCTTTCGGTGAATATATTCAGCAAATGGGCTCTGTTGGCGCAGGTATTTATGCGTTCTTCAACCGCTTGCTTATCCCTGTTGGCCTGCACCATGCATTGAACTCAGTATTCTGGTTTGATGTGGCTGGCATTAATGACATTCCTAACTTCCTCGGCGGCCAAGAATCTATCAACGCAGGCAAAGCTGTTGTTGGTATCACCGGTCGTTACCAAGCTGGCTTCTTCCCGGTTATGATGTTTGGTTTGCCAGGTGCAGCATTGGCTATTTATCAATGTGCTCGCCCGGAAAACCGCGCCAAAGTCGGCAGTATCATGTTGGCGGCAGCCTTTGCTTCCTTCTTTACTGGTATCACCGAACCGTTGGAATTCTCCTTCATGTTCGTTGCACCAGTCCTGTACTTTATCCATGCGCTTCTGACCGGTTTGTCAGTGTTTATTGCTGCCAGCATGCATTGGATTGCGGGCTTTGGTTTCAGCGCCGGTTTAGTCGACCTCGTGTTATCTACGCGTAACCCGTTAGCAACTCACTGGTATATGTTGATCCCACAGGGCATCGTATTCTTCGTGATTTACTATGTGGTGTTCCGTTTCACTATCACTAAATTCAACCTGATGACCCCAGGGCGTGAATTGGCAGTTGCTGGTGATGAAACCGATGGTTATGACGTTGATGTACAACCCTCTAATGGCAACAAAGAAGATGAAACTGTCCAATTAGCACGTCGTTATATCGGCTCAATTGGCGGTTCTGAAAACCTGACTGGGATTGATGCTTGTATTACCCGGTTACGTCTGAATGTGAAAGACTCTGCCTTGGTGAATGATGCTTTGGCTAAACGCTTGGGCGCATCAGGTGTGATTCGCTTGAATAAACAGAGTGTACAAATCATCGTCGGAACTCGTGCTGAGATTATTGCCGGTGCAATGCGTACCGCGATGACTGCGGGTCCGATTCCGGCAGCGAGCAGCAACGCGGCTGCAGCGGTTCCAGATGCAAAACCACAGGCGGTACCAAATAGCCCGAAAACCGTACTAGAAACTTTGGTTTCTCCAGTAACGGGAGATGTCGTAGATTTGGCGGCTGTTCCGGATGAAGCCTTTGCGAGCAAAGCCGTAGGCGATGGCCTTGCTATCCGCCCAACCGATAAAACGGTGGTGTCACCGGCCAGCGGTACCGTGGTTAAAATCTTCAACACCAATCATGCTTTCTGTCTGGAAACGGATTCAGGTGCCGAAGTGGTCGTACACATGGGGATCGACACTGTGGCACTCAACGGACAAGGCTTCACTCGTCTGGTTGAAGAGGGCGCAGTGGTAACGGCTGGACAACCGATTTTGGAACTGGATCTGGAATATCTCAACGCCAATGCGCGTTCGATGATTAGCCCAGTGGTGGTTAGCAACATTGAAGACTATTCTGGCCTGACTATTCTTGCCAGCGGTTCTGTCGTTGCCGGGCAAACTCAGTTGTTCGAGATTCAAAGCAAATAAGCTTTATCTTGCCTGATAGCGTTTAATTTTGAAAATAACGGCGGGAAGAGAGCAATCTCTTCCCGTTTTTTTTAATTATCGTTTACTGATTTCACGCAAACGCCATTTTCTATCAGTTAATAGTTGTGTCAAAGCGAGGCTTGTTGGAACATAAGAGGTTATCTGTAGAGAGCATTCGTTCGCGTAGAGGAATTAACAATGAGTGAGGCAGAAGCCCGCCCAACCAATTTTATCCGTCAGATTATTGACGAAGACCTGGCCTCAGGGAAACACAGCAGCGTACAGACGCGCTTCCCGCCAGAGCCAAATGGTTATTTACATATCGGCCATGCAAAATCTATCTGCCTGAATTTTGGTATCGCTCAAGACTATCAAGGCCAGTGTAACCTGCGCTTTGACGATACTAATCCGGCAAAAGAAGATATCGAATTTGTTGAGTCTATTCAGCAAGACGTAAAATGGCTTGGTTTTGAGTGGAGCGGTGATATTCACTACTCTTCTGACTATTTTGATCAATTGCACCAATATGCGGTTGAATTGATTGAAAAAGGTCTGGCTTATGTGGATGAGTTGTCTCCTGAACAGATCCGTGAATACCGCGGCAACTTAACCGCGCCGGGCACTAATAGCCCGTACCGCGATCGCACGCCGGAAGAGAACCTGGCATTGTTTGCCAAAATGCGTAACGGTGAATTCGCTGAAGGCGCTGCCTGTCTGCGTGCCAAAATTGATATGGCCTCGCCATTCTTTGTGATGCGTGACCCGGTTATCTATCGCATTAAATTTGCTGAACACCATCAGACCGGGAACAAATGGTGCATCTATCCGATGTACGATTTTACTCACTGCATTTCTGATGCGTTGGAAGGCATTACCCACTCGCTGTGTACTCTGGAGTTCCAGGATAACCGCCGCTTGTATGACTGGGTACTGGACAACATCAGCATTGAATGTCATCCACGCCAGTACGAATTCTCTCGTCTGAATCTTGAATACGCCATTATGTCTAAGCGTAAGTTAAGCCAGTTAGTCAGCGAGAAAATCGTAGAAGGGTGGGATGACCCGCGCATGCCAACCGTTTCTGGCCTGCGTCGTCGTGGTTATACCGCGGCGTCTATTCGTGAGTTCTGTCGCCGTATCGGCGTGACGAAACAAGATAACAACGTTGAAATGGCTGCGCTGGAATCTTGTATCCGTGATGATCTTAACGAGAATGCACCGCGTGCGATGGCGGTTATCAACCCGGTTAAAGTAATCATTGAGAACTTTACTGGTGATGATATCCAACTGGTGACGATGCCAAATCATCCGAGCAAACCAGAGATGGGGAGCCGCGAAGTGCCGTTCACTCGCGAGATCTTTATCGATCAGGCTGATTTCCGCGAAGAGGCCAATAAGCAATACAAGCGTTTGGTACTGGGCAAAGAAGTTCGTCTGCGTAATGCTTATGTGATCAAAGCTGAACGTATCGAAAAAGATGCTGAAGGGAATGTCGCGACGATCTTCTGTAGCTATGATATCGATACTCTGAGTAAAGATCCTGCCGATGGCCGTAAGGTGAAGGGCGTGATTCACTGGGTGTCAGCAACTGAAGGCAAACCTGCAGAGTTCCGCTTGTATGACCGTTTGTTCAGCGTTGCTAACCCTGCGCAGGCTGAAGATTTCCTCAGCACAATTAACCCTGAATCCTTAGTGATTGCGAAAGGTTATGTTGAGCCGAGCCTGGCAAATGCACAAGCTGGCGTTAGCCTGCAGTTTGAGCGTGAAGGTTATTTCTGCGCCGATAGTACTTACTCTAGCACTTCTCAGTTGGTATTTAACCGCACCGTCGGTTTACGTGATACCTGGGAAAATAAACCTGCTTTCTAATATTTTTTAAAGCGATTCAATGCAGTTAGAAACTGCGTTGAATCGCTCGGTTAGAAAATATTCTCTAATTAAACGCAGCTTGTCTGCGTTTTTTTACGCCTCTCATTAAGTTATTTCTCTTAGAGAAATAATTACTCTATTTTTTATCGCTGCCAGGTTGGACTCTATCTATAGAAAATAAAGAGAGAGTCTCAGTATCATGGTGGAAATTTATTTTATTGTTTTATAACAAATAAATTAACGTTATTTTTTATGTTATTTTTATCCCACAATCATCTTATTGTCATGTTTATGTGATTTTTGTCATATATTGAAACATTTGACAATGAATTGCATTGATAATTCGCGACGCAAAAAATAACCTTACTGATAGAAAAAAATACTACTCGCCGATCTATATAGGATCACGATTTCGTATTGGATGGCGAAGGAAAGCGTTATTTTACTGAAATATAAAAGGAATTTTATGATGATGGCGCGTTGCGATTTGCGGGAAGGGAACTTCCCAATATTTGTTTTATATTCTCTGGCTGGCACACTTCTCGGTTCTACTCTGTTGTTTACTTCGGCGGCTCATGCTGAAGGATTTATTGATGATTCGGCGCTAAAAGGAGGGATTTATTACTGGCAGCGTGAACGCGATCGTAAAGACGTCAATAAAACGATTAAGCAAAAGCAGCCTGATGGCAGCATAAAGGTGCTTGATAACCCTGATTACAATAAATACATGACTAACCTTTCCCATGCGACAGCCAACCTAAATCTCGATTTTTCATCTGGTTATGCATGGGATATGTTGGGATTTGATATTGCTGCTTTTTCCGCAATAGAAATTGCAGATGCTCACGATAGCGGTCACCCGAACGAAATTGCTTTCTCTTCAAAAAATCGCGCCTATGACGAAGATTATTTCGGGGATAAGAGCGGAGTTAGCCTATATAAAGCGGCTGCCAAGTTTAAATATGGCAATTGGTGGGCGCGTGGCGGTTATATTCAGCCTTCCGGGCAAACTTTATTGGCACCACATTGGAGTTTATTACCCGGTACTTATCGAGGTGTAGAAACCGGTTATCGCTACGATTTTGGTGATGCTGGAGAGTTAAGTCTGTCTTATATGTGGGCTGATAAATATAAATCACCTTGGCATACGCAGATGGATAATTTCCGCCGGGCAGACCGTAAAACTGGCGTTTCTTACCTGCATTCCGTCGGCGCAAAATACGATTTTAAAAATGATTGGGTACTAGAGGCCGCTTATGGCCAGGCCAGAAATTACGTTGACCAATATTTTGCTAAATCTTCATACAAAATGAGTGTGCTGGGCAATCCGCTGACTACCAGTTACCAATTCTATGGTACCCAGGATCGCGTCCACGATAAAAATGACCCTAACAGTATTTACGATGGTCTCGCCTGGTTGCAGGCACTGACCTTTGGCTATACCACCGGGCAGTTTGACTGGCGTTTGGAAGGAACCTATGTCAAAGCCGAAGGCAATCAGGGCTATTTCCTACAGCGTATGACGCCAACATATTCATCTTCTAACGGGCGCTTAGATGTGTGGTGGGATAACCGCTCGGACTTTAATGCTAATGGCGAAAAAGCGCTTTACGCTGGCGTCTTATATGACTTGAGTAAATGGGATCTTCCTGGTTTTGCTATCGGTGGCTCTTACGTATACGCCTGGGGTGCGAAACCGAGTACTAATCCAATCTATGACCAGAACCAGCGCCTGAAAGAAAGCGCCTGGAGTCTGGATGCGTTGTATACCATTCAAGAAGGTCGCGCTAAAGGCACCTTGTTCAAACTTCATTACACCCAATACGACAACCATTCTGATATTCCGAGCTGGGGAGGAGGATACGGCAATATCTTCCAGGATGAAAAAGATGTGAAATTCATGGTTATCGCTCCATTCACTATTTTCTAAGGATAGGGAAATGAAAAAGCAATGCGTTTTGATTGGTATCAGCCTCCTACTGGCAGGTTGCGTGCAATCCTCTGAGCAGCAGTCTTCTCAACAACAGACCAAATTACGCCAGGCATATAGCGCCTGCATTAATACGGCGGAAGGTTCTACCGATAAACTCGCTGCGTGTCAGGCGGTGCTTGACGTGCTCAAACAAGAAAGGGCACACCAACAATTTGCCCAACAGGAAACGGTGCGTGTTTTAGATTATCAACGCTGTTTGACCGCCCGTCAGACCGGCGATGGACAAGTTTATGCCGAAGATTGCGGCAAAATATGGCAGGAAATTAAAGCCAACAATACACAGAAAACTACGAATTAAGGACGAGGTTGCAGATGAAAATATCTACGTTAAAAGCAACAGTAGTGGCAATGGCTGGCATTATCGGCGGCATGCAAAGCAGTCTGGCTGACCAAGGATTAGTGGATAAATTAAGCCAGCTCAAGGTGAATTATAAAGTCGTGGATAATCGGGCAGGGGAGCATGGCAAAGATTGTGCAGTATTAGGCGCTGATTGGGCGGCCTGTAATACCGCTACTATTACCCTGGCGAATAGCGGTGATGAGATCACCGGTTCTGATTGGGCAATCTATTTCCATAGTATTCGCCGTATCTTGCAAGTCGATAACGATCAATTCCATATTACGCCGATCACCGGCGATCTGCATAAGCTAGAACCCACCGATAAATTTAAAGGATTTCCAGCTAATCAGTCGGTCACCTTGCCGATTATTGGCGAATATTGGCAACTGTTTGAAACCGACTTAATGCCACGTTGGTATGCGACGTCGGGCAACGCTCAGCCAAAAGTGTTAGCCAATACCGACACCGAAAATTTGCACCAGTTTATTACCCCATTCAAGGGCGAACAATGGAAACGTACGGATGCTGATAATAACATTCTGATGACGCCGTCGACGCGTTTTACCAAGAATGAAGCGCTGGTGGTGATGCCAGCGAGCAGTCTGCGTGGACACATTATCCCAACGCCACTTGAGGTCAATATCCATCCACAAGACGTTAACCTGAGCCAAGGTGTTGCTTTACATCTTGATGCGTTGAATAAAGCAGCGGCCGATGCAGTGAGTCAACGCTTTGCCTTGCTGGGGATTGCCGAAAATACCAAGGGTTATCCTATCAAGACGGCGGTGGATAAGCAGAAATTTGACGGCGTGATGGCAAAACCAGGCGCTTACCAGTTGAACATTACTGATAAAGAGGCGACAGTCAGCGGATTTGATCGGGCGGGGGTTTTCTATGGCTTGCAATCGATTTTGTCGCTGATCCCGGCTGATGGCACGAAAACTATCGCCCAGTTGGATGCAAAAGATGCCCCGCGCTTTGAGTATCGCGGTATGTTCCTTGATGTGGGACGTAACTTCCATAGTAAGCAGGCGGTGCTGCGTTTAATTGATCAAATGTCGGCCTATAAATTAAATAAATTCCATTTCCATTTAAGTGATGACGAAGGCTGGCGTATTGAAATTCCTGGTCTGCCAGAGTTGACCGAAGTGGGTAGCCAGCGTTGTCATGATTTGACCGAATCGACATGCCTACTGCCGCAATTAGGTTCAGGCCCGAGCAGCAATAACGATGGCAGTGGCTACTTCACCAAAGCGGATTACATCGAGATTGTGAAATACGCGCAGGCGCGAGAAGTCGAAGTGATCCCTGAAATCGATGTCCCGGCACATGCCCGTGCCGCGGTGATGTCGATGGAGGCGCGTTATCGCAAATTGCATAGCGCAGGCAAAGAGCAAGAAGCTAACGAATTCCGCCTGTTAGACCCAACCGATGATTCTACTACCACCTCAGTACAGTTTTACGATCGCCATAGCTATTTGAACCCTTGTTTAGATTCCTCCAAACGCTTTGTGAATAAAGTGATTGGTGAAATTGCTGCGATGCATAAAGAAGCAGGGCAGCCGCTGAAAACTTGGCATTTTGGCGGTGACGAAGCAAAAAACATTTATCTGGGCGCAGGTTTCCAAGACAGTCATGGTAATCCAGAAGCGGGTAAAGGAATCATTGACCTAAGCAAGCAAGATAAGCCGTGGGCGAAATCGCAAGTTTGTCAGGCGCTAGTGACATCCGGTAAGGTTGAAGATGTTGAGCACCTTGCCAGCCATTTTGCTATCGAAGTGAGCAAAATGGTCAACGATCACGGCATTGAGAAGATGCAGGCCTGGCAAGATGGTCTGAAAGATGCAAAAGACTCTAAGGCATTTGCCACTAAGCGCGTTGGAGTGAACTTCTGGGATGCGCTGTACTGGGGCGGTTTCGATAGCGTCAATGACTGGGCCAATAAAGGCTATGAAGTCACTATCTCCAATCCAGATTATGTCTACTTCGATCACCCTTACGAAGTGAACCCGCAAGAGCGTGGTTACTACTGGGGAACGCGCTTTAGCGACGAAGCGAAAGTCTTTAGCTTCGCCCCTGATAACCTGCCGCAAAATGCGGAAACATCGGTCGATCGTGATGGTAACGCTTTTGAAGCCAAGAGCGATAAACCTTGGCCGGGGGCTTTCGGGCTTTCTGGACAATCCTGGAGCGAGACAGTGCGTACCGACCAGCAGATGGAATATATGATTTATCCACGTATGTTGCCATTGGCTGAACGCGCATGGCACCGTGCTGAATGGGAGCTGGATTACCAAGCAGGCAGAAACTTCTCTGGCGGTAAAACCCACTTTGTTAATACCCAGGCGTTGGCTACTGATTGGATGCGTTTCGCCAACTTAATGGGGCAGCGTGAATTGCCGAAAATGGATAAAGCGGAGATTGGTTACCGTTTGCCAGTACCAGGAGCACGTATTGTTGATAAACAGTTGGTTGCTAATATTGCTTTGCCAGGTTTAGCGATTGAGTATTCGCAAGATGCAGGTAAACAGTGGCAGCATTATGACGATAACGTTCGTCCTCAGGTGCTGGGAGAAGTTTGGGTGCGTTCGGCCAGCGCCGACGGCAAGCGTTTTAGCCGCGAGGAGCGAGTGGACATCATCCAATAAACGAAGGTCTTAGCTTCAATCATCACAAACGCAGGCCTCGAATTTCGGGCCTGTGTTTTTTTGCGGGCAATAACGAATAAATAACGGGCATAAAAAAACCGCTTTTCAGCGGTTAATCTGTTAAGAATTAGGCGAGTACTTTCTTTCTCACTTTGCCTTAAATCTTATTTAGCCTTCACCGTGCAATGTGTCGTCTTCGCGGCAATCGCCAAGTTCACAGTGACCGTAGAGATAAAGACTATGGTTAGTCAGCTTAATTCCATGTTTCTTGGCAATTTCGCGTTGGCGAGCTTCAATATACTCGTCTCTGAACTCAATAACGCGGCCACAATCTAAGCAGATCAAGTGATCGTGATGATGTTGCTGGGTCAATTCAAATACAGACTTACCACCTTCGAAATTGTGGCGAGTCACGATACCAGCGTCGTCGAATTGGTTCAGCACGCGGTAAACCGTTGCCAGGCCAATTTCTTCGCCCATATCAATAAGTTCTTTATAAAGATCTTCCGCGCTGACGTGGTGACCAGCTGGAGCTTGCAGCACTTCCAGAATTTTCAGTCGTGGAAGCGTGACTTTTAGGCCGGCTTTCTTCAGTGCGGTGTTGTTGTCAGTCATGCGGATTCAGTCCTGTCACTATGCTAATCAAGTTGAGGCAAAAGCCTTTGGCATCGGTTGGCACAAAAATTAACGTTTTGTTATAGGATTGTCGAGCTATAGCAAAACGGTGGGCTGTTAAAAACGATCGTTTACGTCAGACATGCTGGTGGCCGAACTGACTTACTCGATAAAACAGATGTACTAAGTGTACCTTGATACGTGGAAAAGTCACAATTTTGTTGCTGTTAAATTGTTAATTGCAGTAATAGTTTTTACCCCTTAAATGTTAAGGGGTAAATCAGTTTATGCTGTGCTTATCAGCCGATAATTTCAGATAAACTTAACTCTTCGGTGATTTGTTTCACCCAAGCTTCAACACGTTCGTTGGTTAATTCTGGCTGGCGGTCTTCATCGATAGCTAATCCAATGAAGTGAGTATCATCGGCCAAACCTTTTGAGGCTTCATAGTGATAACCTTCGGTTGGCCAGTGGCCAACGATGACGGCGCCGCGTGGCTCGATAATATCGCGCACTGTGCCCATCGCATCACAGAAGTATTCCGCATAGTCTTCCTGGTCGCCACAGCCAAATAACGCGACCAATTTACCTTCGAAATCAATTTCTTCGAGTGTAGGGAAGAAGTCATCCCAGTCACACTGCGCTTCACCGTAATACCAAGTCGGTATACCAATCAGCAAAATATCAAACTTCTCCAGATCTTCCTTAGTGCTTTTAGCGATGTCGTGAACTTCCACTACATCTTTGCCTAATTGTTTCTGGATCATTTTAGCGATGTTTTCAGTGTTACCTGTATCGGACCCAAAGAAGATACCTACTACGGCCATAAGTTTACCCAACCTCTTGTTCTTAATTAGTTCCTGGCAAAGTCATTTACTTTTTCAGGGGCACATGCGGAGGATGATAGCAAACTCACCAAGGAGATAACATGCCCGCATTCCACCGATTAATAAGAGGGCATTTTATCGGGCAATAAAGGGAAGTGTTATCGCCTTTGTGTGCTCTTTCGGGTGGAACAATTAGTCATGCAAATCGCTAAGATGTGCTAATAGCAACTCTTCGATAAGTTCACTACGACTGATATTTCGCTGTTCTGCCAACTTGTTCAGTGTATCAACAGCTTCAGCATTAATTTTTAGCTCTACGCGTCGCAAACCGTTAACTTTGTCACGGCGGAGCTGATTGCGCTTGTTAATCCTGAGCTGTTCATCACGGGAAAGCGGATTCGTTTTTGGACGCCCCGGACGGCGATCCTCAGCAAACAGATCAATCGTCGTGCGGTCCAGTTGTTCTTTTGCCATAGGTAAGCGGTACAACTAGGGAAGTTATATCAAAAGGCAGCATGCTGACTGTTGATTAGATGGTTAACACATTTCGGGCTGATATACCGGTCGATTTTCAAGATGCGAGGTAGCTTTCGCTTAACCGCTTCTTGGCATGACGTTGGTATAAACCCTAAACCAATTTAGCTTCTGCGCCCCATACCAAAAGAGCCGTCGGGGCGGCAAAATTACAGCGCGCAATCATACCCTAGCCGCACTGGCGTTCACAACGTCTAACTGCGCTGATATCAAGCTAAGTTGTTATGTTTAGCCGCTTTTTTGAGCGTTCAAACCACAGTGAAGCGATGAGAACAATGGCTGTACGTTTAATCGACATCAATGAAGCGATGAATCGCACGTAAAACCGCCTCTGGTTTTTCTGCATGTACCCAATGACTGGCGCCTGCGACAACATGGGCTCGTGAAGCTGGGAACTGGCTGGCAATGGCATCACGATATTGCTCTTGCACATAAGGCGATAATCCCCCGCGAATAAACAGCGCCGGATGTGGCCAGGCGGGCAGTTCTTTCCAGCCGATAATATTGCTGTATTCAGCCATCAACACCGGCACATTGAATAACCATTCGCCTTGCTGGAAGGATTTTAATAGAAACTGAATCACGCCTTCTTCCGGAATAATGTCGCGCATACAAGCTGCTGCCGATTGGCGATCGCGGATACCGGCGTCGGTCACTGCGTTTATTGCGCTGAAAATATTATCATGTCGGCGTTCAGCATATGCCACCGGCGCGATATCAATGACGACCAATTTTTCAACCCGATCTGGCGCGAGAGCTGTTAGTGCCATTGCTGCCTTGCCGCCCATCGAGTGTCCCATGACTAAGGCTTTATCGATGCCAGCGGTATCCATTGTTTCCAAAAGATCTTGCGCCATGGCAGCATACGACATGTCGGTTGAACGTTCTGAATGTCCATGATTGCGCAGGTCAACTTGCAACACGTCATGATGCTGTTTCAAATCACGTGCGAGAACGCCTAAGTTGTCGAGTGTGCCAAAAAGACCATGGATCAGCACAATTGGCAGTGTAGAAGGCGTTGGAGACTCATTTTTTTGCAGACGAAAATGTAATTTCATGGTGAACTTCACCCAGACATTTATATATAGGTAAACAATCTCATTAGGTTATCATGAGTTGCGGAAAAATTTCTGTCATAGCCTGAATGGGATTAGGTAATACGCACGCGAGGATAAAGCCTAAGACGGCAAAGTAGGGTTAATCTGCTTTTTATGCTGTTAAGGCAATTCATCTGTTCGCTTGTGCGTTTTACTTTGTATAATCCTTTGAATGAATTACGTAGAAACAGTACTGGATAAAGATGAAAACTATTGAGGTTGACGAAGAACTTTATCGTTATATTGCCAGCCATACGCAGCATATCGGTGAAAGCGCATCAGACATTCTGCGCCGCATGTTGAAATTTTCTGCTGGTCAAGAGGTGCAGTCATCTGCGCCAGTTGTCAGCACTGACACACAGCTAAAACCGGTGAGCGCGGCGAATACCCAGCGCGACCGCGTTCGAGCTCTTCGTGAATTAATGCTGTCTGATGATTATGCAGAGCAAACCAAAGCGGTAAACCGTTTTATGTTAGTTCTGTCGACCTTGTATTGCCTTAATCCTAAAGAATTTGCTGTGGCGACCGAGTCTTTGCATGGCCGCACACGCACCTATTTTGCTGGCGATCAACAAACACTGCTGCAAAACGGTATTCACACCAAACCTAAACATGTTCCAGGTACGCCATATTGGGTGATTACCAATACCAACACAGGTCGCAAACGCAGCATGATCGAACACATCATGCAATCGATGCAGTTCCCTGTTGAATTGACCGATAAAGTTTGCGGAACCATTTAATTTCATTTCATCAAATGCCTGTTCACGCCTACAGCTTACGCAGAGTCGTGAGCTGTGGTTGAACGGGGTTCAGGAGAAGTGCCAGTGGCTAATCATCCTCGTGCAGGGCAACCCGCCCAGCAAAGCGATTTGATCAATATTGCACAGCTGACATCGCAATATTATGTGCTGCAACCCGACCCAAGTAATACCGCGCATGCCGTTAAATTCGGGACATCTGGTCACCGTGGTAGCGCCGGGCGTCACAGCTTCAATGAGAACCACATTTTAGCCATTGCTCAGGCGATTGCTGAAGTGCGCAAAGAGCAGGGCACAACCGGGCCTTGCTACGTAGGTAAAGACACGCATGCGCTGTCTGAGCCTGCGTTTATTTCTGTGGTGGAAGTACTGACTGCCAATGGCGTCAATGTCATTGTGCAGCAGGACAATGGTTTTACACCGACGCCGGCTGTTTCTCATGCGATCCTGACGCATAACCGTCAAGGTGGCGCATTAGCTGATGGCATCGTGATTACGCCATCACACAATCCGCCGGAAGATGGGGGGATTAAATATAATCCGACCAACGGTGGACCCGCTGATACTGACCTGACCGGCGTTATCGAAAAACGTGCTAATGCGTTACTCGCTGCCAAGCTAGAAGGTGTCGCGCGTCAGTCGCTGGATAAAGCGTGGGAAAGCGGTTATCTGATCGAACAAGATTTAGTTCAGCCTTATATTGAAAGCCTGGGCGAAATCGTCGATATGAAAGCGATTCAGAAAGCAGGCTTGAAGCTCGGCGTTGATCCGCTGGGTGGTTCAGGTATTGCTTACTGGCAGCGTATTGCCGAGTACTACAAACTCGATTTAACGCTGGTTAACGATTCGCTCGATCAAACTTTCCGCTTTATGCATCTGGACCACGATGGCGTTATCCGTATGGACTGCTCATCAGAATCTGCGATGGCGGGCCTGTTGGCACTGCGTGATAAGTTCGATTTAGCTTTCGCTAATGACCCAGATTATGACCGCCACGGTATTGTTACTCCGAAAGGTTTGATGAACCCGAACCACTATTTAGCGGTGGCTATCCAATATCTGTTCCAACATCGCCCGCAATGGGGCAAAGATGTTGCGGTAGGTAAAACGCTGGTTTCTAGCGCGATGATTGACCGTGTGGTAGAGGATTTGGGCCGTAAGCTGGTGGAAGTGCCGGTTGGTTTCAAATGGTTTGTTGATGGTTTGTTCGATGGCAGCTTTGGTTTTGGCGGAGAAGAGAGCGCGGGGGCATCCTTCCTGCGCTTTGATGGCACGCCTTGGTCAACTGACAAAGACGGTATCATCATGTGCTTGCTGGCGGCAGAAATTACCGCAGTAACGGGTAAAAACCCGCAAGAGCATTACGATGAACTGGCAGCACGCTTTGGTGCACCAAGCTACAACCGCATTCAGGCTCCGGCAACGCATGCGCAGAAAGCGGCATTGTCTAAGTTGTCTCCTGAACAAGTCACCGCTGATACTCTAGCCGGCGACCCGATCACTGCACGTTTGACTAATGCACCGGGCAACGGCGCGTCGATCGGCGGCCTGAAAGTGATGACTAAAAACGGCTGGTTTGCCGCTCGTCCATCAGGAACCGAAGAAGCCTACAAGATCTACTGTGAGAGCTTCCTTGGGGCTGAGCATCGCGAAAAAATCGAGAAAGAAGCGGTAGAGATCGTGAGTAAGGTTCTGTCTGGCGCTAAATGATCGCCTAGAGCCTCTGCTTAAAAACGCTTATTAAAATAATAAAGCGCTGTTAACACAGCGCTTTTTTTATGCCTGCAATTTAGCGTGAAAAAAAGATATATCTAAATCGATCTTTTTCTTGCCAACACTTTTCACCTTGTCTATTTTAGATATATCTAAATAAATCGATATATCTAAAAGGACAACATCTATGTTTATAAAATTAACCAATCTGCGTTCTCGCAGCCACGGGCAGCGTGGTCACGGCCCATTTGATGACGAACATCATGAACATGGCCATCATCACAGAATGCATCGTGGTGGACGCCATCACCAAATGGGAGAGCGCCATGAACGTGGCAGTCGTGGTGATGGACATCGCGGCGGCCACGGTCGTGATAAATTGCACCGTTTGTTTGAGCACGGCGATTTACGCCGCGTATTACTCGCGTTAGTCGCTAAGAAACCTAGCCATGGTTATGAATTGATTAAAGCGATTGAAGAAGCCTCTTCCGGCCTTTATGTGCCAAGCCCAGGCGTGATTTATCCCACGTTAACGTTGCTCGAAGAGCAGGATTTTCTTGAAGCCGTTGCTACTGGTAATGGACGCAAAAGCTATCAAATTACCTCTGCCGGTGAGGCTGAATTGGCTCAACATCAATCAGCAGTCGATATGATTTTTGCTCGTTTGGCGCAGGCAACACGTAAACGTGAAGGTAATTTGGCGGAAGGGATCGCCGATACAATGCACCGCTTAAAAAGCGTATTACGCGGCAATATGATGCGTGGTGATCTTAGCCAACAACAGGTTGAACGCGTTAACGCCACATTATTGAAAGCAGTCGAAAGTATTGAAGCAGAATTTGCGGCCATTGACGCGGAGCTAGCCGCGCAGTCAGCAGCACCACAAACTTCATCAGCAGCTAACACTTCACAGGAGTAAGTATTATGGCAGGTTATCGTTACCGCATTACTGTTGAGCCATTAACAGACAAAAAAGGTCAGCCATTAGAGAAGGATACGCTGACTTTTGAAACTGAAAACCACGATGAGATTTTGGGTATCGTTGAGAAACTGGCTAACCGTGACGATCTGTTTGGTCGCGAGAAAAATATCTCTTTTGCCGTTGGGCTTAAGCTGTTCTCCGAGACCTATATTGAGAATATCAAACATCCACAGTTTGCCCCGCTGCGCGCCCCTTTCAAGGATTTCATGATGCTGCTTAAAAGGGGTAAAGTCCGCGATAGAGGAGAGGGCACAGATGAAGATAAACAGGATAACGAATCTTAACTCTTAGTAAATATCATTTCTCAGATCTGGCAGTTACTGGTTATATGTATTAGTAGCTGCCAAGTCTGCTATGAATTATATCCAATTTAAGCGTTTAAGCGCGAGTCTTCCACTCGTCTGTGTACTTGATGTTACCGTCGAGATAATGCCAGGTTATTTTCTCGTATCTGATCTCAACAACCTCCATGTGATTAAATTTTTCCTTTTGCGGATTTTTTATATCTAACATTACAGGCATTAGATTAACTATTCTCGCATTTTCAAGTAGGGTATTAAAATATTCGACTTCCTGACCTGCATTACTGATTCGATAATATTTCAACTCTATTTGCTTCAAAATTTTCCCCGTTCCTAATGCTTTGTAGAGATAAGGTGATGAGGAATCGACTTCCTTTTCAATCAAAAATGGTAAGTGTTGCCTGTTAGCAGTAAGTTTGCCATTAGCATTATCTGTGGGGGTATGGATACTATGATGGAGGCCAAATACTTCCACGCTGTATTCACGCCCATGAATATCTACGCCACCTTTGATAAGGTTTCCACCATCATCTTGCATAAACATATAAACTGGAATAGCCACTAATTATCCTCCACAAATCCGTTTGATTGCCCGATGGTATTAACCATTATATCAATGCAGACTTTACTCTTGGACACTTTATAAAGTGCCTGAATAGAGTCAACGACGTACTTATTAAAATCTGGCTCAGTGATGCTATAGAAAGGTAGACTGCAAACATTTTCGGGGCTTAGTGGCAAGACCCCGGTCTGCAAAATAGCCAGCACACCAGAAGGATTGTGTGGGATGGCCGTTGCAGCAGCAGTCGCCAGAGATTCAGCAGAATCGGCATCACTAGCCGGTGCTAGCAGTGCGGCGACTTGTAACCAATCTTGTTCACCTTGACCAATTTTATTTATCACATATGACCATTGAGACTCGTCGCCTTTATATAAATCAGCAATAACTATTTTGGCACCACGTTCTTTTATTTGTTGAGTTAACTTCCCGGAAGTTATTGGCGTTGCGGCTAAGATTGGAAAAGTAAGGAATAAAAAAATAGAGATGAGAATTTTCATTATCTGACTACCAGAATAGTGTCACCACTATTGAGTATTTGTTGACGATTATTTACCCCGTCTATAATGATGCAACCTTCTGATGCTGTTTGTGAACCATCCCTTCTTCCTCCATGGATCCTGAACTGATCTCTCCCGTAAGTATTAGTTCCAAGAATAGGCTCAAGAATGATAGTGACTGGAGTGATCGTATCATGTGCTCCACTGATGCGGTAATGTCCTCTGGGAATTGGGCCTTGTCTACTTACTGACTCCATTTCGGGATTATTTACTCCCGAACCATGCCCACTATATCCTCGTTTAAAAAGTTGACCATTATGTTTTAACTCCCCCGTGCTTTGACTGTATTCCCATGTCATGGTATTCATCCTTTTTTATAACCCAAGTAGGCATTATAAAAATAAGGATATTTTAGGGTGAGTCAATTATAAGATTTTAAAATTGGAACGGGCAGCACTTAATACACTAATTTCAGATATTGGAAATCACGAAGCATGTTTTTCTGAAGGGGCATTAAATATAGTTGAAATGCTATAAACATTATCGTCGACCACACAATGTTAAGGGTGGTCAAACGTTGTATTTGTTATAACGAAACCCACTTTATCTTAAGGCATAAACCGATAACCCACGCCGGTTTCAGTCAGCAGGTGACGTGGCCGAGTGGCGTCGACTTCCATCTTTTGGCGTAAATGGCCCATGTAGATGCGCAGATAGTGGCTGTGTTCGACGTAGTTCGGGCCCCAGACTTGGCTGAGCAATTGACGTTGGGTGATCACTTTGCCGCTGTTAGCCAGCAGCGCGGCTAACAGGCGAAACTCAATCGGCGTAAGATGCAAATCTTCGCCGTTGCGTTTCACCTGACGGTTAATTAAATCAACACTGACATCGGAAAAGGTAATCAATGGGGTTTCTTGATTACTCGACGCATGTCGACGTAATGCGACGCGCACGCGTGCCATCAGTTCGCCAATACCAAACGGCTTGGTAAGAAAATCATCGGCACCGGCATCTAGAGCCGCAATTTTATCTTCTTCGCCGGTTCTGGCAGACAGCACAATAATCGGGATTGAGCTCCAATGGCGCAAATCCCGAATATAGTTCAGGCCGTCACCGTCTGGTAGACCAAGGTCAAGAATGATCAGGTCTGGCTTACGGGTGCCTGCTTCAATCAGCCCCCGCTGCAGCGTTTCACTCTCGAACACTTTGATGCCCTCGGCCTCAAGCGCCGTTCTCACAAAGCGCCTGATCTCTTTTTCATCTTCAACGATAAGAATATGGGGAGGGGAAGTGCTCACAGATCCTCGTCTTCTTTTTCAATAGCGGGTGGGTTCTCCAAAGGTAGCAGGAAGCAAAAGCGTGCGCCACCTTGAACCACATTCTCAGCCCAGATCTGTCCTTCGTGAACCTCAATAATTGCCCGACAAATGGCCAAACCTAAACCGACCCCCGGAATAGCCGACTCTTTATTGCCGCGAGAGAACTTATCGAAGATGGTTTTTTCCGCACCGTTGATAATTCCAGGACCGCTATCGGTCACATCTATTTCCAACCAATGTTCTTTTGCACGTGCGCGTAAAGTGATGGTGGCGCTGGCTCCCGCATATTTATGCGCATTCTCCAGCAAGTTGATTAACACGCGTTCAATTAAGCTGGCATCACAATTAACCAGCAGCATCTCTTCGGGCAAATCGACCACGATATTGTGCGTGCTGAGCAGGGCTTCCATCATGCGTAGTGCGCTACCGATGATCTCTTCCACCGATTGCCACTCTTTACGTAAGTTAAAACCGCCGGACTGAATACGCGCCATATCTAACAGGTTATTGACCAGTCGGGTGGTGCTTAATACCTGCTGACGAATTTGATTCGCCTGCATGCCATGTTTTGAGCCTTCGGCAGCAAGATCTAACGTCAAAATTTCTGCCTGTCCAAATAGCACGGTCAGCGGGGTGCGTAAATCGTGTGAGAGGGCAGAGAGTAGAGAGTTACGTAGCTGTTCGCGTTCGGCATCCAAACGGGCGCTTTCTGCGCTGCTGGCAAGATGTAAACGCTCAAGGGCGTTGGCGATCAGCACGGTGAAAGTCTGGATCAGCCGTTGCTGTTCTGGCACTAAGAGTTGGCGGAAATTAGTCGGTTCGACGGCCAATAAACCTAATGATTTTCCAGAGGCAACCAGCGGTAATAATTGATATAACACGCCGGGTAGCGTATCGGTACCGGCACCTGCCGGCATCTGCTTATCAAAACTCCAGCGAGCGATAGCATCGTCCACGGCAATGCTGGCGGCGTCTTCACCGGTCGCCTGAAGCAAACTGCCATCTTCTTGTGGCAACAGGATTGCCGTTTTGGCATTCAGGCTGGAAGAGATAAAGTGGCAGCTGGTTTGCGCCACGGCTTCCGGCGTAAGTGCTTTGCTCAATCCTTTCGACATTTCATACAGATGTTGCGCACGTTTTTCACGGTGACGGGCAATCCTCGCTTGATAACGAACGCCTGCGGTTAAATTACCAATCAAGATACCGACAATCAGCATCACGCCAAATGTCACCAGATATTGCGCATCGGTCACCGCCAGCGTGCCGCGCGGTTGGACGAAGAACAGATCAAAACTGGCAACGTTAATCACAGCCGCTAATGCTGAAGGCCAGCGGCCATAAAATAGCGCAACAATCACTACGCCGAGCAAGTAGACCATCACCAGGTTCGCTTGATCAAAACCTGGCAGCAGCCATTGGGAGAACAGGGTGATCAGTGCGCACAGCGCCACCGCAACGGCGCAGCCTTGCAGCTGGCGACGGAATTTTTCGGCAAAGGTGCGGGCATCGTGCTCTTTGCGCGTAGGGGTTTGCGGCGCATCTTCCAGACCGATAATCATTAAATCCAGGTCTGGTCCAATGCGTGCCAGCCTGTCGGCAAAGCTGCCGCCCGGCGTCCAGCGTTTCTCTTTACGGCGCCCCATCACTACTTTGCCGAGCCGATGCTCACGGGCATAGCGTAAAATTGCCTGATCTTCTTGTGGATCTGACAGCGTCGCGGTTTCTGCACCTAGCTCTTGTGCTAATTTCAGGGAGCGCAAAATAGCCCGACGCTGGCCTTCTGGCAGACGGTGCAGGCGTGGGGTTTCAACATAAACGGCGTGCCAGACGCAGCCTAATCGGGCGGCGATACGCGAGGCAACGCGTACTAGTTTTTCATTACCATTGCTGTGACCAATACACAGCAACAGCGCATCGCGGGTGTGCCAGACACGATGTACGCCTTGATGATCGCGATATTCGCGCATCTGATCGTCAACACGATCGGCGGTACGGCGCAAAGAGAGTTCGCGCAGGGCGATTAAATTACCTTTGCGGAAGAAATGCTCAATTGCCCGTTCTGCCTGACCTGGAATATAAACTTTGCCCTCTTTCAGGCGTTGGCGCAGCGAGTCAGGCGGTAAATCGACCAGCACCACTTCGGTCGCATCATCGAATAAGCGGTCTGGTACGGTTTCACGAATGATAATACCGGTAATGCCGCTAACAACGTCATTCAGACTTTCTAAGTGCTGTACGTTGACGGTAGTGAAAACGTCGATTCCTGCATCGAGCAGCTCGTCGATATCTTGCCAACGTTTCGGATGGCGTGAGCCCGCCGCGTTGCTGTGTGCCAGTTCATCCATCAAGATGAGGGCAGGGCGGCGCGCTAAGGCGGCATCAAGGTCAAATTCATACACTAAACGGCCACGATGGTTAATGCGTTTTGGTGCGAGTAAAGTCAGCCCCGGTAATAACGCTTCGGTTTCTTGGCGTTTGTGCGTTTCTACTACGCCGACTAACACATCCAAACCAGTGGCGCGCAAGCGCTGCGCTTCTTGCAACATGGCGTAAGTTTTTCCGACGCCAGCGCACGCCCCGAAAAAGACTTTCAATTGTCCGCGCGGTTTTTCATTGGCTATTGCCAACAAACTGTCAGGGTCGGGCCTTTGCGCTTCTTCTTCCATCATTGCATCCTCAAAACAGTCGCATTCTCAAAACAATCGAATTCTCAAACTCGGGGAGGGCAAAGCCAAAAACGGGCGCAACATGCTGCACCTCTAAGCAATGAATGCAGGTTCATTGTCAAAGATGCATCATGCTGCGTCCGAATCTATCTGCTTACTAGGCAGAAGTCTTTAAGAGCAAAAATAGCGCTCGTATTATTTGGCGGATAGCTTATCCAATGCGTGGTTCAACTCCAACACGTTGACGACAGCTGGCCCTGCGAAACCGATAATCGGTGATGAGGTGTTTTCATCAATCAACTTGTTCACCTGATCCACCGACAAGCCGCGTGCGGTGGCGACGCGCGGTGTCTGCCATTTTGCCGCATCCACGGAAATTTGTGGATCCAAGCCGCTGCCTGATGCGGTGACCAACTCAACCGGCACCTGTGGGCTGCTTTGTGGATCGGCAGCACGCAGGGCGGCTACGCGGTCAGCGACAATTTTATCCAGCGCTGGGTTGCTGGCTGCCAGGTTGCTACCGCCTGATGACAACGGATTATAAGGTGAATCCGATGTGGCTGACAGACGTCCCCAGAAGTAGTTGTTATGGGTAAAGTTCTGGCCAATTAGTGACGAGCCAATCACTTTGTCTCCGTCAGTAATCAACGATCCCGCCGCCTGATGGCTGAACAAGGCAGCAGAGATACCGGTGGTGACTGACGGATAAATGACGCCTGTTACCAGTGTTAATACGATAGTCAGAACTATCGCTGGGCGAACATAGCTGATACGTGTTGCAGATTCATTAGGTGCTGCAGACCCTGTTTGTGTTGCAGACATAGTCATCGTCCTCAGTAAATCAGCTTAAATGTAAAACGGTCAGGATCATATCGATCAGCTTGATACCCACGAAAGGTACTAGCAAACCACCTACGCCATAAATCCACAGGTTGCGACGCAACAGCGAGGCGGCGCTCATTGGCTTATAGCTCACGCCGCGCAGTGCCAGCGGGATGAGGAACACAATCACCAAGGCATTGAAAATAACCGCCGACATAATCGCCGATGAAGGTGAATGCAGACCCATAACGTTCAGCGAGTTCAGTTGCGGATAGGTTGTCGCAAAGGCCGCTGGAATAATCGCAAAGTACTTAGCAACGTCGTTCGCGATACTGAAGGTGGTCAGCGAGCCACGCGTCATCAACATCTGTTTACCGATGTGGACGACTTCAATCAGTTTGGTCGGGTTGGAATCCAAATCGACCATGTTACCCGCTTCTTTCGCGGCCTGAGTACCAGAGTTCATGGCTACTGCAACGTCAGCCTGCGCCAGGGCAGGGGCGTCGTTAGTGCCATCGCCGGTCATCGCGACCAATCGACCTTCAGATTGATATTGACGAATCAGAGCCAGTTTCGCTTCCGGTGTCGCTTCTGACAGGAAATCATCCACGCCAGCTTCGGCGGCAATCGCCGCGGCGGTCAACCGGTTGTCACCGGTGATCATCACGGTTTTGATACCCATTTTGCGCAGTTCAGAGAAACGCTCTTTGATCCCGCCTTTAACGATATCTTTCAGCTCAACCACGCCCAATACGCGTGCACCTTCGGCCACTACCAACGGGGTTCCGCCTTTGCGCGCTACACCTTCTACCAGACCTTCAACTGCCGCTGGGAAGGTACCATTGTTAGATTCAACATGGCGGCGAATCGCGTCTACTGCTCCTTTACGGATGCTACGTTCGCCAATGTTCACGCCGCTCATGCGGGTTTGTGCAGAGAAAGGCACAAAGGTGGCATTCAGCGAGTGGATATCGCGTTCGCGCAGGTTAAACAGTTGTTTTGCCAGTACGACAATACTGCGACCTTCAGGGGTTTCATCCGCTAGCGACGAAAGTTGTGCCGCATCAGCCAGCTCTTGCTCTGTCACTTGTGGCGCAGGCAGGAACTGTGAAGCCTGACGGTTACCCAGTGTAATGGTCCCGGTTTTATCCAGTAGCAAAACATCGACGTCACCGGCCGCTTCAACGGCACGACCGCTGGTGGCAATGACGTTAGCTTCCAACATGCGGCTCATCCCGGCTACACCGATAGCTGACAACAGCCCACCGATAGTTGTTGGGATCAAGCAGACCAGCAGGGCGACCAGCGCAGTAACAGTTACGGTCATCCCCGCGTGGCTTGCTTCTACGCTAAAGAGTGAAAATGGATACAGTGTTGCCGTCGCCAGGACGAACACTAGGGTCAGCGCGACTAACAAAATGGTCAACGCTACTTCGTTTGGTGTTTTACGACGCTTAGCACCTTCAACCATGGCGATCATGCGATCTAGGAAGGTATCACCTGGGTTTGCAGAACACTGCACAACCAGCCAGTCTGACAGTACGCGAGTCCCCCCGGTGACAGAAGAGAAGTCACCGCCAGATTCACGAATCACCGGTGCAGATTCACCCGTGATCGCGCTTTCATCTACTGATGCGCCGCCGACTAATACTTCACCGTCACAAGGCACGGTATCACCGGCTTCGATCAGCACCATGTCACCTTTACGTAAGCTGTCAGCAGCCACTTTGATGACCGGTGAATCTGGACGGGCTTCGTAAATTTTCTTCGCCCAGCTGGTTTTCTGTACGCCTTTCAAACTTTGTGCCTGGGCCTTGCTGCGCCCTTCTGCCAAGGCTTCAGCAAAGTTGGCAAACAGCACGGTAAACCACAGCCACAGCGACACACTGCCGGTAAAAGCGGCGCTGCCGTCGTTTTGTTTGAAAAGAATAGCCAGCCAGATAAAGGTGGTGAGTAGACTGCCTAAATACACCACAAACATTACTGGGTTACGCCACTGGACGCGCGGATCCAGTTTTTTCACCGAGTCGAGCAGGGCGGTGCGTATTAATTGTGGTTCAAACAGCGCACGTTGCTTGCGAGTCATGTTCTTAATCTCTCTGTTCATCATCAGTTCAACGGATTACGCAGCGTTATTTTGCTGACCACACCTGTAAATGTTCTGCTACCGGGCCGAGGGCCAGAGCAGGAACGAATGTCAGTGCGCCGACCAGCAGTACCGTACCTACTAGCAGGCCGATAAACAGCGGGCCAGATGTTGGTAAGGTGCCGCTGCTGGCTTTCTGGCGTTTTTTCGCTACCAGTGAACCTGCGATTGCCAATACCGGAATAATGACCCCGAAGCGGCCGAAGAACATACATACTGCCAACAGTACGTTGTAGAACGGTGTATTGACGCTTAAGCCACCGAAGGCGCTACCATTGTTGTTTGCCGCAGAAGAGACGGCATACAACACTTCACTAAAGCCGTGAGCGCCAGGGTTTGCGATACCTGCTTTACCTGCATCGGTCACTAGTGCTAAGGCCGTACCCAACAGAACCAGCGTTGGTGTGACTAAGATCGCCAGAGCGGTCATTTTCATGTCGTAAACGTCGATCTTTTTACCGAGATACTCAGGCGTACGACCAATCATCAAACCGGCGATAAATACAGTCAGCAGAACGAACAGCAGCATGCCGTACAAACCAGAACCTACGCCGCCGAATACCACTTCACCGATTTGCATCAGCCACATTGGAACTAAGCCGCCTAGTGCGGTGAACGAGTCATGCATGGCGTTAACTGCGCCGCAAGATGCAGCTGTTGTCACAACGGCATACATACTTGAGGCCAGAATGCCGAAGCGGCTCTCTTTACCTTCCATATTGATATTGCTGTTAGCGCCAAGCTGAGTGAAGTGCGGGTTGCCTTGCAACTCGGCATACATCACCACGACAACTGACACCACGAAGATCAGCGACATTGCCCATACCAGCGCGTTACCTTGACGGTTATCACCGACCACGCGACCAAAAGCGAAGCACAGTGCACATGGGATCAAGAAGATCGCCAGCATCTGTACCATATTGGTCATCGCCGTTGGGTTCTCAAACGGGTGCGCGGAGTTAGCACCGAAGAAGCCGCCGCCGTTAGTGCCCAATAATTTTATTGATTCCTGTGAAGCAACTGGACCCATTGGTAAGGTTTGTTGCAAGCCTTCGAGAGTGGTGGCGTGTTGATAAGCGTCAAAGTTTTGGATAACGCCTTGGCTGGCGAAATATAAACCGAGCAGTAATGACAACGGCACCAGCAGGTACAGTGTGATACGCAGTAAATCTGTCCACGCATTACCGATAGTGCGGCCAGAAGGGCGAGCAAATGCACGAATTAGCGCAAAAGCAACGGCGATCCCGGTAGATGCTGACAAGAAGTTTTGCACAGTCAAACCGACCATCTGGCTCAGGTAGCTCAGTGAGTTTTCGCCACTGTAGGCCTGCCAGTCGGTATTACTGACAAAGCTGACTGCGGTATTGAATGACAAATCCCACGAAAGTCCGGCGAAATGTTGTGGGTTCATTGGTAGAGAGCCCTGCGCCATCAACATCACCATCAAAATAATGATGCCCAAAATATTGAACACCATGATAGCTAGCGCATATTGCCACCAGTTCATTTCACTTTCGGAGCTGCCTGCTGTGCGTAGTATCCCGTTTTCAAAACGTAATAAAATCCCAGAAGGCTGCCCTTCAATCAGTTGCGCAATAAAATTGCCCAACGGCTTGGAGAGCAGCAATAAAACCAGCATAAAGCTGGCAATGAGTAGAAAGCCTGAAGCCGCCATTTAAAACTCCTCCGCATTAAGCAGGGCATAGACTAAATAGCCCAGTAATAACAGAACCAGTAATGCACCGCCGATCACCCCAAGACTCACATTCCACCTCCACAGGTGTTTTTTTATGTTGTGCAAAGTATAGGAATGGATAGGGAAAGATCCTGAATAAATGCGGGGGAAGGGTGTAAAAAAAGTATAAAAATGGTTGGTTTATCAGCGGCATTTTTAACGCTGAAATGTTTTTTTGTTAACTTGCTTGTAACTTAATTACATGTGCGGGGATAAGTTTGTGCTTTTTTTACATTTTAAGTGGTCAGATGAGTAGTAAAATTACACAACTTAAGATAATATTTTGTACAAATAACCAACCGATTAATTTCCCCAGTCAGCATGTCGCGCTTTAGTGGACTGCCAGACTGGCCTCTTTAGGAGAAATGCTATGTCTGATGATCTTCACTATTCTGTATTACGTATCACACTGCGTCGTAGTTTTGTGATCCTTGCCGGCCTGTTGGCGCTGCCAGTGATGTTGTTACGTCAGGATCGCGCGCGTTTTTATAGTTATTTACACCGCATTTGGGCCAAAACAAGCGATAAGCCGGTATGGTTAACGCAAGCTGAACTGTCAGGACAATCGTTCTACTAATAATAAAACGGCTTGTTCTGCCGTTTCTTGATGTTCTGTAATGAATTTAAAAACCCCTGGTTGAGAAGCCGGGGGTTTTTTTATTGGTATAAATTCTGGAAACTGTACAAGATTGAGTTATTGTATAAGTTAATCGATGCATAAATGATATTTAAACTATGCTTGCTCGTTAACTTCATACCCGATTCTTTACAGGGAGCCGTCCATGAGTGAATCCATCCCAATCGGTATCAGTGCTTGTCTGCTGGGAGATAATGTCCGCTTTGATGGTGGTCATAAGCGCTTTGCTTTCGCAGTGGAACAATTAGCCCCTTATGTTAGTTTTGAGCCTATCTGCCCCGAAATGGCCGTTGGCCTGTCAACCCCGCGCCCAGCTTTACGACTGGTGAAACAGGGTGAACGGGTCGATATACGTTTCAGTAATGATCCAGATATTGATCTAACTTCCGCCATGCAAGATTACGCGGTAAAGCGGGTGCAATCCCTTGATCATCTTTGCGGCTATATTGTGTGTGCTAAGTCACCGAGCTGCGGAATGGAGCGAGTTCGGGTGTACAGCGCTAATGGTAAAGATGCGCAAAAAATAGGCGTCGGTATTTTTACCGCTGAATTGATGAAGCAATATCCATGGCTACCCGTCGAAGAGGATGGCCGCTTAAACGATCCTGTGTTGCGTGAGAATTTCGTTGAGCGTGTTTTTGCGCTGTATGAACTCAATATGCTGCGTAAAAGTGGATTAAGCCGCGGCAAGTTGATCGCATTTCATAGTCGTTACAAATTGTCGTTACTCTCCCATTCCCAGCCGCTTTATCGTGAATTAGGTCGTTTTGTTGCAGGAATAGATAAGTGGCCATCGCTCGATAGCTATTTTATTGAATATCGTCGTCAACTGATGACGTTGATGAGTCATAAAGCGACGAGACGTAATCACACCAACGTTCTGATGCACGTTCAGGGCTATTTCCGCCCACAGTTGAATTCCTTGCAGCGTCAGGAATTAACCCAGCTTATTGATCGCTATCGCCAAGGTGTGCAGCCCTTATTGGCTCCGGTGACGTTATTAAAACATTACCTGTCAGAATATCCCGATGATTACCTTGCGCAGCAGCGTTATTTCGAGCCATATCCTGAGGCGCTGTGCTTGCGTTACGGATATTGAACCTCACAGATAGCTCACATTTAATGAACGAACAAACAAGGGAGTGTGGCATGTCCACCCATTTAGTCTGGTTTCGCAACGATTTACGGCTTACCGATAACCGCGCATTACATGCCGCCTGTGAAGACCCCAATGCGCGGGTGATTGCCGTATTTATTGCCACGCCGGAGCAGTGGAAAAAACACGCCATGGCACCACGTCAGGCGGCGTTTATTTATCAACATTTGCAGGCGTTGCAGCAAGGTTTGGCACAGCGTGGTATTGCGCTGTATTACCATCAATGTGACGACTTTGATGCTAGCGTGAGTTGGCTACAGGCTTTTTGCGAGCAGCAATCAGTCGATGACATTTTTTATAATAATCAATATGAAATTAATGAAATTGCACGTGACAAGGCCTTCGATAAAGCAGTAAGTGCTTCAGTTATTTGCCACCGTTTTGACGACAGTTTATTACTGCCTCCTGGCTCAGTTACCACCGGCGAAGGCAGCATGTATAAAGTGTATACGCCGTTTCGTCGGGCGTTTTTACAACGTTTGACTGAGACGGATAGCCGTTCTTTACCCGCACCTGAATCGCGTCAATCGTCGCAGGATATTTCTCTGTGTGCGTTAGCCCCTTTTGATTATCCCCAGCAAACGATTGATCCGGCTTTCCCTGTTGGTGAAGAGGCTGCTCGTCAGCGCCTGCGTAGTTTTTGTCGTGAACAAGCGGAGGATTATTTGCTGCAGCGTGATTTACCGGCAGTTGATGGCACCAGTTCTTTATCGCCTTATCTGGCTATTGGCGTTCTCTCGCCACGTCAGTGTTTTAATCGCCTGCGTACGGAACATCCTCAGGTGTTGGAACGTCCCGATAGTGGTGCGTTTGGCTGGTTAAACGAGCTGGTGTGGCGAGAGTTCTATCGTCACCTGTTGGTCGCCTGGCCTGATTTATGTAAACACCAACCTTTTGTTGCCTGGACCGATGGCGTTCGTTGGCGTGATGCGCCCGATGAATTGCTCGCCTGGCAGCAGGGGCAAACCGGCTACCCGATTGTCGATGCCGCGATGCGCCAGCTTAATAGTACCGGTTGGATGCATAACCGCCTGCGGATGATCGTCGCCAGTTTTTTGGTGAAGGATTTATTGATCGATTGGCGTTTAGGGGAGCGTTATTTTATGTCGCAATTACTTGATGGTGACTTGGCGGCAAATAACGGCGGTTGGCAGTGGGGCGCGTCAACCGGTACCGATGCGGCACCTTATTTCCGTATTTTTAATCCGACCACGCAGGGCGAGCGTTTTGATAAACAAGGACGCTTTATCAAACATTGGTTGCCCGAATTGGCGGAGGTGCCGGATAAAGATATTCATCAGCCGCATCGTTGGGCTGATAAGCAGCGTCGCGTGCTACACTACCCCGCACCTATTATCGATCACGCTATTGCACGTAAAGAAACGTTAGCGGCTTTTGAAGCAGCAAAAAACCGTGCACAGTCAGATGGATGAAACTGAGTTAAAACATTAACAGAGCAAAGTAGTGTGCTAAAAGTGACGCTGCTGCAAATAGATAGGGATATTGCGCTAAACGAAAATATCGATTTGGCCTTAGCTAATAATTAGAGCAGGCAGCAGGTCTTTGTGGTTGCCTGTAGTAATACCTTAGATTGTGGCGTAGCTATTTTACTGATTTTAGGTGCTTAGCGTAAGTTTCGGTCCAACTGAATTTCAGAGCTTATCATTAGCTCTTCAAGATATCGTCTTTCTATAACTCTCTCTATTTATTCGGTATTTTACGATATTGTTGATGGTTTTTATTTTGATTAATAATATGTGTGCGCATGCATATTTGTGTGTCTATAATGTCTCTACGCATTGTATTAGCACTAGGCTTTATGAAGGTATCAGTTTCCCTGAATTCTTTTTAGAACTGGAGTTTGGTGCCAATCAAATATGTTGAGCCCGAGCTTAGGCACGGTTCAGGGCTGGGCGCTAAATTCAATACTCACCGAAAGGAGCAATATAATGAACTTACTAGAAAGTGCGCTGGATCTGAGAACATTTCTAAATGAGTTACGCCACCGCCAAGATTTGGTCGACGTAAATACTGAAGTTGATGCCAATCTAGAAATAGCGGCTATAGTCCGCCGTGTATATGAAGAACGACTTTCAGCACCACTGTTTAAAAATATTAAAGGGGCGTTGCCTGGCGCGTGTGTGCTGGGTGCACCAGCAGGTATGCTCAATAATAAAAAATATGCATATAGTCGACTCGCACTGCACTTTGGTTTAAGACCGGAAACAACACCGAAAGAGATTCTTAGTGTTATTCGTTTAGCAATGAAAAAGGAACCACTTGATGCTTGCAAAGTTAGATCGGGGCCTGTGAAGGAAAATATTTGGAAAGAAAATGATATTGATTTAACTCGTTTTCCCGTTCCTTTGTTGCATGAAAAAGATGGGGGGCGCTATATCGGAACCTATGGTTTCCACATTGTTAGATCTCCTGATGGGAAGTGGGATAGTTGGAGTATCGGACGTATGATGATGGTGGATCATAACAAACTGACTGGTCCTGCAATATCGACCCAGCATATTGGTATGATCCGCGATATGTGGCGTAAAGAGGGCAAAGCAACCCCTTGGGCATTCGTATTAGGTGCTCCTCCAGCAGCGGTTGCGGTAGCAGGCATGCCATTGCCAGCATATATTAGCGAACCGGGTTACGTAGGAGCTTTATTGGGAACTCCCATAGATGTCGTAAAGGCAGAAACCTGTGATTTGTGGGTACCAGCCAATGCAGAAATTGTTATTGAAGGTGAAATAAGTCTTGATGAAACAGCATTGGAAGGCCCTATGGGGGAGTACCATGGTTATCAGCATACTGAAGGTAAATATCTCCCGATGTTCCATGTAAAGGCTATTACATTTCGTAATAACCCGATATTGCCGATTTGTGTTGCCGGATTACCACCAGAAGAAAACCACACTATCTGGGGAACAATGATTTCGGCACAAATTCTCGAGGATATGCAAGAAGCGGGTATGCCTGTAGATATGGCTTGGTGCTCTTATGAGGCAGCAACATGCTGGACAGTACTTTCTGTTGATACTGAGAAACTGGCGTTACTTAATACCGATGCACGTAGTTTTGCCGATCATATTGCTGAAATTTACTACAGTACCCATGCAGGTTATCTTGTGCCCAAGTTGCTTCTGATCGGTAATGATATTGATATCACGAATATAGATGAGGTTGTATGGGCACTAGCAACGCGGGCGCATCCGCAGCATGATTTTATCGCTTACCCGAATATACCGGGCTTCCCGATGGTTCCTTATCTTGACGCAGAAAATCTTTCTGCCGGAAAGGGCGGTAATATGATTATTAATTGCCTATTTCCTGAACAGTTCCGTAATGAAATGCGAGCTGGAACTGCTTCGTTTAAACATTCCTATCCGCCAGAACTGCAAGAAAAAGTGCTGCGAAAATGGCGCGAATATGGCTTTTCTGAGTAAATAATAAATAATCATACCTCTGTCTGCCATACTCTGGCAGACGGTGGAGTAGCACAATCGTGACGACAGTGGATAACATCTCGATATATCAATAAAATTTTGGGACTGAAATATAGTATTTTTCCTGCATAAACGACGGCTTACATAATGTTAAAAGATAAAAAACTTGAGCTGCCAACAGGTGGTATTTACCTTATGACCAATATTGTCAGGCATAGGGAACGGTGTTTGGACAATAAACTTACTCTCATTGGATTGACGCTGCCTGAATGGCGGGTACTGCGCATTATCCATAGTTTTAATGATGCTATTCCGATGAGCGTTCTAATTGAACATTCACAGACAGATCGAACGGCCCTGGGCCGGACGGTTGAGCGGTTAGTCGCACGTGGATGGGTTGAAAAGCTACCACATGCAAATGACAAACGAGCGTTCCTAGTGAAACGCCTGGATGCCATGGAAGACACGTTTAAAAAGGCTTATGACCTAGTAGCAGAATATGATAATAACCTGCTTGTTAACCTGACTGACGAAGAGCATGCTGTTTTTATCAATACCCTTATTCAGATAGAAAAATTAACTACTTGAGTAGGGATTATTTGTCTTCTTGCTTCCCCATTTGCATACACCCAACTCTCTCGTAAAGAGAACCGGTAATGGCTGTTCCCAGGCGTGATATGTCGGGGAACAGCCATTACTTACCAAGTCGCATCTTTAACACATTCAAATTTGCGTTGGCTTCGCTCTCCCCCTTGTATCATTTTCAGATGTTGAGGGTAGAGGCACCACGAGCGGCTTGATGTTTCGCCGGGCTGAAGTGGCATGGTCAGACTCTCAGGTGCAACACCTTTCTCGACCCATTTTTCTAGTGCAGGGATCAGAGCATAATTGATGCCAAAGCCATCATTGGAATTGCCTCCCGGAGTCGGCGGATTCAATCCTGCGGCACCAGTACGACCATGCCCTAGGCCAGGAGCGAGATAGAACCGATAAAATCGTCGTGTTTGCTCAAGACCACCAGAAGAAGAAAGAATTCGTTCATAGTAATTAATTGAGCCTCCAACTGGGATCTGATTATCAGCTAGACCGTGCCAATGGATAATTTTCCCTCCTAATGCAGAAAATTCCCGTAAATCAGCGCTGTCAGTACCATTCATCGAGCCAAATTGCTGCAGTGAGCGAATAAATATGCTGGCATATGAATACTCCCCTGAGTAAGGGAGTTTTTTCCAGCCATCTCGTGAGGGATTTTTCTCATTTACGAATGTGTTATCCGCCAATGACGGATCTTGCGTCACGATAGACAGCCAATGGGCCCCAATTGTGAAAGGAGTTATACCTGCTGGCCCAACACCATAACTGACCGGAGAGTTGAATAATATTGCGCCACGGTTGTAACCGTACCAGAGGTGGCCAAGTGAAAGTGATTTTTCCACGCCATTATTCTTTGCTGGATCAATATAGTTACCATCCATTGTGGGACCAAACCATATTTTATTGACCGCGAGAGCTTCTTTCTGGCTTAAGCAGGATTTAGTCGTATTAGTGATACTTTCGCATAAAATATCTTTATCTTTTAATGGATTGTAATTACATCCGTGTATATCACTGAGATAGCCTTCGTGTTGTCCTGTGAGCGTTGTATCACAGGCCCTGATAGCTCGCTGTGTTACAAGATCCAGTTTATCTGCTTCGATTGGATGCCCTAGCTCTTGTTGCATGACAATCTGTGGCCACATAATACCAGTAGCAAAACTTGGCCAATTAATAGCAGGATAAGCACTAATAATACCGTTATAATCTGCTGGATAACGCTGAGCTAGCATCAATCCCTCTCTGCCACCTGTAGATCCTCCGTTCCAGTAGGAAAACTTCGGTTTTTTACCATAAAAATCTTGGGCAGCCTGCTTTGCTGCTAATGTCATTCCATGTAGTCCACGGTAAGCCCAATCTTGTAGCAAGGGCCAGTTGACTGAGCCGTCGGTTCGTAAGCCGAAGCTACCATTAGAGCCATCTTTAAATGCATGGCCAGCATCATAGGCTGCGCTGACATAGCCATCCTTTGCGGCCCGCAATGCTGAACTGCCAAATTCGCTCACGATATCAGCAGCTTTGACTTCTATTCCTCCGGCAAATCCATCCTGTCCAACGCCTATATAGCGTTGATTCCATTCATCGGGCACTGGGAGCCATATTTCCACGCCAATACCAGTCGATGTTGATGGCATGTTTTTATCGCCCGGTGCACCCGGCCCTAATATGATCTTTAGTAAACAAAGATCTGATTTAATTTCTTGATTTTTTAGTAATTCCCCCGTGTTTCTGTCCCTGATTTTTAGAGGCATTTTGCTGTTTTTGGGTACAAAGTATGCATGGCTGGAGATAACGGGATATTGGTTTCCAATATCAGGTCCTTCATAGGACAGGCATTTTTCTCGAAAATCTTGCTCTGCGGCTGTTGCAACAATAGGGGAAGTTAGGCAGCAAAATAGTAAGCCTGTGATGTAAATTAACTTATTATATTTCAATTAATTATCCTCGATTTTATCTTTCGTCAAGTAAACTGAAGTGAATAATTCAAGACCGGAAAATATTGTTTTTACAGCTCAACGAATTAACCCTCCATGTAATGTCATATCATTACATTAAAGACATAAATGCATGTGCATGCAAATTTTAAGTGAAAAAAGAGGTGTTTTTATTCTTGTGATTACTCTTTATTCGGTATTGAGCTTGCAGAAGGAGGTGTCATTGACTCTGTTGCAAATAGCCAGAGATGATAAGCTTGCATTCTAAAAATTAAGAACCCCTCTAAATTTGGCATTAATGTGAGAATCATAATGAACAACATCCAACTCGAAACCTTGATAAACCAATGTCTGGATGTCAACGCTTTCCACGATTACGCCCCGAATGGTTTGCAGGTTGAAGGTCGCGCACAAGTACAACGTATTGTGACTGGTGTGACCGCCAGCCAGGCATTATTGGATGCCGCAGTTGAGCAGCAGGCCGATGCCATTGTGGTTCATCACGGTTACTTCTGGAAAAACGAACCGGCGGTGGTACGCGGGATGAAACGCAATCGCCTGAAAACCTTGCTGCTTAATGACATCAATCTATATGGCTACCATTTACCGTTGGATGCTCATCCGCAGTTGGGGAATAACGCGCAATTGGCGACGTTATTCGGTATTCAGGTTCAGGGGGAAGTGATGCCGCTGGTGCCTTATGGCGAGCTGGCTGAGTCTGTCGCACCCGACGCTTTTGCCGCATTAATTGAAGCACGTTTAGGGCGCAAAGTACTACATAGCGCGCAAGGCGGTCCGGCTGAAATCCGTCGTGTAGCCTGGTGTTCTGGCGGTGGGCAGGGTTTTATTCAGCAAGCGGCGGATTTTGGCGTGGATGCGTTTATCAGTGGTGAAGTGTCCGAACAAACTATTCATATTGCCCGTGAGATGGGGCTGCACTTCTTCGCTGCCGGGCATCATGCCACCGAGCGCTACGGTGTGAAAGCGCTCGGCGAATGGCTGGCCGCCGAGCACGGTTTTGATGTTACTTTTATTGATATCGATAATCCTGCTTAAGCAGAATTGCGTTTTTCCTCTGCCGCAGGAATATCTTCCTGCGGCATTCTCTCTTCCATCAAGGTGAAGGCTTTCTGTAACCCGGTATCGACTAACGGGTCTGCGCCTTGCACGCTGAAATCTAACTCCGCATCTTCCTGTTCCGGCTGCACCACAGATTCATCGTTAGCACTTTCTGGAGCTGGCATGGTGTCTTGAATTAATTGCTCATCAAACGTTGGATTTAACGCCGGGGAGAGCGGAGAACTGCTCAAACTGTCTGGCATCACAATGTGTGGTAACGGTGCATCGTCGGCCATGACCGTCGCTTGCTCTTTCGCCGCAGTACGGCTCAACGCCACAATACCTACGCCGCAAAGTGCAAAGAAGGCATAGAGGATATTCCCGCCCAGCGGCTCCATTAATGCGCCGACGGCTAACGGGCCAATACAGGCTCCGACGCCGAATGCCATTAAAAGGCAGGCAGAAAGCGAAACTCGACGTTCTGGCTCGATCATATCGTTCGCCAGCGCCACGACCAGCGGATAGAGCGTAAATTGCGTCATGCTGACCACAAAGCCGAGTCCTAATACTAATGGAAAGGCGCTATGTGTCAGCAATGCCAGCGGCAGCGCGGTAATCGTTAATAGCAACGCATTGATGCGCATGAGTTTGTTACGGTTATAGCGATCCGATAGCCAACTTAGCGGGAATTGCGCCACCAGACCGGCAAAGATCGCCAGCGCCATAAACAGACCGGTTTGCTGAGTGGTGAAGGCCTGTTGACTAGAATAGATAGGTGCCATGCCATAAAAAGAGCCGACGACCATACCAATCACCAGTGTAATGGCTAACACTTTAGGAATGGCGTTGATGAAGTATTTCAACTCCATCGGCGCTGGAGACATATGGCCGACTTTTGTACGCGTGGTGAGTGCAATCGGGACCAGGCAGAGGGAAAAACATAACGCGATAATCAGCAGCGTACTCATACCTAAACCATCTTGCAGGATCAGTACCACTTGTCCTAATGACATGCCCAGATAGGTGGCTGCCATGTAAAAGCCGAATACCAGGCCACGCTGTTTGGTCTCCGATTGATCGTTGAGCCAGCTTTCCAGCACCATGTATTGGCACATCATGCACAGCCCGATAATCATACGTAAAACGACCCAAACAGGGATCATCTCAGTCAGGCCGTGGCCCAGTACTGCCGCGGTAATAATGCCGGAGCAGGAAACATAAGCGCGAATATGACCCACTCGTGCAATCAGAAAATGGCCAACCTTACCACCGATCACCAGCCCAATATAGTTGGCGGCGATAATCGCACCAATGGTGGCGCCGGTAACGTGGATCGCACTTAAACGCAAAGAAACATAGGTCGTTAACAGGCCAGAACCCAGCAGCATTAAGAGTGTGGTGGTGTAAAGAGGAAAAAAAACGCCCAAGGTTTTCTTCACAAAATTTCCTTAAATATCCGACAAATTAACAGCATAGGTGACTTCCATTCCTTAGTGCTTGCGGCGTAAAAACAGGCAAGTTTTATTTATAGTAGCAGTTGATATCTATCGGGGGAATTTTAGCAAAGCGCTAGAAAGTGGGACTAAGGGCGTGGATGTGTTGACATGAAGCTAGGCTTTCACGCATAACTAATCATCATATACCCGTCATACTTGACGTTGTTTCTGCGCTGGCTGCGGTAACTTACTCGAATCACTTGACCGTAGTAAGCTCATCGGGATGTGCCTGTTGCCGCTTTGATGCAACGCCAATTATTTGGGGGATAAATGAAACGACTTTACGGTGAGTTTTCCCGCCCTCAGGAGGGTTGAGTGCAACGAGCACGATGTTATTTATTAGGTGAAAGTGCTGTAGTTTTAGAGCTTGAGCCACCCGTATCTTTATCTAGTCAGCAACGTATTTGGGGATTAGCGCAACGCTTGGCAGATTTCCCGGATATCAGTGAAGTTATTCCTGGCATGAATAACCTGACCATTCTTTTCACCGATGCTCAGAAAACGGCCGTTGATGCGATTGAACGCTTACAGCGCTGGTGGGAGGAAAGCCAGGCATTTGAGCCGGAGTCTCGTGAGATTACAATACCGGTGGTTTACGGGGGGCAAGGCGGCCCAGATCTTGAGTTTGTCGCACAACACACCGGTATGACGCCACGCCAGGTTGTTGAATGTCACTCGGGAGCCACTTATGTGGTGTATTTCCTCGGTTTTCAGCCAGGATTCCCCTATCTTGGCGGCATGCCTGATATTTTAGCGACGCCAAGACATTCTGAACCGCGTCTTTCTGTGCCTGCTGGTTCTGTCGGTATTGGCGGCAGCCAAACGGGGATTTATCCGTTGATTACCCCCGGCGGCTGGCAGTTGATCGGCCACACCACCACACCGATGTTTGACCCGAAACAACGCTTGCCAACGCTGCTACGTCCTGGCGATACGCTGCGCTTTATTCCTCAGAAGGAGGGCGTATGTTGAAAGTTTTACGCGCAGGGATGTTCACGTTGATTCAAGATCTTGGTCGACGTGGTTATCGTCAGCTTGGGGTGAGCGCGAGCGGTGCGCTTGATGCACCGGCACTCAGCATTGCGAATTTATTAGTGGGTAATGATGAAAATGCCGCTGGGCTGGAGATTACGCTCGGTCAGTTTAGTTGCGAATTCACGCAACCGGGCTGGATTGCATTAACAGGGGCAGGTTGTCATGCAGAACTAGACGGGAAAGTGCTGTGGACCGGCTGGCGTTACTCGGTTCGGGCTGGGCAAACGCTGAAAATGAAGATGCCAATGCGTGGTATGCGTAGCTATCTTGCCGTATCAGGTGGTATCGATGTGCCTTTGGTCTTGAATTCTCGTAGTACCGATATGAAAGCCGGTTTTGGTGGTTTCCTCGGGCGGCAGATTAAAGACGGCGATGAGTTACCTATTGGTGAACCGCGTAACATGCCAAAGAAAACGGCAGGTGTGAAGCAACTGCTGTTTGGTAACCGCATCCGCGCATTAGCAGGTCCAGAATATCAAGAGTTCAGTCTAGCGGCTCGTGAGGCATTTTGGCGCACAGCCTGGCAGCTAAGTCCACAAAGTAATCGCATGGGTTACCGACTGCATGGTCATGTATTAGAGCGTGAAACGCCGCGAGAGATGTTATCGCATGGCTTAGTTCCCGGCGTGGTTCAGGTGCCGCATAACGGCCAACCCATTGTGCTGATGGCTGATGCGCAGACGACAGGTGGCTATCCGAAGATAGCCTGCGTTATCGAAGCCGATCTCTATAATCTGGCGCAGATTCGTCTTGGTGAACCGGTGCATTTTGTGAAATGTACGGTTGAAGAAGCACAGTTGGCGCTTATAGAGCAAAAACGCGCTATCGAACAAATTAAGTGGGGATTGCATGATAGTTGATCTGAATGCCGATTTAGGCGAAGGCTGTGGCAATGACCGCGAGTTACTGCAATTAGTTAGTTCTGCCAATATTGCCTGTGGTTTTCATGCGGGAGACGCACAAACCATGCGCCAATCTGTACGTTGGGCGTTGGAGTTCGGCGTGGCGATTGGCGCACACCCTAGTTTCCCCGATCGGGAAAATTTCGGTCGCACAGCAATGCAATTGCCAGCAGAAACCATCTATGCACAAGTGGTATATCAACTTGGTGCACTGACTGCTATTACTCATGCCGAAGGTGGAAAAATGGTGCATGTCAAGCCTCATGGCATGCTCTATAACCAAGCTGCGGTTGAACCTGAGTTGGCTGATGCCATTGCTCGTGCGGTGAAAGCGGTTGATCCTTCGTTACGTTTGGTCGGATTAGCTGGAAGTGAGTTAATTCGTGCTGGTGAGCGATTGGGGCTGACAACCCGGCAAGAAGTGTTTGCCGACAGACGCTATCAAAGCAATGGCAATCTGGTATCACGTAGTCAGCCTGATGCGTTGATTGAAACAGACCAGCAGGCGCTAGATCAGACGCTGAGCATGATATTGCAAAAGCAAGTGATCAGCCGTGATGGTATTGCGGTTCCAGTACAGGCAGATACCGTTTGCTTACATGGTGATGGTGAACATGCTTTAGCCTTCGCCCGCAGTTTACGGGCTACCTTCGCTGAGAAAGGCATCAACGTTCAAGCTAGCTAAGCATGACGAAAATAGGGGAATATCGGGTTTTAGAACGGTATTTCTCTATTTTTATTTTTAATATAGGGAAGGGTTATCATTAACTAAAGGGAGCTAGACTTATGCCTGAAGGCCCTGAGATTCGCCGTGCTGCGGATTTATTAGAACAAGCGGTATTGAACAAACCTTTAACTGATGTCTGGTTTGCCTTTGCGCATTTAGTCCCTTATCAATCCACTCTGATAGGCCATCGTGTTACCGCGATTGAAACGCGTGGCAAGGCGCTGTTAACTCACTTCTCCAATGGCTTGACGCTATACACGCATAATCAATTGTATGGCGTATGGCGCGTACAACATCAAGGCGAGAGTCTGGAAGATACTAAGCGTTCGCTACGAGTTAAGCTAGCAACGACAGACAGTGCAATTCTGCTCTACAGCGCATCTGATATTGAAATCTGGCCCACACAAGAAATAAGCCAGCATCCGTTCTTGCAGCGCATTGGGCCTGATGTGCTTGATAGCAGTTTGCAGATTGAGCAGGTGAAGGCGCGTCTACTTTCTGAGGGGTTTTGCCGCCGCCAATTAGGCGCAATGTTACTCGACCAAGGGTTTCTCGCTGGATTGGGTAATTATCTGCGGGCGGAAATACTTTGGCAGGCACGATTATTACCTCATCATAAGCCGCAAAACCTCGATGAGACCCAGCTTGATGCGTTATCCGACGCCTGTTTAAGCATTGCTCGTCTTTCGTATGCTACGCGTGGCCAGGTTGATGAGAACTATCATCATGGCGCGCTATTTCGCTTTAAGGTTTTTGCTCGTGAAGGGAAAAATTGTGAGCGGTGTGGGCAAGTAGTCGTGAAAACGATGCAGTCATCCCGGCCATTTTTTTATTGTCCCGGCTGTCAAATCTAACTTTAGCTCTATTTCTTTTAACAAAGCTTTTAGCCGTAAAGTTATGTTTTTAACAGCAAGATTCATCTCCTAAATGCAGAAAAGCACCCGAAGGTGCTTTTCTAAGAAAACGATAAATTTCTTATCTTTTCTTAACGTCAGATTTGAAATCACGTTTGTCATAGCCAGTGTAAAGCTGGCGTGGACGAGCGATTTTGATGCCGTCTTGGTGCATTTCGTTCCAGTGAGCAATCCAGCCAATGGTACGTGCCATCGCAAAGATAACAGTGAACATGGAAGACGGAATACCCATTGCTTTCAGGATGATACCTGAATAGAAATCAACGTTAGGGTAGAGTTTACGTTCAATGAAGTACGGGTCGTTCAGCGCAATGTGTTCAAGCTCCATCGCCACTTCCAACAGGTCGTCTTTCATATTCAATTCTTCGAGCACTTCATGACAGGTTTCGCGCATCACGGTGGCGCGTGGGTCGTAGTTTTTGTAAACACGGTGACCAAAGCCCATGAGGCGGAACGAGTCATTTTTATCTTTAGCACGACGAATAAACTCAGGGATGTGCTCAACAGTATTAATCTCTTCGAGCATTTTCAGGCAGGCTTCGTTTGCGCCACCGTGAGCAGGTCCCCACAGTGAGGCGATCCCTGCCGCGATACAGGCAAATGGATTCGCGCCCGAAGAGCCCGCAGTACGCACGGTTGAAGTTGAGGCATTTTGTTCGTGGTCAGCGTGCAGGATCAGAATACGGTCCATAGCTTTTTCCAGCACTGGATTTACTTTGTATTCTTCACAAGGAGTCGCGAACATCATATGCAGGAAGTTACCCGCATAAGAGAGATTATTCTGCGGATAAACAAAAGGTTGGCCGATAGAATATTTGTAACACATTGCTGCAACGGTCGGCATTTTAGACAGCAGGCGATAAGCTGCAATCTCGCGGTGACGTTCGTTCTCAACATCGATTGAATCGTGATAGAACGCTGCAAGTGCACCCGTTACGCCGCACAGTACTGCCATTGGATGCGAGTCACGACGGAAACCGTGGAACAGACGAGTAATCTGTTCATGGATCATGCTGTGGCGGGTAACGGTAGTTTTGAACTCTTCGTATTGTTCCTGGGTTGGCGCTTCACCGTAGAGCAACAGATAGCTGACTTCCAGATAGTTCGAGTTTTGAGCTAGCTGATCGATAGGGAAACCGCGGTGCAGTAATATGCCTTCGTCGCCATCAATGTAAGTAATTTTGGATTCGCAGGATGCGGTAGAAGTAAAGCCAGGATCGAAGGTGAACAAGCCTTTTGATCCAAGAGCTCGCACATCGATAACATCTGGGCCTTGGGTGCCAGATAGCACGGCGAGTTCAATTGCATCGTGATCTTGTAGGGTAAGTGTCGCTTTCTTATCAGCCATTTTACAGTCTCCTTAGCGCCTCATTTAAAAATCTTTAACTACGGAAATCTCGCACGCGACTTTTAGTAAACCGTCGTTATTAATTGTGTCGGTGTGAACTCGTGCTATCGATTAAAAAAGATGCGAAGAGCCAAACCAAATGCTGTCTATAAGGCAACATCTCGACGGATAAGCGGTGTTTCACCGTGATTAAAGATCCGATAGACCATTATATTTTGTTGCTTATTTACCTGCTGTAAAACCATCTACTTACGATAAACTATAGCCCGCTAGAACTATGAGGATATGCACGGCAGTTACTTTTGCATAACTTACGCCAGCAGGGAAGTGCTCACATAGAACTATATGTGCGTTCAGCAAGACGACGATGTTCGTTCTGCGAAACCGAAACGGCATGTGCGTTCAGTAGAGATGATTATACGCCAGTATGAGTGTCATATTTGTAATTGAAATGTTGTTCAAATGTCAAACCACATAATTTATTTTGTTTTTAATGTCAGAAATGCGAGCTAAATCACTGTTTCGCAGAAATGTGATCAAAGCGTTTGTAGGACAATTGTAAAAGGAATGTGATCACCCTATAATTCGTGCAGGTCTCCGGAACACCCTGAAGTAGGAGCACCCAGCGTTAGCTTATAACGCGCCTTAAGCACAGTGGATGTGGTGTTTGAGAGCGTGACCTATAGGGCCTTACCTATAACGCTGTCTGATCCCCGCCCAGGCCGGAGGAAGGAAAATAATAAGAGCTGTGTGGGCAAACCCGTGAAAAAACAAAGACCTGTCAATCTAGATCTGAAAACGATCCAGTTTCCCGTTACTGCGATAGCGTCCATCTTACACCGTGTCTCTGGCGTAATTACCTTCGTTGCTGTTGGTATCCTCCTCTGGCTGCTTGGCATTTCTCTTTCCTCCCCGGAAGGATTTGCACATGCTGCTTCGATTATGAACAGTTTTTTCGTTAAGTTCATTTTCTGGGGAATACTGACGGCTCTGGCTTATCACGTTTGCGGTGGCATTCGCCATTTGCTGATGGATTTTGGCTATGTCGAAGAGAGTTTGGCTGCCGGTAGACTATCTGCACAAGTTGCGATTGTTCTTACCGTTGTGCTGTCCATTCTGGCTGGAGTGTTTGTATGGTAAACAATGTATCGGCATTGGGACGTAATGGCGTACACGATTGGTTATTAGTTCGTGCTTCGGCAATCATTATCACCCTTTATATCCTCTATATCCTCGGCTTTGTTGTTATGGCTCAGGAAATCAATTTTGAAGTCTGGCATGACTTCTTCTCCTCCTCCATTACCAAAGTATTCACCTTGCTGACTTTGCTGTCGATTTTGATTCACGCATGGATCGGCCTGTGGCAGGTGCTAACTGACTATGTCAAACCGGTGGCTGTAAGACTGGTGCTGCAATTGGCCGTCGTCGTCGTGTTAGTCGTCTATCTACTTTATGGAACAATTGTTGTGTGGGGAGCGTAAATGAATCTGCCAGTCAGAGAGTTTGATGCTGTTGTAATCGGCGCAGGTGGCGCAGGTATGCGGGCAGCATTGCAAATTTCACAGTCAGGCTTATCTTGTGCCCTGATTTCTAAAGTTTTCCCAACCCGATCTCATACGGTGTCAGCGCAGGGCGGTATTACCGTTGCGCTAGGTAACACCCATGACGATGATTGGGAATGGCATATGTATGACACCGTCAAAGGTTCCGACTATATCGGTGACCAAGATGCCATTGAATATATGTGTAAAACTGGCCCGGAAGCGATTCTTGAGCTTGAGCACATGGGATTACCTTTCTCCCGTCTTGATAACGGCAAAATTTATCAGCGTCCGTTTGGTGGTCAATCGAAGAATTTCGGTGGCGAACAAGCGGCACGTACTGCAGCTGCAGCTGACCGTACCGGCCATGCGCTATTGCACACGCTTTATCAGCAAAACCTGAAAAATGGCACGACGATTTTTTCTGAGTGGTATTCACTCGATCTGGTGAAAAATCAGGATGGTGCGATTGTTGGTTGTACCGCTATCTGTATTGAAACAGGCGAAATGGTCTATTTCAAAGCCAAAGCAACAGTATTGGCAACCGGTGGTGCTGGCCGTATTTATCAATCTACTACCAACGCACACATTAATACTGGCGACGGTGTTGGCATGGCATTACGTGCTGGCGTACCGGTGCAAGATATGGAAATGTGGCAATTCCACCCAACGGGTATCGCCGGTGCCGGTGTTCTGGTTACCGAAGGTTGCCGTGGTGAAGGTGGTTACCTGCTCAATAAAGATGGTGAGCGTTTCATGGAGCGCTATGCGCCGAATGCTAAAGACTTGGCCGGTCGTGACGTGGTTGCTCGTTCAATCATGATCGAAATCCGTGAAGGTCGTGGCTGCGATGGTCCGTGGGGGCCGCATGCTAAGCTGAAACTTGACCATCTGGGTAAAGACGTACTTGAATCACGCCTGCCTGGTATCCTTGAGCTGTCTCGTACCTTTGCTCACGTTGACCCTATTAAAGAACCTATCCCGGTTATTCCAACCTGTCACTACATGATGGGCGGTATTCCGACCAAAGTAACGGGTCAGGCATTGCGTGTGAACGAGAAGGGCGAAGATGTGGTGATCCCGGGCCTGTTCGCCGTGGGTGAAATTGCCTGCGTATCGGTTCACGGTGCCAACCGTTTGGGCGGTAACTCGTTGCTTGACCTGGTAGTATTCGGTCGTGCAGCAGGTCTGCATTTGCAAGAATCTATCAATGAACAAGGTGCGAGCCGCGAGGCTAGCCAATCTGACATTGATGTATCGCTTGAGCGCGTTAACCGCTGGAACAATACCCGTTCTGGTGAAGATCCAGTGCAAATCCGTAAAGATCTGCAAACCTGTATGCAGCACAACTTCTCGGTATTCCGTGAAGGTGATGCGATGGCAAAAGGTCTGGCAGAGCTTAAAGTTATTCGCGAACGTCTTAAAAATGCTCGTTTGGATGACACCTCTACCGAGTTTAACACCCAGCGCATTGAGTGCCTGGAGTTGGATAACTTGATGGAAACTGCTTTCTCTACTGCTGTTTCAGCTAACTACCGTACTGAAAGCCGCGGCGCTCATAGCCGTTTCGACTTCCCGGATCGTGATGATGCGCAATGGTTATGCCATACGCTGTATCAGCCGGAAACCGAAAGTATGACCCGCCGTGAGGTGAACATGCAGCCTAAGCTTCGTGCGGCCTTCCCGCCAAAAGCACGTACTTACTAGGGCAGAGCGGAGACAGATTATGAAACTCGAATTTTCGATTTATCGCTATAACCCGGATGTTGATGACGCGCCATACATGAAAGACTATGTACTGGAAGCGCAAGAAGGGCGCGACATGATGTTGCTTGACGCGCTGATTCAGTTGAAAGAACAAGATCCAACCTTGTCTTTCCGCCGCTCCTGCCGCGAAGGTGTTTGCGGATCTGACGGCGTTAACATGAACGGTAAAAATGGTCTGGCTTGTGTTACGCCAGTCTCTGCTTTGCGTAATGGTAATAAGAAGATTGTTATCCGTCCTCTGCCAGGTTTGCCTGTTGTGCGTGACCTGGTGGTAGATATGGGACAATTCTACAAGCAATACGAGAAGATCAAACCTTACCTGCTCAATGATGGGAAAAATCCTCCTGCTCGTGAACACTTGCAGATGCCGGATGAGCGCGAGAAACTGGACGGATTGTACGAATGTATTCTCTGTGCATGTTGCTCGACCTCCTGCCCATCATTCTGGTGGAACCCAGATAAGTTTATTGGGCCGGCAGGTTTGTTAGCGGCTTATCGTTTCCTGATTGATACTCGCGATACTGAAACCCAATCGCGTCTGGATAATCTGGATGATGCTTTCAGCGTATTCCGCTGCCACAGCATCATGAACTGTGTCAGTGTTTGTCCTAAAGGGCTGAACCCGACTAAGGCAATTGGACACATTAAGTCGATGCTGCTGCAACGTAATGCCTGATTGATAAATAAGCAACTTCAACGGGAACTTAGGTTCCCGTTGAAGTAATAGAGATCAAATCAACAAATTTGCAACAAACTAACACCAATAATGCAAACTTTTGCGATATAGTATCGGTACGTAGAAAAATTTACCTGGCAGTTGAAGTTGATAAACGGAAATTGAAAATATTACCTGGAAGTTGAATGACCCTTTTACAGGGTGGCTCCAAAAGCCAGCAGCGTTGTGATTTGTACCTGGTTAGGTACATTGAGGGCAGGATGTTCTCACCTCTCCTTAAGTGCGTTGGTTTTTGGAGGTTCCTTGATAGAGCAATAGGCTCAAGAAACTTAAGTACTGTGACAAAATGACCTATTTATTGTTTTAGAAATTTGTTGTTTTAGGAATGGTTAATACCCTAAATAATTGGGGTTGCATCAAGACGGCAAGTGAGAAAGTCCTGATGAGCTTACTTGTGTAAGTGATTTGGGTGAGTGAGCGCAGCCAACGCAGATGCAGCGTCAAGTATGACGGGTTTAGTTTCGGGAATGGCCAAATGTTAATACGTCGAGCGAACTGTTGTATGGAAAACCGTTTTACGGATGTATTACGGTGATTTTATTAACCACGGCGAAAACTAAAGCTTCAAAGCTTAAGGGATCACGATGCAGAACGGCGCAATGAAGGCCTGGCTGGATTCCTCCTATCTGGCGGGCGCGAACCAGTCTTACATAGAGCAACTCTATGAAGATTACTTAACCGATCCAAGTTCCGTTGACGATAGCTGGCGTTCAATTTTCAAACAGCTTCCGGCGGTAGGAGTAAAACCAGAGCAACTCCATTCTCAAACACGTGACTACTTCCGCCGTCTGGCGAAAGATGCTTCGCGTTACAATACCGCAATCAGCGATCCACAAACCGATGCCAAGCAAGTCAAGGTGCTGCAGTTGATCAACGCCTTCCGCTTCCGTGGTCATCAGAATGCGAATCTTGATCCTCTTGGATTATGGAAACTGGATGCTGTTCCTGATCTAGATCCTGCTTTCCATAACCTGACGGAAGCTGATTTCCAGGAAACCTTCAACGTGGGTTCTTTTGCTATCGGCAAAGAAACCATGCAACTCGGCGAGCTGTATGCGGCGCTGAAACAGACTTATTGCGGTTCAGTGGGTGCAGAATATATGCACATCACCAACACCGACGAGAAGCGTTGGATCCAACAACGCATCGAGTCTGTCGTTGGACGTCCTGCATTTAGCAATGATGAAAAACGTACTTTCCTTAAAGAGCTGACCGCTGCTGAAGGTTTGGAACGTTACCTAGGCGCGAAATTCCCAGGGGCAAAACGCTTCTCACTCGAAGGTGGTGATGCGTTAGTGCCAATGTTGAAAGACATGATTCGTCACGCGGGTAAGAATGGTACGCGTGAAGTTGTGTTGGGTATGGCCCACCGCGGTCGCCTTAACGTGCTAATCAACGTTCTGGGTAAAAAACCGCAAGACTTGTTTGACGAATTCTCAGGCAAACACAAAGAGCATTTGGGTACCGGCGATGTGAAATATCACATGGGTTACTCATCTGATGTGGAAACTGCGGGCGGTATGGTCCACTTAGCACTAGCGTTCAACCCATCGCATCTGGAAATCGTCAGCCCGGTTGTTATCGGTTCTGTGCGTGCTCGTCGCGACCGTCTTGATGAAGCGCGTAGCAACATGGTTCTGCCAATCACTATTCACGGTGATGCGGCGATTACCGGTCAGGGCGTCGTTCAGGAAACCCTGAACATGTCTCAGGCTCGTGGCTATGAAGTAGGCGGCACCGTGCGTATTGTTATCAACAACCAAGTTGGTTTCACTACGTCTAACCCGAAAGATGCCCGTTCAACGGATTATTGTACTGATATTGCGAAAATGGTGCAGGCACCGATTTTCCACGTTAATGCGGATGATCCGGAAGCCGTTGCTTTCGTGACTCGCCTGGCGTTGGATTTCCGCAATACCTTCAAACGTGACGTAATGATCGACTTGGTGTGTTATCGCCGCCATGGTCATAACGAAGCTGATGAGCCAAGTGCAACTCAGCCGTTGATGTATAGCAAAATCAAAAAGCATCCTACTCCACGTAAAATCTACGCTGATATCCTGACTGAGCAGAAAGTTGCTACGGCAGAAGATGCAACCGAAATGGTTAATCTTTACCGTGATGCATTGGATGCAGGGGATTGTGTGGTTGATGAGTGGCGTCCAAATGACACTCACACTCTGGCATGGTCACCGTATCTGAACCATGAGTGGGATGAAGAGTATCCAAGTCGTCTGGAACCTAAGCGTTTGCAGGATTTGGCTCGCCGCGTTTGTTACGTACCTGAAGCCATCGAAATGCAATCTCGCGTCGCTAAAATTTATGCCGATCGTGCGGATATGGCTGAAGGCAAGAAGGCGTTTGACTGGGGTGCAGCTGAAAACCTGGCCTATGCTTCCTTGGTTGACGAAGGTATTCCTATTCGCCTGTCTGGCGAAGATATGGGACGTGGTACCTTCTTCCATCGTCATGCTGTGATCCACAACCAGAAAAATGGATCGGTCTATGTGCCGTTATCCAATATTCACAATGGTCAGGGCGAATTTAACGTTTGGGATTCCGTACTCTCTGAAGAAGCGGTCTTGGCATTTGAATACGGCTACGCTACTGCTGAACCACGTACGCTGACCATTTGGGAAGCGCAGTTCGGTGACTTCGCTAACGGTGCTCAGGTTGTTATCGACCAATTCATCAGTTCTGGCGAGCAGAAATGGGGCCGTATGTGCGGTCTGGTTATGCTGTTGCCGCACGGTTATGAAGGCCAAGGCCCTGAGCACTCCTCAGCGCGTCTGGAGCGCTACCTGCAACTGTGTGCAGAGCAGAACATGCAAGTGTGCATTCCATCAACACCGGCTCAGGTCTACCACATGTTACGTCGTCAGGCGTTGCGCGGTATGCGTCGTCCGTTAGTGGTGATGTCACCGAAATCGTTACTGCGTCACCCACTGGCGGTATCGACGCTCGATGAACTGGCGGAAGGTACCTTCCAGCCGGCGATTGGCGAAATCGATGAGTTGGATCCTAAGCAGGTTAAACGCGTCGTGATGTGCTCCGGTAAAGTTTATTATGACTTGCTGGAACAGCGTCGTAAAAACGACCAAAAAGACGTTGCCATCATCCGTATCGAACAGCTTTATCCTTTCCCTCACAAAGCGGTACAGGCAGCGATTGAGCAATATGCCCACGTACATGACTTCGTCTGGTGTCAGGAAGAGCCGCTCAATCAGGGCGCTTGGTATTGCAGTCAACATAACTTCCGTGAAGTCGTACCTTTCGGTGCATCTTTACGTTACGCCGGTCGCCCAGCCTCAGCTTCGCCTGCGGTAGGCTACATGTCCGTTCACCAGAAGCAACAGCAAGATCTGGTTAATGACGCGCTGAATGTTGAATAACTCTAATTATCACAATATGCCCTGAATAACCGAAGTGACATCAAGGCGGCAACTACGCTGATGTCACTTCAACTAAGACGGGTATAGTCATTGCATAGTGAAAGCACATAAGGATTGATTAATGAGTAGCGTAGATATTCTGGTTCCAGATCTCCCTGAATCCGTTGCTGATGCGACTGTAGCAACCTGGCACAAAAAACCGGGCGATAGCGTTGAGCGTGATGAAGTTCTGGTTGAAATCGAAACCGATAAAGTGGTTCTGGAAGTACCAGCAAGTGAAGCTGGGATCTTAGACAGCATTCTGGAAGAAGAAGGCGCGACAGTGACTTCTCGCCAGATTCTGGCGCGTCTGCGTCCAGGCAACAGCACTGGCAAACCAAGCCAGGAGAAAAATGCTGAGCAAGAATCAACTCCAGCACAACGTCACACTGCAGCTCTGGAAGAAGAAAGCAATGATGCGCTGAGCCCAGCAATTCGTCGCCTGATCGCCGAGCATTCTTTGGATGCTAGCGCAATCAAAGGCAGCGGTGTTGGTGGCCGTCTGACCCGTGAAGATGTTGAGCAGTACATCGCTAAGTCAAAAGATGCTAAGCCAGCAGCTCAAGCACCTCAAGAGCAAGCTGCACCAGCGCTGGGTTCACGTACTGAAAAACGTGTTCCTATGACTCGTCTGCGTAAGCGTGTTGCTGAGCGTCTGTTGGAAGCGAAAAACAGCACGGCTATGTTGACGACTTTCAATGAAATCAACATGAAGCCAATCATGGACTTGCGCAAACAATATGGCGATGCTTTCGAGAAGCGTCATGGCGTGCGTCTGGGCTTTATGTCCTTCTATCTGAAAGCGGTTGTTGAAGCGCTGAAACGCTACCCAGAAGTTAACGCCTCTATTGATGGCGAAGATGTGGTTTACCACAACTACTTCGACGTAAGCATCGCTGTTTCTACTCCACGTGGCTTAGTCACTCCAGTTCTGCGTGATGTCGATACCTTGGGTATGGCGGATATTGAGAAGAACATCAAAGAGCTGGCAGTTAAAGGCCGTGATGGCAAACTGAAAGTTGAAGAACTGACCGGTGGTAACTTTACCGTTACCAACGGTGGTGTATTCGGTTCTCTGATGTCTACGCCAATCATCAACCCACCACAAAGCGCAATCTTGGGCATGCATGCCATTAAAGATCGCCCAATGGCGGTAAATGGACAGGTTGTAATTCAGCCAATGATGTATCTGGCGCTGTCTTACGATCACCGTCTGGTTGATGGTCGCGAATCTGTTGGCTTCTTGGTGACTATTAAAGAAATGCTAGAAGACCCAGCTCGTTTGCTGTTGGACGTCTAGTTTTCTGTTTTAACTCGCATTCATAATCAGGGTACGCTGCGGTGTGCCCTGCAAGATACCTACCTACTGAAATAGAATGGATAGAACATCATGAATTTACATGAGTATCAGGCTAAGCAGCTTTTCCTGCGCTACGGCCTTCCTGCACCTTCTGGTTTTGCTTGTTCCACGCCGCGTGAAGCTGAAGAAGCTGCATCAAAAATCGGTGCTGGCCCATGGGTTGTAAAATGCCAGGTTCACGCTGGTGGCCGTGGTAAAGCTGGTGGTGTAAAACTTGTTAACAGCAAAGAAGAGATCCGTACTTTTGCTGAAAATTGGTTAGGTAAGCGTCTGGTAACTTATCAGACTGATGCACATGGCCAACCGGTTAACCAGATTCTGGTTGAAGCGGCGACTGATATCGATAAAGAGCTGTATTTGGGCGCAGTTGTTGACCGTAGCTCACGTCGTGTAGTCTTCATGGCTTCTACCGAAGGCGGCGTTGAAATTGAGAAGGTTGCAGAAGAAACTCCGCACCTGATCCACAAAACTGCGCTGGATCCATTAACGGGTCCTCAGCCATACCAAGGCCGTGAATTGGCGTTTAAGCTTGGCCTGCAAGGTAAGCAAGTTGCGCAATTCACCAAGATCTTTATGGGTCTGGCTAACATCTTCCTTGAGCGTGATCTGGCGCTGATCGAAATCAACCCATTGGTTATCACCAAAACGGGTGATCTGATCTGCCTCGATGGCAAATTAGGTGCCGATGGTAACGCATTGTTCCGCCAGCCTGAGCTGCGTGAAATGCGTGACCTGAGCCAGGAAGATGCGCGCGAATCTCAAGCGGCACAATGGGAACTGAACTATGTTGCGCTTGATGGCAACATCGGTTGCATGGTTAACGGTGCTGGCCTGGCAATGGGTACGATGGACATCGTTAAATTGCACGGCGGCGAACCTGCTAACTTCTTGGACGTTGGCGGTGGCGCGACCAAAGAACGTGTAACTGAAGCATTCAAAATTATCCTGTCAGACGAAAAAGTCAAAGCGGTATTCGTTAACATCTTCGGCGGTATCGTACGCTGTGACCTGATTGCAGACGGCATCATCGGTGCAGTGGGCGAAGTTGGCGTTAGCGTACCTGTTGTTGTACGTCTGGAAGGTAACAATGCAGAGCTGGGTGCCAAGAAACTGGCAGATAGTGGATTGAACATCATTGCTGCAACCAGTCTGACCAATGCGGCTCAGCAAGTTGTTGCTGCAGTGGAGGGTAAATAATGTCGATTTTAATCAATAAAGATACCAAAGTCATTTGCCAAGGCTTCACCGGTAGCCAAGGGACTTTCCACTCTGAACAAGCGATTGCTTACGGTACGAAAATGGTTGGCGGTGTCACGCCAGGCAAAGGCGGCACCGAGCATTTGGGCCTGCCAGTATTTAACACTGTGCGTGAAGCGGTAGAAAAAACCGGTGCAACGGCTTCTGTTATCTACGTACCAGCGCCATTCTGCAAAGATTCTATCCTGGAAGCGCTGGATGCTGGCATTAAGCTGGTTATCTGTATCACTGAAGGTATCCCAACGCTGGATATGCTGGTGGTCAAAGCTAAGCTGGAACAAACCGACGCGCGTATGATCGGCCCGAACTGCCCAGGTGTCATCACCCCAGGCGAATGTAAGATCGGTATCATGCCTGGTCACATTCATCAGCCAGGTAAAGTAGGGATCGTTTCCCGTTCAGGTACGCTGACTTATGAAGCCGTTAAGCAAACCACAGACGGCGGTTTTGGTCAGTCTACTTGTGTTGGTATCGGTGGTGACCCAATCCCTGGTTCTAACTTCATCGACATCCTGAAACTGTTCCAGGAAGATCCACAGACTGAAGTTATCGTCATGATCGGTGAGATCGGTGGTAACGCAGAAGAAGAAGCTGCTGCTTACATCAAAGAGCACGTGACTAAGCCAGTAGTAGGCTACATTGCCGGTGTTACTGCACCTAAAGGTAAGCGTATGGGCCACGCTGGTGCGATCATTGCTGGCGGTAAAGGTACTGCAGACGATAAATTTGCTGCTCTTGAAGCTGCTGGCGTGAAAACTGTACGTAGCCTGGCAGATATTGGTGACGCAGTGAAAGCCGTATTGCCTCGCTAATTGTCTTTAGCTCTATGCTGTCTAAAGGGTCATCTTCGGATGGCCCTTTTTCATTGCCAGCTTTAAACACCCTCTTCGGGAGGTGGTGATTGTTTTTCATCATAGAAAGGGGGCTCTGCGGCAGGGGGGAAACGCTACGTTCTTACAGCAATAATTTATTGTGAGCAGCGACAAATAATGTCTCTAGTTTTTTTCCTAATGTTCAAAAGTAGTCTATTCTAAAAGGTTAGTGATATTTTAATGATCTAAATCAATAAATATAAAATTAAAAATAAATCATAAAAATGATGTTTAAATTAATAATAACTATATTTCCCATGCGATTCACACTTATTTAACCATGTGGCAACATTAAACCTATTGTGGACATAGATTGATATTTTAATTTTCTTAATGATCACTATCTCAGTGAATATAAAGATAAAATAGAAAAATTGCTTTAAAACAATATTGGCTAAAGCTGATAAAAACTTAATTATTTGATCTAGATGTGTGAAAGTACTTTGCCAAAAAGAAAAAGCTATTTGATGTCTGAGATTAGTAGCGTAATATCAGGCGGTGCAATCTGGCGACCATACTGTCAGGCCATCTCCCGCAAGGGGAAGCCTTATCATCTTATTTATAGGTGCGTAGCCTTTAAAGCAGGATGAAATACTTTATGTTAGCCATTTGTTATTTACTTTAATTTCCGGGGACTACACACCAGAAAATAGTGTAATACACAGCAGTAATCATGAGGCGTACAGGATAATCCAGCGCCATATACTGTAATTTCGAGTCTTCCTCTGAGGAGCAAGGGGTCAAGATGTTTGATATCGTTGAGCTGTCGCGTTTACAGTTTGCTTTAACAGCCATGTACCATTTCCTATTTGTTCCATTAACGCTGGGTATGGCGTTTTTATTAGCAATTATGGAAACGGTATATGTTCTTACCGGCAAACAAATCTATAAAGATATGACTAAGTTCTGGGGCAAGTTATTTGCAGTTAACTTTGCGCTAGGGGTTGCTACCGGTTTGACTATGGAATTCCAATTCGGTACTAACTGGTCATATTTCTCTCACTATGTCGGTGATATCTTCGGTGCGCCATTGGCCATCGAAGGTTTAATGGCATTCTTCCTTGAGTCAACGCTCGTTGGTTTGTTCTTCTTTGGCTGGGATCGACTGTCCAAAGTTCAACATATGACGGTGACTTGGTTTGTTGCACTGGGGTCAAACCTTTCTGCACTGTGGATTCTCGTTGCTAATGGTTGGATGCAAAACCCGATTGCTTCCGATTTCAACTATGAAACCATGCGTATGGAGATGGTGAGTTTCTCTCAGTTAGTACTTAATCCAGTAGCTCAGGTGAAATTTGTTCACACCGTGGCGGCCGGTTATGTCACTGGGGCGATGTTTATCCTAGGGATCAGTTCTTACTATCTGCTAAAAGGTCGTGATACCGCATTTGCTAAGCGTTCATTTGCCATTGCTGCAAGTTTTGGCCTGGCGGCGACATTATCAGTGATCGTATTAGGTGATGAGTCTGGCTACGAAATGGGGGATGTGCAGAAAACCAAACTTGCGGCGATTGAAGCCGAATGGCATACCCAACCCGCTCCTGCTGACTTCACACTGATTGGCCTGCCAAATCAGGACAAAATGGAGAACAGTTACTCCATTAAAATCCCTTATTTGCTCGGGATCATTGCTACTCGCTCAGTCGATACGCCTGTCACGGGTATCAACGATTTAATGGCAGAACACCAAGTGCGTATTCGCAATGGGATGAAAGCTTATCAATTATTAGAAGAGTTGCGCGCTGGGAGTACTGATCCTGCCGTCCGCAGCGATTTTGAGAAAACCAAAAAAGATCTTGGATACGGCTTGTTGCTCAAACGCTATACGCAGAATGTGACTGATGCGACTGAAGACCAGATCCAAAAAGCGACGAAGGATTCTATTCCTCGCGTTCTGCCTCTTTACTTCGCTTTCCGTATCATGGTCGCTTGCGGCATATTGATGTTGGTGATTATCGGACTGTCGTTCATCTCTGTTCTACGAGGTAAAATTGGCCAGAAGCGTTGGTTACTGCGCGCTGCACTTTACGGCTTACCATTACCGTGGATCGCAGTGGAAGCAGGGTGGTTTGTTGCCGAGTATGGCCGTCAACCGTGGGCAATTGGTGAAATCTTGCCTACCGCCGTCGCTAACTCATCACTCACCACAACGGATGTTCTGTTGTCGATGAGTCTGATTTGCGGCCTTTATACCCTGTTCCTTGTCGCTGAAATGTTCTTGATGTTCAAATTTGCCCGTTTGGGGCCTAGCAGCCTGAAAACTGGCCGCTATCATTTTGAGCAAACTTCTGCGCCCATTGAGCAAGCACGGTAAAAGGGAGTCCACATATGTTTGGTGAAAACTTGTTTGATTATGAGTCTCTAAGATTCATTTGGTGGGTGCTGATTGGCGTGCTGTGTATTGGTTTCGCTGTGACCGATGGTTTTGATATGGGCGTAGGGATCCTCGCTCGTATTATCGGTAAAACAGACACCGATCGCCGCATTATGATCAACGCTATAGCTCCCCACTGGGACGGCAACCAGGTATGGTTGATTACCGCGGGTGGAGCATTGTTTGCCGCTTGGCCAATGGTCTATGCGGCAGCCTTCTCCGGGTTTTATGGCGCGATGATATTAGTGCTCTGTGCGCTATTCTTCCGCCCAATTGGATTTGACTACCGTTCCAAGTTAGAAAGCAGCCGTTGGCGCGGTATGTGGGACTGGGGCATTTTTATCGGCAGTTTTGTACCGGCACTGGTCTTTGGTGTCGCGTTCGGTAACTTGTTGTTAGGTGTTCCTTTCCATATTGATGATTATTTACGCCTGTATTACACCGGCAGCTTGTTGCAGTTGCTAAACCCATTTGGTTTGTTGGCCGGGATTGTCAGTTTAACCATGCTAATCACCCAAGGCGCAACTTACCTGCAGATGCGTACTACCGGTGAGCTCCGTCTGCGTACTCGTGCTGCGTCGCAGATTTCAGCATTAGTCATGATGGTCTGCTTCCTGGTTGCAGGTATTTGGCTGATTAAAGGAATCGATGGTTATGTCCTGACATCAGCATTGGATCCTGCTGCTGAGTCGAACCCTTTGCGCAAAACGGTAGCTCATCAGGCGGGGGCTTGGCTGTTGAACTTCAATAAAGCACCTGTACTGTGGGCATTCCCTGCCCTGGGCGTTGTTTTACCTTTATTGACGATTCTTTTCTCTAAACTCAATAGAGGCGCGCTGGCCTTTGTCTCATCTTCGCTGACTATCGCTTGTGTCATCTTGACGTTTGGGATCACCATGTTCCCATTTGTTATGCCTTCAAGCACTACGCCAGATGTCAGCCTGACAATGTGGGATGCAACATCAAGCTTGTTAACGTTGCGTGTAATGACAGTTGTAGCCTGTATTTTTGTGCCAATTGTATTGCTATACACCTGCTGGGCTTACTACAAGATGTTTGGACGTATAGATAAAAACTTTATCGAAGACAACAAACACTCTTTGTATTAACGAGTTAACATAACTGGAGCTTAAACCATGTGGTATTTTGCCTGGATACTTGGAACGCTTCTGGCTTGCGCATTTGGTATTATCACTGCGCTGGCGGTAGAAAACGTAGAATCGAGCAAAGCAGCAAAAGCGGCAAATAATGACTCTGCTAGCTGATAAATTCTATGCTGTAACGGACAAGGGCCCATTGCGGGTCCTTTCCCTAATTATGTCATTACTATTGGCTGGGTGTGTCTTTTGGCAACCGGCCAAATTTGCTTCGCAGACGAGTGATTTAGCCGTTTGGCATGGCATAGTATTGATTTGGGCTGTATGCAGTGGATTGATTCATGGATTTGGGTTTCGCCCCCAACGTTCACGTTGGAAGGCGGTGTTTGCACCGCTACCTGCCATGGTTATTTTATTCGCAGGCTTGGTCTATTTTTTTACGTAATTTACAGATAGTTGACAAAGTTCCATCAATGGGCCGTTCTGGCCCATAATTATTTTCATTCCAGACTTGCAACCCATTCCAAAGCTGAAATCTCTTGCGTATAGTAGTGCCGTCAAATTGCATTACGGGATGTAGAGTGAGTAATACGTTGTTCCGATGGCCGGTTCGTGTCTATTTTGAAGATACGGATGCAGGTGGTGTGGTCTATCATGCTCGTTACGTCGCCTTTTTTGAAAGGGCTCGCACAGAGATGTTGCGCGAACACAATGTTCACCAACAGCAGTTGTTGGGTGAACACGCCGCTTTTGCTGTCCGCCGTATGACGGTCGAATACTTGGCTCCAGCGCGTTTAGATGATTTGCTGGATGTTCAAAGTGAGATCACAGACATTCGCGGGGCTTCACTTACCTTTGCACAGCGAATTTTAAATTCGCAGGGAAACCTTCTGAGTACAGCAGAAGTGTTGATTGCATGCATAGATCCACACCTAATGAAGCCACGTGCGCTTCCTAAGTCTATTGTCGCGGAGTTTAAGCAGTGACTGACATGAACATTTTTGATTTATTTTTAAAGGCCAGCATCTTGGTTAAGCTGATCATGCTTATCTTGGTGTGCTTTTCTATCGCATCTTGGGCAGTTATCATTCAGAGAACGAAAGTGCTGAATGCTGCTACGCGTGAAGCAGAAGCGTTTGAAGATAAATTTTGGTCTGGAATCGAGCTTTCCCGACTGTATCAAGAAAGCCAAGGGCGCCGTGAAAGCTTGACCGGTGCTGAGCAGATCTTCCACTCTGGTTTTAAAGAGTTTGCGCGTTTGCATCGTGCTAATAGCCACGCGCCTGAGTCGGTGATTGAAGGCTCAACCCGTGCGATGCGTATTTCGTTTAACCGCGAACTTGAGTCGCTAGAAACCCATATTCCTTTCCTTGGTACCGTTGGTTCAATTAGTCCATATATCGGCTTATTTGGTACTGTTTGGGGAATTATGCATGCCTTCATTGGTTTGGGTTCGGTCAAACAGGCGACCTTGCAAATGGTTGCGCCTGGTATCGCTGAAGCCCTGATCGCCACTGCTATCGGTTTATTTGCAGCAATTCCTGCTGTTATGGCTTATAACCGCCTTAACCAGCGCGTAAGTAAACTTGAGCAAAATTACGACAACTTCATGGAAGAGTTCACTGCTATCCTGCACCGTCAGGCTTTCGCTCGCGAAAGCAGCAATTAAGGGAGGACAGCATGGCTCGAGTACGAGGACGTCGTCGTCGCGAACAAAAGTCTGAGATAAACATCGTTCCATTGCTTGACGTATTATTGGTGCTGTTGCTGATCTTCATGGCAACCGCTCCGATTATTACTCAAAGCGTGGAAGTTGATCTTCCAGATGCGACAGATTCTAAAACGGTGTCGACCGATGATAACCCGCCGGTGATCGTTGAAGTATCTGGTGTAGGTCAATACACCATGGTTGTTAACCGCGAAAGAATGGAACAGCTGCCAGAACAGCAGGTGATCGCCGAAGCGGGTAGTCTTCTTCAGGCTAACCCTAAAACGGTGTTCCTGATCGGTGGAGCAAAAGAAGTGCCTTATAATGAAATTATTAAGGCATTGAACATGCTGCATCAGGCGGGTGTTAAGTCTGTCGGTCTGATGACACAACCTATCTGACAAGTCAGTGACATTTATTTAAAGCCTGGTTTGTCTTGGTTTGATGGTACTCAGTTAACCTTGGGTTCATCGCCAGGACATGCCGGTTTTTAGCAATCTTGTGTTGGGAAATCTATTTTGGTAAAGGCAACGGTAACTGAACAAAACGATAAGCTCAAACGCGCCGTTATTGTTTCGGTCATTCTGCATATTATCTTGGTAGCCCTATTGATCTGGGGTTCGACGCAAGAAGATACCAGCATGAGTGGCGGCGGCGGTGGCAGCGATATCTCTGCTGTGATGGTTGATCCAGGCGCTATTGTTGATCAGTACAATCGCCAACAGGAATCAGCTTCAAAGCAGGCTCAGCAATCTCGTCAGAAAAAAGCTGAGCAGCAGGCAGAAGAACAGAAAGAAGCTGCCGAACAACAAAAAGAAGCCGCAGAGCAGAAAAAGCAGGCTGAAGAGCAGCAAAAAGAAGCGGCTGAACAACAAAAGCAGGCCGAAGAACAAAAGCAAGCAGCTGAGCAACAGAAACAGGCTGAAGAGCAAAAGCAAGCTGAAGAGCAGAAGGAAGCGGCTGAGCAGCAACAGAAAGCGGCACAGCAGCAGAAAAAAGCTGCTGAGCAACAAAAACAAGCTGCTGAGGCCGCTGAAGCAGCCGCAGCGGCAGCTAAAGTGAAAGAACAGCAAAAAGAGGCCGCTGACGCTGCAGCGAAAGCGAAAGCTGAGGCTGATAAAGTCGCTAAACAGCAAGCGGACGCGCAGAAGAAAGCCCAGGCAGAAGCTAAGAAACAAGCTGAAGCCGAAGCCGCTGCTGCTGCGGCTGCCGCCGCGAAGAAACAAGCTCAGGCAGACGCGAAGAAGCAAGCTGATGCTGAAGCTAAAAAAGCAGCAGCAGAGGCTCAAAAAGCCGCAGAGGCTGCGGAAGCAGCTAAAGAGAAAGCTGCTGCCGATGCTGAGAAAAAAGCGGCCGCTGCTCAAGCAAAAGCTGAGGCTAAGGCAGAAGCTGCTAAAGCTGCCGCCGCAGCCAAAGCCGAAGCTGCCGCTGAAGCTAAAGCAGAAGCCAAAGCCGCTGCTGCTAAGGCAGCTGGCGAAGCCAAAGCGGCTGCCGCGAAAGCAGCTGGTGAGGCTAAGAAGAAAGCCGCTGCTGCAGCGAAGCAAGCAACAGACGTTGATGATTTGTTCGGTGGCCTTGCGTCTTCTAAAAACGCACCGAAAGGTGGTGGCGGTGCGCCAGCAGGGAAGGGGAGCAATAAGAAGAGCGGTGCGTCAGGTGCTGATATTGCTAACTATGTTGGACAGGTTAAGGCCGCTATTGAAAGTAAGTTTTACGATGCGCAGTCTTATGCAGGCAAAACTTGCGCACTGCGTATAAAATTAGCGCCAGATGGCATGCTGATTGATATCAAAGCTGAAGGTGGTGATCCGGCGCTTTGCCAGGCAGCTGTTGCGGCGGCAAGGCAGGCTAGAATACCTAAACCACCTACTCAAGATGTGTATGAGGTCTTTAAAAACGCAGCATTAGACTTTAAGCCATAATAACAGACGATAATTGTCATATTTGAGACTTTTACGATGGTATATATGGTGAGTTTGTAGTTTTGTGTGCATCAGTTTGTTAAACTTCTGCTAGTTTATCGCGGGAAGATAGATGCCTGTTCAATAGGATTAATTGCACAGTTAACGACAAGGGTTTTAAGGGTGGTACGGCAGAAATACTACGTTATTTCATAGTTATACCGGTTATTAATACGCTTGCTAACTAAGCTTTATAAATTTTGTTCAGGCTCTTAGTCCAGATAATGGAGATACAATGAAACAGGCATTTCGAGTAGCGTTTGGCCTTTTGATACTTTGGGCATCTGTGTTGCATGCAGAAGTTCGTATCGAAATCACTCAAGGTGTGGATACTGCGCGTCCAATCGCAGTTGTGCCATTTAAATGGGCAGGTCCAGGTACACCTCCTGAAGATATCGGCAGCATTGTGGCTGCAGACTTACGTAACAGTGGTAAGTTTAACCCTATTGATCCAGCGCGTATGCCGCAGCAGCCAACCAGCGCTGCAGAGGTAACCCCGGCTGCCTGGACTGCATTGGGGATTGATGCGGTTGTTGTTGGTCAGGTTCAGCCTGGCGCTGACGGCAGCTACTTAGTTTCTTATCAGTTAGTTGATACTTCTGGTGCCGCTGGAAGTGTACTGGCGCAGAACCAATACAAAATCACTAAACAGTGGTTGCGTTACGCCGCTCACACCGCAAGTGATGAAGTATTCCAGAAACTGACCGGTATTAAAGGTGCGTTCCGCACTCGTATTGCCTACATTGTCAAAACCAACGGTGGTAAATTCCCGTATGAGTTGCGCGTGTCGGATTACGATGGTTATAACCAATTCGTTGTGCATCGTTCACCAGAGCCCCTGATGTCTCCAGCCTGGTCTCCAGATGGCAGCAAACTGGCTTATGTAAGCTTTGAAAGTGGTCGTTCTGCGCTGGTTATTCAGACACTTGCTAACGGTGCTATCCGTCAAGTTGCTGATTTCCCACGTCACAACGGTGCACCAGCGTTTTCTCCAGATGGTACTAAACTGGCAATGGCCTTGTCTAAATCAGGCAGCCTGAATCTGTATGTAATGAATCTGGCTTCTGGTCAAATTACTCCAGTGACCAATGGCCGTAGTAACAGTACTGAACCTGCTTGGTTCCCAGATAGCCAGAACCTGGCTTTCACCTCGGATCAGGGCGGTCGCCCTCAGGTTTATAAAGTGAATATTAATGGCGGTGCGCCGCAACGTCTAACATGGGAAGGCTCCCAGAATCAGGACTCAGACGTAAGCTCTGATGGTAAAACCCTGGTTATGGTCGGTTCCAATGGTGGTAGCCAGCACATCGCTAAACAAGATCTGGAAACGGGAGCCGTTCAAGTATTAACGGACACGTTCCTAGATGAAACGCCTAGTATCGCGCCGAATGGCACTATGGTGATCTACAGCTCTTCTCAAGGGCTAGGAACCGTATTAGATTTGGTCTCGATTGATGGGCGTTTCAAAGCGCGTCTTCCGGCTACCGATGGACAGGTATCATTCCCTGCCTGGTCGCCGTACCTGTGATGCATGAATGACTATGTATGGCAAAATTATAAAAGGATCAAATAGATGCAACTTAACAAAGTGCTGAAAGGGCTTCTGCTGGCTGTGCCTGTAATGGCAATCGCTGCTTGTAGTTCTCACAAAAGCGCCGACAACGGCCAATCTGGTATCGGCGCAAGCACTGGTGCAGAAAGTGGCAACATGTCTTCTGAAGAGCAAGCGCGTCTTCAGATGCAAGAGCTGCAAAAGAACAACATCGTTTACTTCGGTCTGGACAAGTACGATGTGTCTTCTGAATATGCTCAAATGCTGGATGCGCACGCTGCATTCCTGCGTAGCAACCCATCTTACAAAGTGACTGTTGAAGGTAACGCCGACGAACGTGGCACGCCAGAATACAACATCGCTTTGGGTGAGCGTCGTGCTAACGCAGTTAAAATGTACCTGCAAGGCAAAGGCGTTTCTGCTGACCAAATCTCTATCGTTTCTTACGGTAAAGAAAAACCAGCTGTACTGGGCCATGACGAAGCGGCTTACGCTAAAAACCGTCGTGCCGTACTGGTATACTAAGAGAGTCGCATGAACAGTAACTTCAGACATCACCTGTTGAGTCTGTCGTTACTGGTTGGCGTAGCGGTCCCATGGGCCGCTACTGCCCAAGCGCCAATCAGTAATGTCGGCTCAGGCTCGATAGAAGATCGAGTCACTTCACTTGAACGTATTTCTAACGGTCAAGGTCAGCTTTTAAATCAAATCCAGCAACAACTGTCAGATAATCAGAACGATATTGATACACTCCGGGGACAAATCCAGGAGAGCCAATATCAGCTGAGTCAAATTACCGATCGCCAAAAGCAACTTTTCCAGCAGTTAGACAGCATGAGCCAAGGCTCTGGTGCTGCTAACGCCGCAGCAGGAACAGCAGCAGCCAGCGGTGGTGATGCCAATGCTAATGCAGCAGATGCACAGGCAGCGGCTCCGGCAAAAACTGGTGACGAAAACACTGACTACAATGCGGCAGTTGCGTTAGCTTTGGAAAAGAAACAGTACGATCAAGCTATTTCTGCTTTCCAAGCTTTCATCAAGCAATATCCAAAATCTAATTACCTGCCTAATGCCAATTATTGGTTAGGCCAGTTGTATTACAACAAGGGTAAAAAAGATGACGCGACATATTATTACGCAGTAGTTGTGAAGAATTACCCTAAATCGCCGAAAAGTTCTGATGCGATGTTTAAGGTTGGGGTGATCATGCAGGAAAAAGGCGACAGCGATAAAGCTAAAGCCGTCTTCCAGCAGGTAGTAAAACTCTACCCGAATACAGAATCAGCGAAACTGGCTCAAAAACGTTTAGCTGCGCACTAGTTTGTTATTCAGCCCGAAAATAGCTAATTTGCACATTTTTCGGGCTTGAATGCGTGAAGAACAAGCAGTTGGATAACTATTGGAAGATATTGGTTGCACTCAGATCATATATCAGTAATATATGCCGCCGTTGCCCAGACAACTTGTAAGCGGTTAAAGCAACGAGAGTTTTAAGCAGAAACAGTGGGTCGTTAGCTCAGTCGGTAGAGCAGTTGACTTTTAATCAATTGGTCGCAGGTTCGAATCCCGCACGACCCACCACTGCTTCAGAATAGTTGGAAAGTTAATTCGTACTGATGAGAACCTGCAGCAGGTTCGAGTCGAGCGAAGCGAGACGACAACGCATAGCGTTGCCCGGAGGGCGAGTCTAGAAGACGAGTCAATCCCGCACGACCCACCACTGTTTAGTACAAACCGAGTAGCGGTTTGCAAAGAAGTAAAAATATTACATTAGTGGGTCGTTAGCTCAGTTGGTAGAGCAGTTGACTTTTAATCAATTGGTCGCAGGTTCGAATCCCGCACGACCCACCACTAATGTAAGACAAACTCAACGCAGTTTGTTAAGAAGCAAAAATGCCACATTCGTGGGTCGTTAGCTCAGTCGGTAGAGCAGTTGACTTTTAATCAATTGGTCGCAGGTTCGAATCCCGCACGACCCACCACTAATTCAGAATAAAGCGCCCTTGTGGCGCTTTTTTCGTTTCTGCGGCAGAAACATACCTGCAATTATATTGGTTGCTGATTTATATGATTACTGTGCAGGTTCGGTCGCTTATCAATGAAGTGGAATATATCAGCATTGCCGAACGCGACCGGCAAGGGCTTTTCGGCGAAAGCCCCTGCACCCAACGCCTGCGCTTAGCTTATCGGGTCGCTG